>DATFTE010000220.1:0-79109 GCA_035262225.1 Terriglobales bacterium
GAACAACCGAGTGCTCTGGCGTGACACCGTGCGAGGTTCCGCTCGCGATCTGATCGGAATACAGCAGCAGGTAGCTACGCGTGTGCAGCACGGACTGATTGCGGCGCTACGTGTGAACACCGGTCCGGGGGCTTCCTCGAACACATCGCACAATGCAGAAGCGTATGAGCTGTATCTGCGGGCGGTGTCGGAAGGCAATTCCACGAATTCGCAGATCGAGAACGCGATCCACCTGCTGCAACGCGCCGTAGCTGTAGATCCCAGCTACTCCTCGGCGTGGGCGCGTCTGGGACACCTTTATTACTATAAAAGCGGCTTCGGAGACGTCGACAAATCATTTAGGTTGCGCGCGAAGGCGGCACTGCAACGAGCCGTGGCTCTGGATTCCGGGCGTATTGACGCAGCCAGCGACCTCATCAATATGGAAAGCGAGGAAGGCGAACTGAACCGGGCCTACGATGATATTACCGAACTTCTTCACCGCCGCCCCGATAGTGCAGCAGTACATCTTGTTTACTCGTATGTGCTCTGGTACGGAGGCCTTCTGAACGACGCTGCCAGCGAATGCGAGAAGGCTCGGTTCCTCGATGCCGGTGCTACGGACTTGCCTTCGTGCGGCAATGTCTTTATGGCATTGGGTAGATACGAGCGTGCCAGGGAGTATCTGCAGCTATATTCCGGCTCGGAATATGAAAGAGTCGGCAAGGTGGAGATTTTCTTGCGTGAGGGCAGGCAGGCTGAGGCACTTTACGAGTTGCAGGGCCTACCGCCAACAGTCGAGTACGGTCGGCAGATGCTGGAGCCGTGCCTGCAGCATCGTCCGCGCACACGAGCAGAGGCCGTCGCTGCACAACAGCTTCATTCAGGAGTGATGGCGGTGGACGACCCTGGTCCAAAATACTTTCTCGCGGGATGGGACTCGCTCTGCGATCAACCGGACCTCGCCTTGCGCGAGTTGCGCCGAGCGATCGAACAGGACTACTGCGCCTATCCGCAGATGGAAACAGACCCTCTATTATCGAAACTTCGCGAGAGGCCAGAGTTTGCTGAAGTACGTTCGTTAGGTATTTCATGCCAGCGGCATTTCCTGGAACACAAAAACAAGACAAACTAAAATTGAAGAAACACTGGGCATAGGGGGATTTGTTCGTAGCGTAGTCGTATGTCCTCATGTAATCTTGAACCACCGTCCCCTTCAACAGATAGTCAGCTCGTCAGTGTGTCCTTATTGCAGAACGCCAAGGCTGACCAGCTTGCGACAAACTCTGCCTGCTCGCCCGGAAGAGCCACACGGCCGCAGATCCTTAGCTGTGTCACAACCCGGTAACCGTGATAGGGTCAAGCCGTTCCAGGGATGGTTGCGACCAGTTTCTGTCCCAGTTTTCGAATGTATTGGGTTTCCGGACTGCTCTCGGGCAATACTGGCATTTGCTGGTAGACCTGCGCTGCAGCCTGCAGTCCGAGCCGCGCTGCTTGTCGCGTGACATGTGAGGATCGCCTGGGTTGGGGAACTCGGGACCAGAGTTGTGGGGGAAAGACTACCTCGCCATCAACAAGGCACTCAATCGCAGTAATAGGTGTGCATGATTCAGCTGGAATATCGGGGCCTAACCGGGCTTCGTTGCAGCTTGCGGAACAAGCCACGTGAGGAACAGCTTATAGCCCACCGACAAAACGATCGCACCCACGAATAGGCCGACGATTCCCATGGCGATGAATCCACCCACCACGCCCAGGAAAACCACGATCATCGGGACTGCGGAGCCGCGCCCAAGCAGCAGAGGCTTCAGCACATTGTCCATCGCACCCACGAAGACGCACCAGATCAGAAAAATCACAGCCTTGGTAGAGCTTGCGGTCATGAAGACATATATGACGGCAGGAATAAGGGCGAAAGCTCCCACCTGCAGCACGGCGGCAAGAAGGAAGCCCGCTGCCCAGAGGCCCGCGCCCGGCAACCCCACAACCAGAAAACCGATGCCCGCGAGAATCGACTGGATGAACGCAACACCCAGAATGCCGGTGGTAACGCTGCGAATTGTCCCCGCAGCGATCTCCTCAAACTCCGGACCTCTCACACCAAAAAGGCGGTTAGCGAGTGAACGTGACACCTTCGCTCCGGTCTGAACATACGCGAGAAGAACTCCGGCTAGCAGGATGGAGAGGACAAATTGCAGTACGGTGAGGCCCACCCCGGTGGATGCGGAAAGCAACTCGAGAAAAACAGCCTTGATTTGTGGGGCGAAAGTTCGCAGTGCTGCGTTCAAATTAGTGGAAGCCTGATTCCATAGGCCTTTTAGGGGCACGCCGATCACCGGCAAGGTTTCGACCCGGGGAGGCGGCGGGGGGATGGTAAAGGTCCCGTCTTTGAGGTGCGCCGTCGCCGACTGTATGCCCGCAATCAATGTTCCGGTCAAGAGAACCACGGGAATGATCAGGAGCGCTAGAAGAAAGACCGTGCAAAGGACGGCGGCCAGCCCTCCACGCCCACCTAAGAAATCCTTCAGCCTTCGGTAGCCCGGATAAACCGCCACAGCCACGATGATGCCCCAGAGAAGGAGCGGCAGGAAAGGTCGCAGGATCATCAGGCAACCTGTCGCCAGTAGGAAGACGAGGCCGATATGGATGGCAACGTCGACAGCACGATTTGCCAGGTCCGGATCGCGGATGGATGATGCGAGCGCCACCGCCCGAGTCCTCCTGAGTAGCAAAAAGGGCCAGCCCACACTTGTACGGGAGACCGCAGCGCCGAGAAGTGTAGACTCCGTGCAGGCGGCCCGAGAACTGGCATTGTTAACAGATGTCACCGGCGGCTCAATAATGAAATCACGATGTCCTCTACTTGACTTGGAACGTACACCGGATCGGGGTACGCCTTACCCGAAAAGGACCAATCGCCGTTCGCGGCTTCGTGGTGAGGGCGGTTGAATTGGAGGCGTTATCCCTTCAACCCGACAGGGGCCCCATAGGTACAAAATTAAGATACCTATGAGTTAGTATTGCGGCTAGCCCCCTCGCGGCAGCGGAACCATCTGCTATCCTGCTCGACGTGCCGAAGCACCGGAGGCGCTGGATGACCGCTGAGTTCTCCCTCATTCTGGACTCGCAATGTGCGCTGGGCGAATCACCCGTGTGGTGGGCGGAAGCGGGCGTGCTGGTGTTCGTTGATATCACTGGCCGCCGCTTGCACCGTTTCGATCCTCAATCCGGGCGCCACGAGGTTGATGCGGTTGCC
Source organism: Terriglobales bacterium (assembly GCA_035262225.1). Taxonomy (GTDB): domain Bacteria; phylum Acidobacteriota; class Terriglobia; order Terriglobales; family Acidobacteriaceae; genus DATFTE01. Next base: position 3,236 of record DATFTE010000220.1, read on the forward strand.
GAAGACATTGGGTGCGTCGCACCGGCGCGGGGTGGCGGCTATGTCGCCGGGATGCGCTCCGGAATCTGGCTGCTGGATGCAAGCGGTGAGCAGCGACGCAGGCTGGCCGACAATGCCGAGAATCCAGCCACGAATCGTTTCAACGACGGCCGGGTCGACCCGCGCGGCCGCTATCTGTCCGGCACAGTTGATGAGCCAAAGGCCGGTGGCACGGCGGGGCTCTATCGGTACGATCGGCATGGTCTAGCCCGGTTGGACTCGGGGTTCATGACCTCGAACGGGTTGGCGTTCTCGCCGGATGGGCGCACGCTGTACTTTTCGGATACGCCTCGCTTCGTCATCTATTGCTATGACTATGATCCCGCGACGGGAGCAGCGTCGAACCGCAGGGAGTTTGTTCGCATCGAACCAACGGCCACCGATCGAGGTCGCCCGGATGGCGCCGCTGTCGACGTGCAGGGGTGTTACTGGTCATCGCAGTACGAGGGCTCTCGGGTGCACAGGTACGACCCTCACGGGCGGCTGATGGCGCAATATCACCTTCCGGCCCGCAATCCGACGGCGCCCGCTTTCGGTGGTCCAGACATGAAGACGCTCTTCGTCACAACCGCGCGCGACAAGAACGGCGGTCCCGGAGGCGCCCTTTACGCGCTTCCCGTTGACGTCGCTGGAGTACCCGGCACCCTATTCGATCCCGAGACCTGACGTCACCGTGCAAGATAGGCGACCCAAAGCCAGCCCTACGGGCAAGAAAATAAATCGATCCTCGCCCGTCCAGTCACTTACCAATTCCCGATGCGCAGCACCACCCCGGTACGCACTTGCAGACTGCTGGACGCATTGATCGAGTGCACGTCCGGAAGCCAACTGTGCGAGTAGTTCAGTTCAAGCACGCGCCAGGCAAATGCCCGGCCAAAAGCCGCGTCGAAGCCGCCGCCCATCGTCAGGTTGAATCCAAGAGCCTGGTTCTGAACCTCGTAGTCACTGCGCTTGGGGTAATGGGGAAGCGTGCCCTTGCCGTCATCCCACGCCTTCAGCAGCGAGTCGCGCAGCTCCGGATTCAGCACCTCGTAAGTCAATCGCCTTCCCCCGAAGAGCACCTGGACAAAGGGAGCGAAACGCTGGGCTGGGCGCGGCGTCCAGCGCGGACCCACCGAGAATGTGACTGAATCCGCGCTTTCATAGGTGGGTGTGTTGACGATCATGCATCCGTTTACCTCGCTTACGACTTGCCACGCAGGACGGATGCGTGCGGCTCCTTGGGCGCCTCCCCCCAGGCAGTTGTGCCCGTTCAGCAAGTTCTCGTAAATGGCGTATGCGTGCAACTCGATGGGAGCCTCTTTCGGCGGATGAGCGTTTTCAACTGCCAGGTTCATCGCTGCTTTTTCTTCGGGAGTATGCGGGCCGAAGGGCGCACTGATCAGACCCCTCTTGTATTCCCCTACCAGCTCTTTGCGCATGGTGTGGTTTTCCCCGAACAACCCAGGCCGGTTTTCCCGTGTCCAGCCCCAGTGGAGGGACATCAGGCTCGCAAAGCTGCGCGCCGGATTGGACAAACTCCGCGCTGCCAGAATGAGCCAGGGATTCGCCGTGTGATTCTCGAGCGGGATCACGACATAGCGATCGAGCATGTCCTCGCCCATCATCTCCATCACGCCTAGCGTGGGCGTTTGCACGAGATCAATAAAGCCCGGTGAGGCATGCAACTGCACATTCCCAAGGGAGGCTTCACTGAGGGGGCCCAGAGTCCATTGTGTGCTGGCGACTGCTGAGAACGCCAGCGCCCGCAAGCGGCTCTTCCAATAGATCCGCCCGTCGCCCCACTCCACCTTGCGATAAAGAGGGTCATTCTGCTGCTCGATGAAGCCGTAGATGCCCCCGTTGAGCGGGTGTCCGACATAGCTGGCGTGCCAACCGTCGCCATCATCCCATCCTCGAGTCTCTCCTATGGAGTTGGTCCAGTCGTGGAACCAAGGTCCGTATCCCGTGGCATCGCGTGTGCCGTACTCATGCGCGAATCGCCAACCGTGCTGAATGGAAATCTCAAAATCGTATTGCGCAAAAGCACTCTTCCACTGGAAGTTGCCCTCCCGTACCTCACGCCGCCGGACACCCAGATCGGATGAAATAACCGGTGGTTCATCGTCCGTGCCTTTCGAATCAATGGTGCCCGCGGCCGAAGGCAACGCAAGGTCCTCTTCGAGGCGCACTGACGGTTTGTCCCAGTAATAAGGGAAGACCTGCACGCCCCCAGGTCGGATTTGTGCTGCGCCACAGACGGGAGCTATCGCCCCCAGCAGCAAAAGGAACTTCTTCCATTTCACATGAGGATAGAAACGCTCGGATTCCTTCTCGGCGTGATTCTGGTTCGAGATTTCGTGCAAATTGCTCCTCCTCGTTACTGCAAGGATCCCGGACAGACGAAGACAATGGGCCCTCAATCTCATTGGTCTTACCCCGATCAACTCGAGATCGCCCGAATTGCCGAGAGGGGGGAACCGAACACGCAGACTGACGGTTGACCTTAGGCCGGACGGTCTCTTCGTTCAACTGTCACTCCTGCCAGTATTTGAGTGATTATCTTGACGTACTTTGCTGATCGGCTCCGTTGCCGCCATTGGGGGAGACTGCAGGCAACTGGACTCGGTACGAAGACGTCATTGGCGTTACGCGATTTGCCTTCGAGGAACCAGTAAACACCATTATGTTTGTGAGCGGCAGAAACCCGGAAGCGATAGAGGAGGATTTGCAACGACGTGGTCTCAAAGTTGAGTGGGCAAACAGCATCAGGGCCGCTAAGAAATTGCTCGCCTCAGCATCCGAGAGAACGGCCATCGTCGCGGACCTCGCCCTGGCAGATCTGCAACTGGACAGATCTGACCGAGCAAGTAAGGTGTATCTCAAGCTTCATTCCCATTGTGCTTGTAAGTACTACCAGTACGGCCGAGTTGTGGTGTGACGCGCTGGGCTGGGATGTGGAGGATATTTTGCTGGCACCGTTGTCGGCTTCCCGCTTGTGCGAAACCCTCGGGCACTCGCTCTGTGATGACGCCTGGCAGGACTTACTGTCTGCTTTAGTCCGCCCGGACTTCCCGAGACGATAACGGTTCCCTAATGGTAATTGAATCACGAGCAACCCGGAAGTTGACGCGCAGGGGGCGGCAACGGCGATCGGATCGGCTACTGTTTTGAACTTTACTTCTCCCAGAAATGCTGCTAAATTTTCGAAAGGCTAATACTTACGCCTTGTAGAATTAACGGCGTTTCGAATTTCTCCCGCTCCGCCAGACCTGCCAACTTGTTCTTTCTCAAGGCACACCTGGTATCAACATTTAACCCACAATGCAGCAGGCGTGAATGGTTGTACCTTCCGTTCTGCTAAGGAGAACGACGGGTGAGTAGCCACCCTGGCCAATCTTCGGCAGCCTTCCTCGGTACCACCGCGCCAGAGACCACGGTTGCGCTTGGAATCGGGCTCACCAACGAGTGCAACCTCGCCTGTTCCTTTTGCTACCGGGATCCGAGCCGCACGGACCGTCTTACACTGGATCAGGTGAGGTCCGTCGTGGAGCGGCTGCCCGTTCGTTCCGTGAATCTGGGCACGGGTGAGAACGGCATGCATCCGGACTTCAAGGCCATACTTCGGTACCTCAGGACGCTGCCCATCAAACTCACGATCACCTCTAACGGCCATAGTGTCGCAGTTCTCGAAGACGCCGATCTAAGCGCCTTTCACGACGTCGAATTTTCTCTCGACTACCCGAACCAGGCGGAACAGGATGCACAGCGCGGAGACGGAAACTGGGCGCTCATCCACCAGCAGGCAGAACGTTGTCTAAGGCTGGGAGTGCCCGTGACCATCATCGCGGTGATGATGAAGGCGAACCACTTGCGTCTGGCGCAGGTGGCCCGAGTGGCGAAGCGCTTTGATGCGCCCCTGCGGGTAAACGTGTACCAGGCCGTGCGATCGGATCTCTACGTACTGACTTACGACGAATATTGGGAAGGGTTCCGGCGTCTCTTTGCCGAAACCGACGTCATCGCCATCGGCGAGCCGCTGGTCCGGGCGATGGCGGGGCTTCCGCCCCGTCAGGGAGGATGTGGAGTAAGCACGGTGCGAGTCACTCCGCGGGCCACGACTCAGCCCTGCGTCTATTGGCCAGGATCGGGCGAGCCGCTGTCAGGCCTGATTTCCGCTGGAATGAACATTCTGGGCTCACCCTCCTTCGAACAGGCCCGGACGCTCCCCGACGCGTGTCTGCCCTGCGAGTTCCGCGACTCCTGCCACGGCGGATGCGCCGGTCGACGGCGCCTCCAGGGCGCGCTGTTTCAGCCAGACTTCTACTGTCCGATCATTCGCGGGGAGCGCGCACAGCTCCAGATTCGCATGGCCAAGACCCGCGACCTGCCCAAACTGAGCAGTTCCTGCACGACTGTGGTGATTGCCAGAGACGCCGATTCGTGAAGAATGGCGCCCCCCTTACTTGGCGTCGATCCAGGTATCCGAGCCTGCCAGCCTAACTGCTACGTTAGTCAAGAAGAGGTGGAGGGGGTGGCCATCGGCGGTGCCGCGATGGTCGGTTGAGACCAGCAGGGGACCTGCCTTCTTATAACCTCCCCAAGATGCGACGACGAGGCTCGGCTTCTGGGGCCCGCCGCGGTGGTAGACGAGATGCTCGACGCGGTTGTCTTTGCCGACGTAGAGGTCCCATGTGTCGCCCGGCGTATAACCGCCTTCCGAGGGATACTTCACCGAGACCAGCCTGGCGGAGCCGGTGCCCACCGGCAGCTTATGCATACCTTGATCGGTCACCGTGGCGCTGGTGTCCCAAAAAGCATGGAAGGGGAACAGAAGCCAATAGTTATCATTGACGAACCCGGGGTCGATGTCCTTCTTCACGGCGTCAGATTGGCTGCCGATCTCGGAGCGCATGTAAGTAACCTTGACCGGCTTCCCGTCTTTATCCTTCCCCTCGTAGGACACTTTGCCGGTCTTGGGCTCCCATTCCCATGAGCGAGCGAGGTTGACGCCGGGGAAGGCCAGGTTGAACGTGTAGCGGATCGCTTCGATCTGCCCGAAGGAATCGAGACCGTAGGTTTTGGCAATCTCTTCAAGAATAGGCGGGCGCGTTTGCGCCCAGGAAGTTGCAGTAAGGACCAGCACCCCGAACGCTAGGAGACCGATCCCTGTTACGCGACCCAAATTTTTCATGAAGGTCCTCCTCGGTGAATGTGAATGAGCGTCTAAGATGATGCGCGGGTGCTCCCGGATACAGGAATCGGGTGTGCCTGGCTCTTTACAACCGTGTCTGTTGTGCGTCGCCCCGCCGTGCAATCCGGTACCAGATGAACATCGCACCCGCCGCGGCCACAGCGCCATATTCCAGCCACATGACCCAGCCAGGCGCTATCCACGGACGTCCAAGTTTACGCAAATGCCAGACATAGTAGGTGGGAATAATGCTCACTGTCCAGACGACGATCGGCAGTGCCGAGGCCGACCACAGGAAGGGCAGCAGCCAGAGCAGATACCAAGGGTAGACGACCGGCGCGAAGAGAAGCGATGCTGCCATCGGCCAGGCAAACGTCTCCGGGGACAATTCTTGCGACTTGCTTCTCATCCTGATTGCGATAAGAAAGCCGACCAGAACTGCCAGAGCAACCCCAAGCTGCGGAGGCGCTGCTCGCTCGAGTATTGCAAATACCGGATCATTAAAGCGGAAACTCTGCACATAGGTCCCCAGCGAGCCAATCGGGATCCGGCCATGGTGGAGAAATGGTACGTATAGAAGTCCAGCCGCGAGTGCCGCGAGCGCAGCATCGCGCAGGCGAACACGGCGCCAATAAAGTGGCAGGAGGACAAGCGGGAGCAATTTCACAGCAATCGCCAACCCCAACGCCACCGCCGCAAGCGTTCGCCAACGGCGCAGCAGCGCGGCAAATGAAACCACCAGCAGCAATACGCCGACGATGTCGATGTGGCCACTGCCTGCCACTTCCGTGGCCAGCAGCGGGTGCCAGGCATACGCGAGGACCCAGTGTGTTGCCTGTCCACTGCGTCGCAGGACGTCGAACAGAACAAGAACAACAGCCCAGGCGAAAATCACAAACGCGACTTTCAGGGCGAAGACAGACTCATGAATCGCCGTTACGGCACGGAAAAAAAGCTCAGCGCCCGCAGGATACGGACTCGCCAGGCCCGGATTGTTGAGCGTGCGGGTCTCCATGGTGTGCAACGCACTGAGGGCAGGATCGTTGGGAGCGACAACATACGGATTGTAGCCGAGGCGCTGCACGCGGCCGTCCCAGACATATCGATGGATGTCGTCGTCGGGGCCCGGCGGCATCCGTAAGAATAGAAGTTGCCACAGCGCGGCTAACAGCAGGCCAATGGCGACGACATGCCTGGGGAGTGCCGGAGCGAGGAAGAGTTCACGGATGGCGAGCAGGTAGGCCACGCCGGCTACCGCCAAAGGAATCAGGAAGGACGGTCGACCGATACTGCTGAATTGACGTGAGCAGACCAGAAGCGCGACCAGCAGGATGGCGCCAAGGCCGTACAGCCGGTGGGACGAAGTGAGGTTCACAAGTCTGTTGTGCCAGTTCGCAACTGGCCGATCGCCGGTTTCCACGCTTTCAGCCAGGCCGTCGTTTGCGGCGCACGGGCCGGAGCGAGTTCCAGTTCCGCCGCGAGCCGCACCAGGTCGGCGGCAACGTCAATGTCGTAGAAGGAATCGGTGAGCCCTACGGAAAGCCGGAGGGCGCGGGCGCGCTCCAACAGTGTCTCCAGCGCATTCCGGGTGCCCATCCCGTCGCCCTCGAAAAGGGTTCGATGTGCGGACTTGGCTCCCACCAGATAGTAGCCTCCGTCGTCCGTCGGCCCGACCACCATGTGGTGAGAGGCCAGCCTCTCGAAGGCGCTTTCCAACACCGATGCTGGAAGGTGCGGGCTGTCGCTGTTGAACGCGACGACGCGCTGGTTCCCGACGGCGAACTTTCTGAACACAGAGATCAGGCCCGCCGCCAGACCTTCGCCTTCCTGCGCCACCACACGGACGTCATCTCCCACCAGGCGCACCAGTGGCTCGACATCTGAGTTGGGGCACATGATGGCAACTTCTACGGCGCCCAATGAACGCGACAGTCTTATTGTGTCGCCCAGCAGACAGCCGTAAAGGGCGGTGACGGCCGGCTCAGGAAGGCTTCGCATCAGTCGGGTCTTGACCGAACCCGGCATCGGCGCTTTTGCCATGATAACCAGCGTGCGGTCCGAGCTGGAGGAGGGTGCCAGCATCTTTCTTGAGGGTTTCATACGAGATGTGTACCAAGCCTCACGCCGACCGCGGCAGACCCGCTCCTGGATGCTGAAAATAATAGCGTACTATCAGGCTGAGAATGAACCACGCTGCCCCGACCGTGCCCTTGAGTGTGCCGCTGATCTTCGATTTTCCAATGCGGGGGTAATAGCTCACCGAAACCTCTACGACGCGAAATCCCTTCACGGCACCCTTCAGGATGATTTCCACTGCCCAGCCGTATGTGGTCTGTTCCAGTTGAAGCCGTTGGAGGACATCCATGCGTGCCGCGCGGAAGGGTCCGAGGTCGCTGATGTTCAGGCCGTAGAGAAGCCTGATCAGGCTGGCTGCAAGGCGATTACCGAACGCCGCGTGCCAGGGGAGGGCACCGGGAATCCGTTGTTTGCCCAGGCGGGAGCCCAGTGTGATGTCGGCGCGGCCCTCGGTGATGGGCGCCAGAAGAGTGGGCAACTCCGCTGGTCGGTCGCTATAGTCGCCGTCGAGGAACACCACGATGTCGGGAGAATTCGTGTGAGCCAGGCCGGTCAAGCAAGCGCGACCATACCCGCGGCGAGATTCACGGATGACGCGCGCCCCCCATCTCGCCGCGATCTCGGGAGTCCCGTCGGTGGAATTGCTGTCCACCACCAGCACTTCGCTAACCATGTCGGGAGGGAGATCAGCCAGGACACGGCCGATCGCCTGCGCTTCGTTATGGGTGGGAATGATGACCGAGACTCGCACGGGATGGTTTTCCGATCACCACCACGGGGATGAAGGCCACTGCCGCGCCAGCCATGCATCGACGCCCCAGGCTCGGCCGGCGCGTCCTACTGAGAGCGCGAGCGATGCCAGCACGGGAACCAGGAGCTCCCAGATCCAGGCCGTGCCCCACTCCGACACCCAAAGGCTAGCCAGGTAGCCAAACGCCACCAAAGCTACCGGACGTGTGAGCAGTCCGATTACCAGCAGCACACCAAGAGAGATCTCCGTGAGCGCTTGCATGGGAGCCGCCAAAGCGGCATGGCTCGCCACAAACCCCATCACTGCCTTCCAGGCGTCTGGCGAGTGACCTGCGTTTATGTAGGAGTTGATCAGGCCCGAGTAGCCTGATGGAGTGTAGAGACCCTTTCCCAGATTCTCGAAGAAGACCGACACCAACATGGCGCCGACGGTGACGCGGACGATTGCCAGCCCACAGGCTGCAGACGTCTGCCGGACTGCCTGTTCCGTTGCGCTTGCGTTGTTCATCGTCGTGAACCTCGTTCTCAGCTTACTAATCCTGCAAACAGCAGAGGTGCAGCCTGGTACGTGGGCCGACACCACTGCCTGGTCCCCCTCGGAAAGAGATCAGACATCTTAAGCCGTTCCGCCGAGTCTTGCCAGTAGGCGGGTAAAAGGGCGTGGTTCTCCTTCAGGACCGGCAGGCAGAAGCCCGCCGAGAATCAAAGGACGGGTTCAGTCAGAACTGAAGCTGAGTGTGCCCGCGCCACTTCGCGCTTGGCTTTCGAAGGAATGAATCTCAGAGATGGCCCGCGGAGCGCAGGCGCTCGACCAGTCGCACTACATCGGCGACCGACTGCGCGCCCAGTTTCTGCATCACCCGACCGCGCTGCACTTTGATGGTTTTTTCGGTAGTACCGAATTCTCCCCCGATTTGCTTGTTGAGCATTCCCTGCGCTACTCGAACACACACCTGCTGCTCTCTCTGGGTCAAGGTCTGGAAAATTGCCCGGTCCCGGTCCAGAGCATCCCGGCGCGCACATGCCTGGCGTGACTGCGTGAGAGCGGTGTGAACAGCCGACAGCAACTGTTCGTCATCAAAGGGCTTGGTCAGAAAATCGACAGCACCTTCTTTCATGGCGTTGACTGAGGAGAGAATGCTGCCATGGCCGCTAATAAAGATGCTGGGCATGATCTGGCGTCTTTGTGCCAGCAGCCGTTGCAAGTCCAAACCGCTCACCCCGGGCATCTGCAGGTCGAGCACAATGCAGGCTGCTCCGGGCGGGGCTTGCTGCACGAGAAACTCCTGGGCAGAACGGCAGGTTTGAACGCGTAGATGGTGGGAACGCAACAGGCGGCTCACGGAGCGGAGGATACTAGGGTCGTCGTCGATCAAAAAAACAACATCATCCTTCACGGAACCGAACCCCTGCAGCACGGTGAGAATCGGGGCGCCCAATGGGGACGTAACATTATCGTACCCGCCGGCCAGCTTTGGCAATTGTGACGAAGCATCGGTCCGGCGACATCTCACGCAGCGTTTGAGCGGTTACTCCGCAATTGTGCGAACCTGGACAACGGAAGCATGACCAGAAAAACTGCTCCCCTGTCCGATCGGCTTTCTACTTTGATGTGCCCGCCCAGGGCGTGGACGATTGACTGACAGATCGATAACCCCAGACCCAAACCGTCGCGCTTCGTGGTGAAGAATGGGGTGAACAACTTAGATTGATCTTCCGGCGAGATTCCGGTTCCGGCGTCGGTCACCGCTACAATTGCGAAGCCGTTTGCATCGGAGAGGGCTGTTTCTATGGTCATAACCCTCTGTTCGCTCGGCAAGTGTCGCATCGCATCCATGCCGTTCGTGACCAGATTCAAAATTACTTGCTGGAGGGGGATGTCGTCGCCTGAAATCCAGATCGGTTCTCCAAGAAGCCTGCATTGCAGTTGAACCCCGCGAAGCAGCGCCTCGTGTCGCGCCAGATGATTCGTATTGCGAACGATTTCATTCAGGTCGACAACGTGTGCGGTCAGGGAGTGTCTCTTAAAAACCTGCAGCATGTGGCGGACAATGGACCTGGCACGCTGGTCGTCTTCGATGATGTCTTCCAATGCCGCTCGGACCTCTTCGAGATTCGGCACGTGGGCGTTGGCAAACCGTTCGGCGGCCTGCGCGTTGCTCAAGATTGCTGACAAGGGCTGGTTCAGTTCATGCGCCACGGAAGCAGCCATATGGCCCATGGAGGCAACCCGGTTCAGGTGCGCGAGTTCGTCAAGAACTCTGCGTTTCTCCGCTTGCCCCGAATCTGTTCCTTCATGGTTATGCCCGGGTTCCGGTGCCATGAGGGCAGCGACCGGTCCGGCATCGAGCAGCGCCTTGAACTTTCGGCTCTGCTGTTCTTTCTCCGATCTGAGGATGGAGAAGGATAGTAAGGGGATCGACACCAGCAGAGTAAACAGAGGGGTCAAGAATGCCACGTCACTTGTCGAAGCTGGCAAGGAGAAGCTGGTCTGGTCCGTTGTCTCCAGTACCGCGGCAAAGGAGATAATTGCAACGGCGTTGGCCGCGGCAAAGGGGCTCAGTCGCGCTGCCGCCCAGATCAGAAAGGGAATCGGAGCGTAGATCTTTAGCAGAGAGATCTCTGCATGATGGAGAAAGAAGGCGTTGCCCAAGGTCACGGCCAGCCCGCCGAACACCAACAGATCCTCCTTCGTCGGCCGGTCGGCATGCCTGAAGTCTCTGGTAACCCAGAAAAGAAGGGCAGGAGTGACTGTGGCTTGCGCCAGGGAGTCTCGCAGAAACCATCGATAGAACCCGCCCCCGGCGGGATCTCCCAGGGCATGGAAAACCGGGATGGAGACGAAAGCTGAGATCAGCGGCACCGCCGCCGCAGCAATTCCGAGAAAAACCACGAATTGTCGATAGGTGTTTAGGCGCACGGGGGCCCGCAACACACGCTCCATCCACCATGCGGCAAAAAGGGCCTTGGCCGAATCGTTGGCGATGACGTAGAGCAAGAACCACATGGGGCGTGTCCCGAGTGCCGCACCCAGCCCCAGACGAATGAGCCCCACCGCCAGAATTGAGAGCCACCAATGACGCCTCTGCGTTACCAGCAGCGCACACAGAAGGACGGAATCAGCAAGCCCGAAGGGCGTCGGACCTGAAGAAAGATACTCGCTGCACACGACGGCGAGGATATAGACGCTTGCAAGGACCAAGAAGCGAGGCAGGTCAACACGGGAGTTGTTGCGAGAATCCACTCCCACAAGGGTCTTTCTCCGACGGCCAGCTGATTAGCGACGTCCGGGCTCTACCTTATACGCGGGTTTGCGCCAGCCCGCAATTGTCAAAATGGATAGGGCAAGGTTATCCCTTCGCCACTCCTGACACCTTCGGGCCCTCGGGTCGCAGTCGATAAGTTGCAAAGTTGTCGTGTAGAGTTGTACGACGAACAGGAGGCCACAGGGATCTTTTTCAGTCGTGGCGAATGATAGCAGCTAGCGTTACTGTTTCCCTGGGGGTGCCTCCTGGCCGTCGACCGAGCCCAGCTCACGCGAAAACTCCATGACTTTTATGACTTCCGGGATAAGGTTGTCCTGATGGTTGGAGTCGGAGCCGGGCACCTGTTCGATATCCAGTGCCCGTCGCGGACCCTGGTAGCGGTCGATCAAAATGTCGAGTCGCTGAGGCAGGACAAGGCGATCCTAGCATCGCGGGGTGCGGAGCTTGAGATTCTGGCCACTGACTTCAAGGAAGCATCCTTGTTGAGCGACGTGGTTTACTTTGAATTCTGCTTGCACGAAATGGTCGATCCCGGTGCGATGCTTTCCCACGCCAAGACTCTGGCTCCCGACATTGTGGCCTTCGATCATTCGCGGGACTCCCCATGGAGTTTCTATGCGGCGGAAAGCGAGCATGTGGCTCGCAGCTCAATGGCGATGGAAGGTTTCGGCGTCCGGCGCCGCCAGACCGTTTGCGTGGAGCAACGATTCCCGGATTACGCCGAGTTGCGTGCCAAGCTGGCTGCCCAAGGGCCCCTGGCATTGGAACGGGTGCAGAGGTTTGCAGGTAGGAGAGATATCGTCATTCCGATGACGTGCCAACTCGTTCTGCTCTGAGTGATCATGGCATGCCGCATTTCAGGGAGCTGGTCAGTGGCCAAGAAATTGTGGCCGGTAAGTGTCGACTTGTTGCCGACGGCGTTGAATATCACAGTTCGGCCGAGCCTATGCCTCCGGACTGGCAAGTCTGCTCCCGCGCGAGCTTAACCTAGGGTGCGCGTCTTGACGGCATGTTTTTCATCGCCCTCCTAGACCAGCGGAATCTATTGCCGCCCAATCTGTCCAGCGAGCACCTGCAAAGAGAGTAATGTTCGTTACTATCCTACCGCCTCGGCCGCAGCCAAAGCCGGGTTTCGCCCTTGTTTACGTTGCGACTTGCGTGTTCGCCGTCGACCACGGCGTGGAAGCCGGTACCTTATTATTAGAACAGCTGCGTGAAGTCTCTGGCATGGAAAAATGCGAGTCGCAGTAGATTGCCATGCGGACGCTGGGTGAGCCGGATGCCTTCCCCTGCGAATATCTTTGGCTTCATCGCGGCCTCGGTGTCAACCTCGCTCAACTCGAGCGGCTTGCGCAAGACTGGCGCCCCGTGGCGATCTATTGCCGCTATGTGTCTCTGGGCGGAATCCCCAACGCTGCTTGTGCCCTCCAGAGCCGGGGAGGTCTCGCCGCAGCCATGGAGCGTCCAAGCGGCGATCCCCTGTTCGCGGGGTTAGAGACCTTCCCTTGCTGTGACCGTTTTCCTGTAAACGTGTCATCATATGAACTTGCGGCAGGAGGCCAGCGATGTCGTTACGACCTATCAAGCGGCTCAGCCGAGCCAAACCCGCTCTCGAAGGCGCCGGAGTGCATCTGCGCCGCGCCTTTGGCTTCGGCAATACATCGGATTTCGACCCTTTCTTGCTGCTCGACGACTTTCGCAATGACGTTCCCGAGGACTATCTGGCAGGATTCCCGTGGCACCCCCACCGCGGGATTGAGACCATAACCTATGTGCTCGCGGGGACCGTCGAGCATGGCGACAGCATGGGGAATCGAGGAGCGATTGCCGCCGGTGACGTGCAGTGGATGACCGCGGGCAGCGGGATCATTCATCAGGAAATGCCGAAAGGGGACTTGGCGGGACGTATGCATGGGTTTCAGCTGTGGGCGAATCTTCCCGCGTCATTGAAGATGACAGCACCACGCTATCAGGAAGTGAAGGCCCCTGAGATTCCCGAAGTGAAGGACGATGACGGTACGCACGTGCGCATTGTCTGCGGCGAGTTTTGGGGGAAGAAAGGACCCGTCGAGGGGATTGCAGCCGATCCCATCTATCTCGACGTTTCCGTATCTCCCGGAAAAAGAAAGACGCTGCCTGTGGAAGTGACGCGTCATGCTTTCGCCTACGTCTTTGGCGGGGCGGGGAAGTTCTGCAACGCGTCAGGGCCGCTTGCGGTTCCGACCGAACCTGTGAAGTGGGCCGATACCACGCCTCCGGTCGAAGCCGACAACCGCTCCCTGATACTGTTCGATCGCGGAAACGAGGTGTGCGTACAAGCAGGCGACGACGGCATCCGTTTTCTGCTGGTTTCCGGAAAGCCGCTACAGGAGCCGGTTGCCTGGTACGGTCCGATCGTGATGAATACACAGGAGCAGCTGCGGCAGGCTTTCACCGAGCTGGAGAAAGGGACGTTCCTGAAAGCCGGGACGGACAAGAGGTGACCAGCTGGTCCCCGATCATCCCGAGAATATTTCCGGGGTTCATCGAAGCTGAGCTTCGACCATCGGACGGAGATGCCCGGTCCGGAACGTCGGCCCCACGACGTCGGTTAACCTGTTGAAAATAGTCCGTATATCGCGCGCAACCTGGCGTCAAATAATTGCAACTAAATTATTAGTTAGCAAATCCACCGGTGGACCGTCTAAACTGCGATTGGGAGAGGGAGGGCTGGTGCCGCGCAAGAAGTCGGAGACTCTAACCGAAGCCGAACTGCGCCTCATGGAGGTCCTTTGGCAACTTCGGTGGGGCACCGTACAGCAAGTGCTCGACGCGCTTCCCATCGGTTCGAACCTGGCCTACAACTCTGTGCTCACCACGATGCGCATCCTTGAAGTCAAGGGCTACGTCAAGCATTTGAAGGACGGCCGGGCCCACGTCTACAAACCGTGTGTGGAGCGAGAGGAAGCTTCCCGTTCGGAAATCAAACATCTAGTCAGCCGCTTCTTTGGTGATTCTCAGGATCTGCTCGTCATGAATATTCTGGAGGACCGGGGAATCGACCAGTCGGAACTGCGGCGCCTCAGGCAACTGCTCGAACGGGGCGATAAACAATGATTCCGGTACTCCATCTCGAGACACTGGCGGGCTTGTTCGTCGAGAGGATGCTCAACGCAACGGTCGAGGGAATCGGCATCGTCCTCTTCGCCGGTTTGTTGTTGTGGGTTATGGGAAAGCGGAACTCGGGCACACGCTTCGCGGTGTGGCTCTCGGTGTTGGGCGCGATTGCCGTACTCCCCTTGGTCGATCACTTCGATGCCAGCCATGCAGTCCTCACCAGGCAGGCGCGGATTTCTCTGTCACCCTCATGGGCTCTCTATCTGCTCGCACTTTGGTTCTTCATCGCGGCAATTGGTCTGGCCCGCGTGGGCCTCGGCCTCAGGCAATTGGTCAAGCTGAAGAAGAAGTGCACGCCGGTGGACACCACGACCCTCGATCCGTTGCTGCAATCAACTCTCGCGGAGGCCCGGAAGCAAAGACAGGTGATGCTTTGTGTTTCCGATAGTGTGCGGATGCCGGCGGCGATTGGTTATTTCAAGCCCCTGGTGGTGATCCCGTCGTGGGCCATGAAAGAGCTTTCGACTCGCGAATTGAACTCCGTGCTGATGCATGAGCTGGCGCATCTGCGGCGCTGGGATGATTTCACGAATCTCGCGCAAAAGATCCTGGGAGCGTTTTTCTTCTTCCATCCGGCTGTTTGGTGGATTGAAGACCGGCTGGCGCTGGAGCGGGAGATGGCATGCGATGACCTGGTGCTGGCTCGAACCGAGAGCCCGCAGGCCTATGCCGCATGCCTGATTGCTCTGGCGGAGAAAGGATTTCTGCGGCGTGGTCTGGCCCTCGCTCAAGCTGCGGTGAGCCGCATGCATCACACTTCGTTACGAGTTACGCAGATACTCGATCGCGATCGTCCGCCGGCGACACGAGTATGGACACCCGCGCTGGCGCTTGTAGCCGGCTTCGCCATCTCGGCGGCGGTCGCGGCTCCGCACCTCCCACGGCTTATCTCGTTTGCCAATCCCGAGCCCGCGACCGAAGCCTGGCAGACCGTGTCCGGCGACGGCGCCGATTTCTATCGGCTAAACGCCGTGCCGGCAAAGCTGACAACAACACCTTTCGAGAAGCCCCCTTATTCCCCCAACCTGCCGCAGGCGACAGCTAAACACCTGCCGCAACCGACACCCGTTGTGGAGCGGCGCACTCAAGGTGACGGGCCTGCGCGGACCGCGATCCGGAGTAGAGCGTCGGCCCTTCATCCGGCTACGGTGTTTGTCGTGATGCGAACCAGGCAAATGGATGGGCCTGGCGCCGTGGTGTGGACGGTTTCCGTGTGGAAGGTGACCTGGACAAACCCGGAACACAAAAAGCTTCACGCGGGCGTCCTGACCAGAACGACCTAAAATTTTTTCGTTTCCATCAACTAAATCATTAGTTGATGAACAGACTAAGGAGAAAAGAACAACCAATGAGCAACATGCTTGACAACTTCAAAACCACACTAACAAAGCACTTGATTGTGCCGGTAGCCGCCGCGGCGGTAATCGCGGGAGTCGGGGCTTACGAATTCGCCAAACCCTTGTCGGCGAAGGCGGAGGTTCCTGCCCCCAGCGTACCGGCACTCGACGACAACAGCGTGGGCTCTCTGCTCTCGGTTGACCAGGCGATGGAGACGCTGGCCGCTCATGTGACGCCAGCGATCGTCAACGTTACGGTCACCTCGCGCAGCAAGCCGAATCATGGAGGCCAGCAGGCTCCGGAAGATATGCAGCAGTTCGGTCCTTTTGGTCAATTTTTTGGACAACAACCACAAGCCCAGCCGCGGGTGGAACATGGCCTGGGAAGCGGTGTGATTATCTCTCCCAATGGCTACATCGTGACGAATAACCACGTGATTGATGGCGCGACCGACATACGAGTCACGCTGAGCGATCGCCGGATTCTTCCTGCCAAGCTGGTTGGAGCCGATCCCTTGACCGACTTGGCGGTGATCAAGATTGACGGTTCGAACTTCCCCAGCGTCCCCCTGGGCGATTCTACGAAGCTGCATCCGGGACAACTCGTGTTGGCCTTCGGCAATCCCTTCGGTTACCGCTTCACCGTGACGCGGGGAATCGTCAGTGCCCTGAATCGCCCCAATCCGAGCACCGATGACGCCCGCAAGCCCGGCCAGTACATTCAAACCGATGCCGCCATCAACCCTGGCAACTCGGGTGGGCCGCTGGTAGATGCCCGCGGAGAGGTAGTCGGCATCAATACCTTCCTGATTTCGCCGTCCGGGGCATTCTCCGGCATGGGATTTGCCATTCCTACACAGATCGTGCGTCCGACGACCGAAGCCCTGATACGAAACGGCAAGGTTGAGCACGGCTACATGGGAATCGGAATCAGCGATGTGACCCCCGACAATTCGAAGTTCTTCCACATGGATCAAGCGGCTGGAGCGGTCGTGACCCAGGTGGAAGCTGACTCGCCCGCCGCGAAGGCCGGTGTTAAGGTGGGTGACGTAATTACGCATCTCGACGGCCACGCAGTCAACGACGCCGGCGCACTTCAGGTGGAAGTTGGAGAGAAAGGGCCGGGAACAGCGATTCGCCTCGGCATCGAGCGCGATGGCAAGAGTATGGACGTTCCCGTCACCCTAGAGGCGATGGATAGAGGTGATCGCGATAACCGCAGCGCCAGCGGCGAAAATGGAAAGCCGCGCTGGGGCGTGGGGCTTTCCGACATTACCTCCGATGCCCGTGAACAGTTACAGGCCCCGGCCAGCGTTCATGGAGCGTTGATCCAACAAGTACAGCCCGGGAGTCCGGCCGACAACGCCGGTCTGCAGCGCGGCGACGTCATCATGGAAGTCAATCGCAAACCGGTGCACGATGCGGCGGAAGCCACCTCAGCCCTGCGGGGAATCGGCCAGGGGCAGGATGCTCTGTTGCTCGTGTGGTCGGGCGGCGGCAACACCTTCCGCGTGCTCCATCCCGCGGAACAGCCGCAGACCGATAGCGGATCCTAACAACAACAACAAGGGGGACGGCGTGCGCCGTCCTCCTTCTTTTCAATGTCCCGCGAAGGGCAGGTCACAACCGCGGGCGCTGCTTTGGCGGGCCAATTCAATAATTCGCAAGACCGTCAGAGCCTGTTCCGGCGTAACCGCGAGTTGCGTTTTCCCCAGGATCGCATCCCGCACGTTTTCATAGTAACGGCCATACTCTCCGGCTAGCGTTGCAAGCGGTCGCGACTCGATTTGCCCGTTCTCCGCCGTGGAGAGAGTTCCCCAGGCCTCCGGCCTCCACTCCAAGCGAATTTCCGAGCGATGTTTCTCCGCGTCTCAGGGCTTCCTCCTGAGGGTCCAGGCCATACTCCACGTAGGATCCCCGGGTGCCGTGCAGGGCGAAGCGTGCGCGGGGGGAGCATCGCAGCATGCTGGCGTGCAACGACACCCGCAGGGTGGGGTAGCGAAGAACCACATCGAAAGCATCGTCTACCAGCGCTCCCCGGCGCTCCGCCAGTACATCCGCGCGAAGGGCTTGCGGCGCTCCAAAAAGCAGAACCGCCTGATCGATGAGATGGGTTCCCAGGTCAAAGAGCAGGCCACCGCCGGGTTCAGGCTGCTCGCGCCAGGCGGACGGGCGCGGTTCAGGGCGGTAGCGGTCGAAATGAGATGCAAAGAGAACCAACTGTCCCAACCTTTGCTCTTCAATCAGTTTGCGAACTGTGAGAAAGTCGCCATCCCAGCGGCGGTTCTGATAAACGGAAAGCAGAACGCGTTGTTCGCGCGCCAGCCGGGCAAGCTCCTCTCCCTCCCGCCAGCTGGGAGTGAGAGGTTTGTCGACGACCACATGGGGGCCCGCCCTGAGTGCATCGCGCGCAATTTCGTAGTGTGTCGCATTGGGAGTAGCCACCATGACGAGGCGAATATTCTCCCGAGCCAGCAGCTCCGGCACGCTGCCCACAATCTCGGCGTCAGGATAGGCTCCGGCAGCGCTTCGCCTGGAGCGTTCGACGATCGCCGCCCGCCGCAAGTCCGTCGACCGCCGAGATGACGGGGGCGTGGAAGGCCTTTCCGGCAATTCCGAATTCGATCAGACCGACGTCAATCATTCGATGGCAAGGATTGAACTGGATCTAGAATCCATATTTCGCGATCACGTTCTTCTCCCGTCTCCCCAGGACTGCCATGGCGGCGTGCTGACTCGCCAGGGTTAGACTCAGCCGCGTTCCGGTGAGCTTGTCGCGCAGCTCAATCCTGGCGTCGGCGACGCTGTCAGAAATCATGACATAGAGCACCGAGTCCTCGAGCGCCGTGGGATAGATCAAGACCCCAGGCAGCGGCGGCGACAACAGTTCATACCCCGGCGCGATGCCAGCGCGGGCGGCAACATCGGAATAGAGGTCGGCTGCAGGTTGGGTGCCTTCGGCGAGTTCAACGGGATAGGCAGCCCAGAAGATGCGGCCGTTGCCATAAGGGACCTCCTTCAGCGTGCTGCCGTCGCTGAACCTGAGAGACTCAAGCCAGCTCTGGGTCTGCTGGTTGAAGGAAAGGGGAATGGAACGGTCCTTTAGACGCACGGCAGCGTTGTGATAAGTGAGGGGCTCGGCCTCGGCCTGCAGCTTGACTTCGGATGCGCGCAGCCTGCGGTGCCAGTGTTCATCCCGCTCCACTGGGCCGGTGACCAGCAATGCACCACCCGCCTTGACGTAGGAGAGGAGGGTATTCCACGCGTGGTCGGTGAGCGCCTGGGCAGAGGGCAGAATCGCCAGTTTTGGCGTACCGAGTTTGTCGATCTGGTTCTCGGCAACTGCGTAAGCGGTTAAGTGTGCGTCGTAGGCCAGAGCTCGCACCGCTTTGCGTTGCGCTTCTAGTTGCAGGTCCTGCAACACGGAGAACTGCGCCGCCTGCGAGGTCACAATCGCGATGGGCGGAAGCTGGGGATCGCGCAGATGACTCCCCAGTTTGCCGGCAAAAGCAGCGTAGTTGCGCAGAACGGTCGAGTGCGGTTTCTCCGTTCCATCCGGACGAACCGCGCCGATCGGCGTCTCGTTGCTCTCGGTCATATAGGAGTTGGTGTTCCATAGCCATTCGATTGCCCCCGCCCCCTGAATGAGCGAGCAAGCGATCTTGCGCTCGAGCAGCGCCGCTTCGTTCGCGGGAGTGCGGCGGGCCACTTCGTCCAGGGTAAGTTCGCGCTGCAACCCGGTTTCCTGGATCAGCAGGGCCTCGCCGGGTTGCTTGGCAAGCAGGGAATTCCACAGACCGTGGTCAATCTGCCACCAGGAGTGATTGGTGGTGAAACTCACCAGTTGACCCCAGAAGGCGGGTGAAAGTCGGACCTGGATGCCGCCTTCGTCCTGGCCCACGGTGATGAGCTGCTCGGAGCCGGAGGCGCGAACTGCGTCCACCATGGCCTTGAGCCAGGCGGAAAACACGTCTTGCGCGAAGAGATAGTAATCGTAGACCCGCAGCGAATTCGGGCCGGCATACATGCTTCGCGGCGTAAATTCGACATCCTCGGGCAACGAGACGGTCCCGGACGCAGCGCTCTCCGGCAGGTTCCACACCGCTCGCAGGGCCGCGCGATCGGAATAGTGCCGATTCAGCCAGTCATTCCACGCTTCGAGTTCGAACCGATCACCGTTGGGCCGCATGGTCCAGAGATGTTGGGAGATGCTGGGCTCGTTGATGAAATCCCAGACCAGCCAGGGAATGTCGTGAAAGCGCGCTGCGATAGCGGCAATCAGGGTTTGCTGTCGCCGTACCGCGTCGGGATCGAGGTATGGATTGGTCCCTCGCAACACATCCGGGAGGAAGGTAAAGAAATTGAACTGGACAGGAAGCCGGTTGCGGCGGGCGGTCATCAGGTAGGCCTCCAGAGTGCGCAACGTCTTCTCGTACGGCTGGCCATTTTCGTCGCAGAACTTGTCCCACCCCGTCCACCAGCCGGTACGAATCATGTTCAATCCTGCGCCGTGAATCTCGGCGAGATCGCGATTCCAGACGTACACATTGGGATGTTCGAAATAAAGCCGCTGCACCTCGCTCGACATGTAGGTGGTTCCCGCCACTGCGATAGGCTGGCCGTCGACTTCGAAGTAGTCCTTGTCTACACTGAGCCGCGGCCCGGAGCGCAGGTATTCTTCATCGCGGATCCAGAATGCGGAGCGGTAGGTCGCTCGGATCCGGTCTCCCTCCATCAATTCCGCCTCGATCATATGCAGGCCCTTGACCGTCGAAGGGGGCAGGATCACGGGATTCGTTGCCGGTATTCGAGCGTTCGTAACAGAACGATCATCAGGCCCTGATTCGGAGAAGGTTGTGATCCTTGCCGTGAGTGGCACCGCGGATGGGCTTGCCGCATACCAGCCAAGCTCTACTTCGACGGGTTCGCCCGGCAAATACAAAGGAACAACCGGGCGGGCGGTGAACTCCATCGCCCCCTCAAGGGCCCGCGCTGCCAAAGCTTGAATCAATTCGGGTGTGCGCCTGTCGCGGTAGAAGTCAGGGGCCAGTTCAGCGTTCAAGAAGATCCAGCGGCCCCCGTCGAAACCATTCCGCACGTGGTCAACCTCAATCGCTGGAGCCGCCAGCTTACGGCCGTCCCTGGCGCCCCACGCCAACGTATCCAGGCGAGCATCGAGGGAACCTGCGGTTCCCGCTCGCTTGTACAGATCCACCGCACTCAGGCGAATGACCGGGCTGAAGGCGCTTCGCCAGCGAAACCGCGGCAG
This sequence comes from Terriglobales bacterium, assembly GCA_035262225.1. Lineage (GTDB taxonomy): Bacteria > Acidobacteriota > Terriglobia > Terriglobales > Acidobacteriaceae > DATFTE01. Next base: position 24,302 of record DATFTE010000220.1, read on the forward strand.
TGTCTCCGGCACCTCAGGATTCGTTTGAAATTCCAGTCCCTCCGATCCGGGTGTAGTTTCGTACTGATCGATCATGAGCGGCCGGACAAAGCGCACGCTATAGTCGCGAACCTGCCAACCGCCCTCCGCATGGTAAGCGGAACGCGTGAAGGGCCGACCCCCCAACACCAGCAGGTTCCCGCCTTTTCTAAGGTAGGCGTAGATGTCGGCCCAGGCCTGCTCGGGGAACGCAGAGCCGTAGGGAAATACGAGCAGGCGTGTGGCCGGGTCCTTCAGTTGGGCGGAGAGTTCATCGGCGGTTACCAAACGTGCTCCCGGCAAGATGGATCGCAGCGATGGAGGAGCCGGGGCGTCGCTGCTCGGGAACCCGGTCTCGCTGAATACCACGGTTGGCGTGAATCGCTCCTCGGCCCGGAGCCTGAGCGTTAGCGAGACAAGGGCGGTGCCCAGGATGAAAACTGCGCCTGCTTTCATGAGAAAACACCTCTCCCCGTACCGGAAAAGGCACAAAACGGAGGGCAGTCTGACCTATGCGCGGGGGAAATGTCAACCGCAAAGTTTAACGATTTTTCTGCGAAAGATAATCGATTACCTTTGCGAAAACTACTTGCCTTTTTTCACGTTTCCGGTGTTATGATGCTTTCCCGGCAGTGGCCGTCGCGGGGACGGCGATTTATCGTGGAAGTGAACGAGAGACCGATTCCGATGCCAGTTACGAACACGAGAGTTTCTGCTGCTTCGGTTCCGGCGCCGGCTTCCACATATCGAGTCGCGCTGGCTGTGATGACGACGCTCTTTTTCATGTGGGGCTTCGTCACCGTCCTGAATGACGTTCTGGTGCCTCACCTGAAGTCGATTTTTGACCTCAGCTACACCAAGGTGATGCTTATCCAGTTCGCCTTCTTCTCCGCGTACTTCATTTTTTCCATTCCCTCCGCCAAGGTGCTCGATTGGATCGGCTACAAGCGCACGGTCGTGGTCGGGCTGGTGACCATGGCGGTGGGAGCGCTGCTGTTCATACCCGCCGCCAGCGTTCCTTCGTATCCGTTGTTTCTCGGCGCCCTGATGGTGTTGGCCGCAGGGATCACCGCGCTGCAAGTGGCCGCCAATCCCTATGTCGCTGTGCTCGGACCTGCCGAAACTGCCTCCGGTCGACTCAATCTTACGCAAGCCTTCAATTCTCTTGGAACCTTCGTGGGCCCATTTATCGGTGGACTCTTCATCCTGAGCGGCGCGACCGTCAGCAGCGATGAAGTGCACAAGATGTCGGCTGAGGCTCTAAAAGCCTTCCGCATTCATGAAGCCTCAACGGTCAAACTGCCTTATCTCATCATCTCGCTACTGCTGCTGGCCCTGGCGGTCCTGATAGGAACATTCAAGCTACCTCCCATCCCCGGAGCCGAGAAGCATGGCGCCACGGTCTCGTGGAAGAGTTTGTTCAAATATCGCCACCTGGTTCTGGGATGCATCGCTATTTTTGTGTACGTCGGGGCCGAAGTCTCCATTGGAAGTTTTCTGATCAACTACTTCGGTCAACCCGACATCGCGAATCTGTCGGCTGGGGTGGCTGCCGGTTATGTTGCATTCTATTGGGGCGGCGCGATGATCGGGCGCTTCATCGGATCGGCCATGCTTAACGGAATACGAAGTTTCCCGCTGGCGGTCATTCTGGGAATTGCGCTGCTGGTCCTGGCAATCAGCTTGTTCGCCCCGGCTTCCATTGCGGTGGGCGACTATGGCCATCTGTCAGCAATCCTTTCCTGGATAATCGGATTGTTGGTAAGAGCACGTCCTCTCATTATTCTGTGCACCACCGTCCTGGCGGCTGCGCTATTGGCCTCGTTTTTTGGGGGCGGACGTATCCAGATCCGGACAGGCTACATGCTCGCCATGGCCGCGGTCACGACCACGCTGCTGGTCTGTATCTCAATGTTAACCTTCGGCCATGTGGCCATGTGGAGCATCCTCCTGGTGGGTTTCTTCAATTCCATTATGTTTCCTAGCATCTTCACCCTGGGGATTGCGGAGCTCGGTCCGCTTACCGGCGACGGTTCCGGCCTGCTGATCATGGCCATCGTCGGCGGCGCGATTATTCCCGTGATCCAGGGGGCATTGGCAGACCGCCTTGGCATCCACCACGCATTCCTGTTGCCCATCATTTGTTACCTCTACATCGTTTTCTATGCATTGAGCGGATCAAAACCGACAATGGTGGCGCAGGCGAAAGGATAAGAATGTCCGTGGCTCCAGCTCCGGAAGGCTTCTTGTTCGGCGTCGACGTGGGAGGAACGAAAGTCGCCGCCGGCCTGGTGGATCCGAGCGGCAAGATTCTCACCCAGGTCCGGACTGCGATGATTGCCAACGACGGCGCCGAAGGAGGACTGGCGGCCGTAACCTCGGCGATTGACGCAGTCTCTGCCCGGCTGGCGAACGGCCCGGCTGCCCCGCAGCGACTGATTCACGGCATTGGCATCTGTTCTCCGGGCCCGCTGGATCCCAAAACCGGAGTGGTATTGAATCCTCCCAACCTTCCCTGCTGGAGAAACTTCCCCCTGGCCGCCGAATTGGCCCGAATCTATGGCGTGAGGGTGAAAGTGGATAACGACGCGAATGCGGCAGCGCTGGCCGAATGCCTCTGGGGGGCGGGTCGCGGCTATCAGAATGTGTTTTTCACCACCATCGGTACCGGCATTGGTTCGGGGATTCTGTTTGCCGGACGCATCTATCACGGCCGCACCGGAGCCGCGGCGGAAGGTGGACACCTGAGCATCGACTATCGCGGTCCGCGCTGCGGTTGTGGAAAGCCTGGTTGCATCGAAGCTCTCGCCTCGGGGCCCGCCATTGCTCGCCGGGCGCGTGAAAAACTCGAATCCGGCCGCCCTTCCAGCCTCCGCGATCTGGCGGGTGGAGAGCTTTCGGCCATCACCAGCGAAATGGTGGGCCAGGCGAACGCCAGTGGAGACCCGCTCGCCGCCGAAGTCTTCGAGGAAACGATCGACATGTTGGCCTTTTGGCTGGGCAACGTCGTTGACCTGCTTGAGCCCGACGTCATCATCATCGGCGGCGGCGTGGCCACCATGCTGCGACCGTTTTTTGAGGAGATTCAGCGGCGGCTCCCGCGCTGCTCGGTCAATCCACGCTGTGTGGAAATTCCCATTGTCCCGGCCCGGTACGGAGAAGATGCCGGCATCGCGGGCGGAGCAGCGCTGTGTTTCGACGCCTCCAGGACGAATGGCGAGCCTGCCACGCTCGTTTCAAAAGGATGATTACTTCCCGGCAGCGCCCCTGATCCGCTCGGGCGGCACCACGCCTTTGCCTTCCTCGACGGAATAAAAACGATCCGCGGCGAGATTGTTCACGGTTTCGGTTGTTCCTGACGGCCAGTGAATCTCCTGGTCAAGTAAAGAGTAAACGATTATTGCTGGATGGGTAATCGCTCACCCTGAATCCGATCCAGCCCCGGGTAATCGTTTATCCCGCCCGGCTGTGGTTTTCCTGTGGTATTCTTCCGCCCAATATGGCCGTGACCATGTTGGACATTGCCAGGGATCTGAACGTATCGGTCGTCACTGTTTCCAAGGTCCTGCGCAACCTGGGAAAGATCAGCGCCAGCACTCGCCGCAGAGTTCTCCAACGAGCCAAGGAACTCAACTACCAGACAAACTGGATCGCGCGCAGTCTCGTCACCCGGCGCACTTTCACCGTCGGACTGCTCCTGCCCGACTTCACCCATCCCTTTTTCGCGGAGGTTGCCAAATCGGTTGCTGGATCCATCCGGCCGCACGGCTATCACCTGATCATTTCCTATTTCGAGGAGGACCCGGCTCTCGAGCGGAACGAAGTCGACTCGCTGGTCTCGCGCCAGGTGGATGGACTCATTGTCGCTTCGGCACAATCACCCGATCGCCTGGAACTGTTCGAAGGAATTCGCAAGCGCAAAGTCCCCTTCGTTCTCATCGATCGTCCCATCGCAGGAGTCCCGGCGAGCTTCGTGGGAGTGGATAACGAAGCCATCGGCAAACTGGCAACTTCGCATCTGATCGCGCAGGGTTGCCGGCGGATTGCCCACCTGCGGGGTCCGGCGCTGGGAATTGCGGCGGCCCGGCTGGCCGGCTATCGCAAGGCGCTCGAAAAACACTCTTTGACCATGCCGCCGAACTATATTGTGGAGGCGCGCTACGAAGACAGCAGCGGCTATAAGGCCATGCGCAAACTTCTGAAGAGTCATCCCCTTCCCGACGGCGTCTTCTGCTACAACGATCCCGTGGCGATCGGCGCCATCAAGGCGATTCTCGAAGCCGGTCTGAACGTGCCCAGGGACATCGCGGTGGTGGGCGCCGGTAACGTGCATTACTCCGACCTGCTGGCGGTCCCGCTCTCCACCGTCGATCAGGGAACGCGGGAAATTGGCACCCGGGCCGCTGAACTTCTTCTGGAACAGATTGGATCGAAGCGCGCGATTCGACCCAAAAAGATTCTGATCGACCCTAGGCTGGTGATTCGCCAGTCTACGCAGCGCAACTCGAAACACGCGTGATCGGCTGGGCATACCGTAGCCGGCCCCAGTTGCCGGTATCGGGAATAACTTTTGGCTGCAATGGGGATGAGACCCTGATCCGTGGATCGCTGAAGAGACTGGGCCTGGAGTTCGGGTAAACGATTAACTCCTGCATAAAATGCGTTTACTTTCGTGTGCTCTCTGGGGTATCTTGGCTTCTCGTCGCGCTCGCTTGCGATGGAATCCCAAAAATTTGGTGCGCCGCCGGCAGCAGTATAGGGTCAGCTCGCGGCACGAGAATCCATGAGAAGATCCTTTGACTGCCTCGGGCCTCTGTTTGTCCTCCTCTTCACATACCCTGCTCTTGCTGGCGACCAGGTCCCGGCAGTGGCATGGCGTATTCCCTTCGGTCAGGCGATCTCCCATGCCGGAGGACGAAACAACGCGCGCGACATTGACGACGGCTTCTGGCAGGGTGCTCCCGTCGGTGGCTTCGGGGCAGGCACATTCTCCCGTTCCTATCGCGGCAATTTTGAACGCTGGCACCTGAAAGCCGGTTATCACAAATACCAGAATGTGCCCGCGAACCAGTTCGCCGTATTTGTGCAACCGGAAGGTGCAGGGTCCCAGGCGCAGGTGTTGTCCACCGGCAGGCCTGAGGGGAAAGCTCTCTCCGCGTGGAATTGGAACTACCCCGTCGGCGGAGGAGAGTACGCCGCCCTGTATCCCAAGGCCTGGTTTGGTTACCGCACTCCGCAGCTTCCCATCAGCCTGACCCTGGAGCAGTTTTCACCGATTTTGCCCAACAACTACCAGGAATCAAGCTACCCGGTCGGGTTGTACAACTGGTACGCGGAAAACACGTCGGCGAAGCCCGTCACGGTGGCGATACTGTTTTCCTGGACCAACATGATCGGCTGGTTCCGTGACACCTCGCGGAATTTTGACAACGTTCTCAGCAACCAGAACAAGAACGTTTATCGCAGCGAGAAACTGCCGGCCGGGACCATGGCAGGCCTGGTGTTCGACCGCATCCGGGAAGGCGACGTGTCGGAAGAATGGGACGGACAGTTCGCCATCGCGGCGCTCGCTTCCTCCGGCGCAGAAATCACCTACATCACCGATTTCGACCCGCAAGGATCCGCTGCCGATGTCTGGCAACCCTTCGCCACCGCGGGGAAGCTGCCGAACCGTGTGCGCGACGTGGCCAGTTCCGGAGCCCCGATTGCGGGAGCCATTGCCGTCCGCTTCACCCTCGCTCCAGGTGCCAAGAAGGTGGTCCCCATGGTCTTGTCATGGGACTTGCCGATCGCGCAGTTCGGCGGCGGCCGCAAGTGGGTCCGTCACTACACGCAGTTCTTCGACGCCTCCGGAACCAACGCCTGGAAGATTGCCCGCGTCGCCCTCGAGCACGAGGAGGATTGGAGCCGCCAGATCGACGCCTGGCAAAAACCCTACATCGAGGACGAATCCAGGCCCGACTGGTATCGCGGGGAGTTGTTCAACGAACTCTACATTCTCGCCGACGGCGGCACGTTCTGGGGGCACGAATTGAACCGCCCATCCAGTTTCCTGCACCCTTCGGCGAAGAACGCCGACCGCTTTTCCTCCATGGAGTGTTTTGACTACCCCTTCTATGGAACGCTGGATGTCCGCTTCTATGGTTCCTTCCCGCTGACCAGGTTCTGGCCGGAGATCGAAAAGCAGGAAATGCGTCAGTACACCGACACGATCCCGGAGGCCAACTCCCAGCGCTATCCGTGGGACTGGAAAATTCTGTTCCGGAATCAGTTCGATACCTTCGAGCGCAAGGTGGCCGGCGCCGCGCCGCATGATCTGGGATCTCCGCGGGAAGATCCCTTCGTGAGCGTCAACCAGTACAGCTATCAGAATGTGAGCGATTGGAGAGACCTGAACAGCAAGTATGTGCTGATGATCTGGCGCGACTACGTGCTGAGCGGCAGTAATGACGCAGCTTTTCTCCGCTACAGCTGGAGCGGTGTAAAGCAGGCCATGGAATTCTTGCGCCAGTTCGATAGCGATGGTGACGGTATGATAAAGAACGGCGGCTTTCCCGACCAGACGTACGACGACTGGGTGGCGCGCGGCGAAAGCGCCTACAGTGGCAGCCTCTACCTGGCGGCGCTACGCGCAACCGCCGAGATGGCGCGGCGGCTGGGCGAGACCGCACTCGCCGGCGATTATGACTCCCTGTTCAAGAAAGCTCAGGCCGCCTACATCAAGAATCTCTGGAACGGAAAGTACTTCAACTATGACCAGGGCAGCGCCTATCACGACAACAGTATGGCCGAACAACTGGCTGGTCAGTGGTATGCCAACCTCACCGGGTTGGGTGATCTGTGCCGGTGGAGATGCGCCGTTCCGCGCTGCAGCACGTTTTCGACTACAACGTCATGAAGTTCAGCGGCGGAGAGATGGGCGCCATCAACGGAATCGGCGCCGATGGCCAACTGCTTCATGACAACAACCAGGTGGAGGAATTGTGGGTGGGGACGACCTTCGGGGTCGCTTCCCACATGATTTCCGAGGGCATGCGAGAGCAGGCGTTTCACACCGCGAAGGGCATTAACAACGTGGTCTGGCGCGATCGCGGTTATTTCTTCCGCACGCCGGAGGCCTACGATGCGCACGGCCTCTATCGTGGCTCGATGTACATGCGGCCGGGAGCAATTTGGGCGATGGAGACGGCGGGCAAGTAGCACCGGAAAGTCGAAAGGACCGACGGTGGTTCCCGAAAAATTCCGCAATGCTTTGCGCGGCGGGCGCTCTTCACCACAGTAAGGCTGCCCGGGTATGGCAAAGCGGCCCTGCAGCTTGAATCCGCGCCAAGTCATATCGGTAAGGGAATTTAATCACGGTTCAGGAAAGATTTTCACCCCCGCTCCCCGTTTCCTCTCCTCGACCACCGCGGGCCGGGGTCTACCTGGCCAATTCTGAGCCCGGTTCCTGTTGGATTTAGCCCTCGACAACCCGCGCAGACGGCGGCCACATCCCAAGGTGGCGTTATGGCAATATGTATGCATCCATAATTAGTGCTTTATTAGAGATGAGAGCTGTATTCGGGCTGTTGAGCGCGCAACCCCTTCCGGCGGCCGGGATGTTTCCAGGTCTGTAACCCCAATATGGTCGAACCGAATCAGCATTCGATGGCCTGGCGAGAGCGCCTTTCGGCTCTGCGCAATGTGCCACCGGTGCTCAAGATTGTGTGGGATTCCGGTCCTGTCGTCGTGGCTCTCGGCCTCGCACTGCGTCTGGTCACCGCGCTTTTGCCGGTAGCGATCCTCGCGGTTACCAAGCTCATCATCGACACCATCGTCAGCTCCGCCTCCACGCATCAACCGGTGACCGAGCGCCTGTGGTGGCTGGTGGCAGCCGAATTTGCCCTGGCGGTCACCATTGCGATTCTGACTCGGGTTATTGATTACCTTGACTCCCTGCTCGCGGACCGCTACACGCGCTACGTCAGCATTCAGGTCATGAAGCACGCGGCGGAACTGGATCTCGTCGCCTACGAGGATCCTGTCTTTTACGATCGCCTCGAGCGCGCACGGGTGCAGGCCACCGACCGGTTGGCGATGATCCAATCCATCGGACGGCTGGTGCAACAGGTCATCACCGCTGTTTCCATGTCGGTTTCCATCATGCTGTTCTCGCCGTGGCTCATGCTGCTGCTGGTGGCGGGCGTGATCCCGGCATTCCTCGGCGAGAGCCACTTCGCATTCCTGGGATATGCGAAAAACTTCCGTCAGACCCCGATCCGCCGCCAGCTGGACTATCTGCGCCAGCTGGGTGGAAGCCGGGAAGGCGCCAAGGAACTGCGACTGTTTGCTCTGCACCGCTTCCTCACCGCCCGCTTCAGCCGTCTGTCGGACGAGATTTACGAAGAGAACGTCGCCCTGTCGCGGCGCAAGCTGATCGCCGGCTCGCTCCTGTCGGTGATCGGCACGCTGGGCTACTACGCAGCCTATGCGTTTGTCATCTGGCGGACCGTTGAAGGGCGGCTGAGCATCGGGACGCTGACCTTCCTGGCAGGTGCAATCCTGCAGGCCAGTTCGAATATCCAGCTGACCTTCTCCACCTTCTCGGGCATTGCCGATCAAGCCTTGTTCCTGACCGATCTGCTGGCCTTCTTCGAGATGCGGCCCAAGATTCAATCGAAGCCCAACGCGCTGGCCGCGCCGCGGCCTATCAGGCGGGGATTCGAATTCCGCAATGTTTCCTTCGCCTATCCGGGAAGTCCGCGGCTCATCTTGAACCGGCTTGATTTCCACCTCCACCCGGCGGAGCGCGTCGCCCTGATCGGAGAGAATGGCCAGGGCAAGACCACCATCGTCAAGCTGATCACCCGGCTCTATGACCCGACCGAAGGAGAGATTCTGCTCGACGGCGTCGATCTCCGCGAATACGACCTCGAAGATTTGTACCGCGAAATTGGAGTCATCTTTCAGGACTTCATGCACTACGAGATGACGGCCGCCGAAAACATCGCCGTCGGCAAGATTGACGAACTCAATAATCTCGGCCACTTGGAATCCGCCGCGCACAAGAGTCTTGCCGACCGGGTGGTCGACCAGCTTCCGCTAAAATATGAACAGATGCTGGGGCGCCGCTTTGACGGAGGCGTAGACCTCTCCGGGGGCGAATGGCAAAAGGTTGCTCTGGCCCGCGCTTATCTGCGCGACGCCCAACTGCTCATTCTCGACGAGCCCACCGCCGCGCTCGACGCGCGCAGCGAATTTGAAGTTTTCCGCCGCTTCGCTGAATTAACCGCCGGGAAAATGGCTTTGTTCATTTCCCACCGCTTTTCGACCGTGCGCATGGCCGATCGCATCGTAGTGCTCGAGGAGGGAAGGATCGCAGAAGAAGGCAGTCACGAACAACTCACCAGCACCGGTGGCCGCTATGCGGAGATGTTCGAACTGCAAGCCTCCAGCTATCGCTAGGAAGACATGGGATGCCGCAAAACCTTCATCTGGAAATCGTAAGCTCATCGGAAACCCTGCGACCGGCGCCTCCGCCCACGCGCGCCCCGGACGAAGCGATCCTCGGCAGACGGGCTCTGGAGCTGGCCCGCTCCCTGGACTACTTGCCCAATGTTCCCTCTTCCAACCTGGTCGCCGAGCGCTGGCAGGAATTACTCGGCCGCCTCCAGCCGCTTCTGGCCTCGCTGGAGAGGCCCTTGCCGCGTACGCCGTTTTCCGACGATTACCGGTGGCTGCACGACAACGCCAGCCTGGTTGCCTCGGAATCCAGTCCCGGTAACGCTCTGGCTCCCTTGTTTGAAATTCCCCACGTCCGCGATGCTGCGGGCAGAACGATCCCCCAGATTCTGGTGATTGCCGAGGGATTCCTCGCCGCCACGAACTATCAGTTCAGCGAGTCCGCATTTACGGCTTACGTCCAGGGCTTTCAGGAAATTACAGATCTGAAAATCAAGGAACTCTGGGGCCTCATCCCGGCTTTCAAGCTGGTCCTGCTCGAGCAGGTGGTGGCTCGCGGATCCGAGCTGATCGCCGATCCCACGCTCCGATGTGGCGTGGATGCGTGCATTCGCTCCCTTCGTGAGATCACGCAGATTTCCTGGAAAGAGGCTCTGGAACAGCTGATCGTTGTTGATCGCTTGCTGCGCGCGGATCCGGTTGGCGTCTATGCCGGCATGGACTTCGATAGCCGCGACCTGTATCGCAACCAGGTCATCCGGCTCGCGCAATACTCCGGCCGCAGCGAAAAGGACGTTGCCCTCGAGGCCCTGGCGCTCGCCCGGAGTGCGCAGAGCGGCTCCCACCCCGATCCGCGCGTGATCCGTCGTTGTTCCCACGTCGGCTACTACCTGGTCGCCGAGGGAGCCGAGGCCCTCGAGAAACGTCTGCGCTTCCGGCCCCCTTTTACCCAGCGCCTGGAAGCTTTTCTTCGTGCCCATCCGGACGAGTTCTACCTTCCCGGGACGGCCATCCTGACGTTTGCCATTTTGTCGGTGACCCTCCTGCTGCTGACCGCCCCTTACAGCTCGCCCGGACTCGTCCTCCTCGCCATGCTGGTACTGCTTTTGCCGTCGTCACAAAGCGCGGTGCAGCTGATGGGTTATCTGACCACATCGCTGCTTACTCCGCAAATCCTTCCCAAGTTCGACTTCTCGGAAGGCCTTCCCGATGACTGTATGTCGATGGTCGCGATCCCTACGCTGCTGCTCAACGAAACTCAGGTCCGCCATTTAGTGGATGACCTCGAGGTGCGCTTTCTGGGTAACCACGATCGTAACCTGCATTTCGCCCTGGTCAGCGATCTCCCGGACTCGGCCGAGCCACCCAACGAAGATGACGCGCTGGTGCATTTCTGTGCCGAGCAGATCGCGAAGTTGAATGAAAAGTATGCCGGACAGGGGATGGGTTCGTTCTTCCTCTTCCATCGCCACCGGATCTACAACCCCCGCGAACGTGTGTGGATGGGATGGGAACGCAAGCGCGGCAAATTGCTCGATCTGAACAAGCTCCTGCGCCAGCAATACGACAGCTTTCCCGTGAAAGTCGGCAACCTGTCCATTCTCGAGCAAGTGCGTTTTGTCATCACCCTGGACTCCGATACGGAACTGCCCCGCGGATCGGCGCACCGCATGATCGGCGCGCTGGCCCACCCCTTGAACCAGGCCATCATCGACCCCCAGACGAACATCGTCGTCGCCGGCTACGGCATCCTGCAACCGCGAGTCGGCATCAGCGTCCAGAGCGCCTCCCGCTCCCGCCTTGCCAAGATTTATTCGGGACAGACCGGCATCGACATCTACACGCGAGCCGTCTCCGATATCTACCAGGACCTCTACGGCGAAGGCAGCTTTACCGGCAAAGGCATCTACGAGGTCGATACGCTCCACAAGGTGTTCGATCGGCGCTTTCCCGACAATGCTCTGCTGAGCCACGACCTGATTGAGGGATCCTATGCCCGGGCCGGACTCGTCACCGACATCGAAATTATCGAAGATTACCCATCGCATTACAGCGCCCACAACCGGCGCAAGCACCGCTGGCTGCGCGGCGACTGGCAGATTGCGGAGTGGCTCACCAGCCGCGTCCCCGCCGAATCGGGGAATCGAGTCGCCAATCCGATCTCCCTGATCTCACAGTGGAAAATCCTCGATAATCTGCGCCGCAGCCTGGTGGAACCTGCAACCTTTCTGCTCTTCCTGTTGGGGTGGCTCGTCCTGCCGGGCAGTCCGTTTTACTGGACCTTGGCCACGGTGGTTATCCTGTTTCTTCCCGCCTGGTCCTGGTCGGGCTTTCAATTGATACGCGCCGTTCTCAGCCGCGACTGGGCAACCGCCCGCGGCGCCATCGAGGGCTTGTTCTCCGCCAACGTGGGAGTGCTCCTGATCCTGGTGTTCCTCGCTCACCAGATGCTGCTTTCGCTCGATGCCATGGTGCGGGCGCTGGTCCGGCAGTTTGTCACGGAACAGCGGTTGCTGGAATGGGAGACCGCCGCCCAGGCCGAACTCGGCGGGCAACGCCGCACGCCTCTTGATGTCTATCTCGACTGGCAGCCTGCGCTGGCCATTGGCCTGGCCTTGTTGCTGTGGTTCGCTCGACCCGGTGCTTTCTCCGCTGCCGTGCCCATTCTCGCCCTCTGGGCAGGCAGCAAGCCGATCTCGGTCTGGCTGAATCGATCACCTCTGGCCCCGCGTGCCGAGGCTTCCGAGAAGGAAAAAGTGTTTCTCCGCTCTCTGGCCCTTCGCACCTGGCGTTATTTTGCCGAATTCAGCAATGAGGAACATCACTGGCTGATCCCGGACAATGTGCAGGAGGATCCGCCTGCGATTGTCGCCAAGTTATCACCCACCAATCTCGGTCTGCTGCTGAATTCCAGCCAGGTGGCATGCGAGTTCGGATTTCTGACCGTGCCCGAGTTCGCCGAGCGGGTCTCGCGCACGCTCGCAACCTATGCGGCTCTCGAGAAATATCGCGGCCACCTGTACAACTGGTACGACACCAGAACGCTCCAACCTATGCCACCCCTGTTTGTTTCTACGGTGGATAGCGGCAATCTGGTGGCTTCCCTCTGGGCTCTCGAGGAAGGTTCTCTCGATCAGCTGCACAAACCGCTTTTCCCGCGCGCCCTGGCCGATGGCCTATTGGACCACCTGCGAATGCTCTTCGATCAGCGCGCCTATACGCGGAAGCGGCTGGCAGCCTTCGAAAGGGAGATCAGCGGCGAGAACTGGCTGCAGGCTCTCGTCAACCTGCCGGAGGTCGCGGTTGCGGCCGTTCCCCGAAAGTCCGGGGCGAAATCAGAGGCGGATGCGCGCTGGTGGGGACAACAGGCTCTCACGCGTCTTACACGTCTTCAAGAGGAGGTTCGGCTTTACACGCCCTGGTTACTTCCCGAGTTTGCCGGCCTGCGCAACGATCCCGCGATTGCCCTGCCTTCTCTCTGGAATGAGCCCAAACTCGACGAACTCTCGGTTAGCATCGATGCGCTCGAAGCGCGCCTGGAAGCTGCAGACGAGTCAGGCCAGCAGAAAGTACTTTATGGCCGCCTGCATGCTCTCCTGGCGCCGGCGCGCGCACGAGTCCACGGCTTGGTGGAGGAACTGCGAACCATCGCCACCCGTGCCAGCAAGCTCGCGCGCGCCACCGATTTCGAGTTCCTCTATAATCGTCGGCGCAAGCTGCTCTCCATCGGCTACGACGCCGATGCCGACCAGCTGAACACCGCGTGTTATGACCTGCTTGCTTCAGAAGCCCGAATCGGGGTGTTTGTTGCGATCGCCAAGGACGATATCCCGCAGGAAAGCTGGTTCCAGCTGGGGCGCGCCCATATCCTCGATCATGGCCGGCCGGTGCTGCTCTCCTGGACTGGCACGATGTTCGAATATCTGATGCCGGTATTGTGGATGCGTTCCTACCCGGGAACGCTTCTGGAACGCTCGCGCAGCGCCGCGGTGCGTGCGCAACAGGCATTTGCGGCCGTCAAGCGCATCCCCTGGGGTATCTCGGAGTCTTCCTATTTCAAGCGGGACGACTCCGGCAACTACGGTTATCGCGCCTTCGGAGTACCGGGCCTTGCGGTGCACGTGGACGAAGACGAGAAGGATGCGCTCGTCGTTGCTCCCTATGCCACCTTCCTGGCCCTGCACGTGGACGGCGCTGGAGCTCTGCGCAACCTGCGCAAGATGGCTGGCAAGAAATGGGTTGGTCCTTACGGATTCTACGAAGCGGTGGACTTCACCTCCGCGCGAATGCACTCCTGGCGCCGGCGTTTCGAAGTCGTACACTGCTGGATGGCTCACCATCAGGGAATGAGCCTGCTTTCCATTGCCAACTTTCTGGGAGACGGCACAATCCAAAACTGGTTCCACAGTTCTCCGCGGGTTCAGGCCACCGAATTGCTCCTGCAGGAAAAGCCCGTCGATCATGTCCTCGCCGCGAAGGGCAATCACCGGGCAAGCGTCGCATGACACTGTTCGAGAGCGCCCAACCTCTGCTCCTTCTCCTCATGTTGCTGGGATTGCTGGCTCTAACGGCGCCCGCTCAAACAGGCCCCCAGCCGTCTGTCATCGTGGTTGACAGCAAAGCTGCTGCGCATCCCTTCCCGCATTTCTGGGAACAGATGTTTGGCTCCGGGCGCGCCATCCTGACCCTGCGCGAAAGCTACCGCCACGACCTGCGCGAAGTCAAACAGATCACCGGCTTCACCTTTGTCCGCTTCCACGCCATTTTTCACGATGAGGCGGGCCTGTACGACGAAGATGCCCGGGGCAACTCCATCTACAACTTCTCCTACGTCGATCAAATCTATGACGGCCTCCTGGCCGACGGCGTGAAGCCATTTGTCGAGTTGAGCTTCATGCCCAGAAAACTGGCGGCGAGGGAAATGCTTCACCCCTTCTGGTACCGGCCGAATATTTCTCCTCCCAAGGACTGGAACAAGTGGGATGCCATGATCGCAGCCTTCACCCGGCATCTGGTTGAGCGTTATGGCCTCGGGGAGGTTTCGCAGTGGTATTTTGAGGTCTGGAACGAGCCTAATCTTGATTTCTGGGGCGGTGAGCCCCGGCAGTCCACTTATTTTGAGCTTTATGAGCACACCGCGCGAACCATCAAGAGCGTGAATCCCAAGCTTCGTGTCGGTGGTCCCGCGACCGCCCAGGCCGCCTGGGCGGATGCCTTCATCGAGCATTGCACGGAGAGAAACATTCCCCTAGATTTTGTTTCCAGCCACGTATACGCCAATGACACCGCAAAGGATGTTTTTGGCACCGCCGAGAACATTCCTCGCGACAAGATGGTCTGCCGGGCGATCGCCAAGGTCCACCAGCAGATCCAGGCTTCGCCCCAACCCAACCTGCCCCTGATCTGGAGCGAGTTCAACGCCAGCTACAAGAACGAAACCGATGTCACCGACTCCACCTACATGGGGCCCTGGATGGCCGACACCATCCGCCAGTGTGATGGCCTGGTCGACATCATGTCGTACTGGACGTTCTCCGATGTTTTCGAGGAGCAAGGCGTGGTCAAAACGCCCTTCTACGGAGGCTTTGGGCTACAGGCTGCAGGCGGCATTCCCAAGCCCGCATTCAACGCGTTCAAGCTTCTTCACCAGCTGGGTGACGAGCGTCTGACCCTGGATTCCGACTCTGCGCTTCTCACTCGCCGCCCGGACGGAGCTCTGGTGCTGGCAGTGTGGAACTACGCTCCCCCGGGCGAAACGGGCAGCCCGAGAAGTTTTATCCTGGAATTCAAGGGGACGCGCGCCAGGGAGGCGATGGTGTCGATTGTCGACCCGCAGCACGGAGATGTTCGCCCGGCGTACGAGAAAATGGGTTCGCCAAAGTATCCAGCCCAAGCGCAAATCGATGACCTGCGAAGAGCCGCGCAACTGCCGGCTGGGGAAACCCGGTCCTTGGAGGACGGCAAGTTGCACCTGACTTTGTCGGGGCAGAGCCTGGCATTGATTGTGGTGAAGTGACGCGCCGCGTCAGCCGAACGGCATGGGCGGCGCCTGGTAGGGACGGAATCCCGCGCGTTGCATGCCGCGCTGCGCCTCGGGATTCTTCATGAAGGTCTCCCACACGAATCCGGTGCGCGCATTTTCCGCCATCAACATGGTGATTCCGGTGTCAATTCCAATCACGTCTGCGTCGAACCAGTTGGTCAGCGGATTGAACGCGTTGATGTATCCATAGCGGGACCAGGCCTGGCCATAGTTCCTGCGGATGTTCTCGAGAACACGCATGACCGGTCGCGTCAGGAAAGGAATCGATCCCCCGGTCGCGCTCGGCACCACGGTTCCATCGATGGGTCCGGTGGCTGGCGGCCCGCCCCAGGCCACGTAGCCGTGCGGCGAATCCGACGCCGTGATGCCCCACAGCACGTCGCTGTAGGTGGGGAACTGTTTGGCCAACTCCAGACAAAAGCGGCGATGCACCTCGGTGGCGATCACCGAGTTCAGGAAGTAATCGGCGTATTTGTCTTTCTTCCCCCGAAAGTCGAACCAGGCTTGCGAATACTGATGCACAAACAAAGGGGCGAATGATCCGATATATCGTAACCCGTCAAATTCGAAGGTCATACGCTTCCAGGCATTCCATGCCTCCACCGGCAACGGATACGAGGGCGAACCGAGGCCCAGCAGATAGATCATCATGAGCTCGCTGTAATAATCCCAGCGATAGGGGAGGAAGCCACTTTCCGGAGTCCAGCCGTGCGGCAGCAACGACGTATCTTCGGAGAGCCATGTCCAATCAACCCGGTTGAAAATCTGATAGGCCAGCTGGCTGACGTCGGAATGCTGTTCAAAGTGCTTGCGGCAGGTGAGAATGCCACAGAGCAGAATGGCGGTATCGACCGACGATACCTCTGAGTCCCACATGCGTTCGCCGGTGTTCACGTTGGCAAAGTGATAGAAAAACCCGCGATGGGTCGGGAGTTTCTTCCAGAGAAACCGCAAGGTGGTCAGAACGCGGTTGCGAGCATCGAGCTGCTGCACATAGCCTCGCTGATCGCCAATACACAGGGCCGTCAGTCCGAAGCCGGTTGCCGCGATGCTGGCGGCGGTGGTCGAATCGGTCCCACGTATGTTGCAGCGGTCCTTTACCAGGCCGGTTTGCGGGTTTGCCTGCTCCCAGAAATAGAGAAAGCTGGCCTTCTCCACCTCCTCCAGCAACTGGTCGTCAGCCTCGGTCAGCCCCGGTCCGAAGACCGGCTCAGGAGAAGCAGCGGGCGCGTGCTTTCCGCCTGCGGCCGCCCAGAGCGAAGGGATGCCCCAACGGCTCAAGGGAGCGAACATACCCAGACGGATGGCATTCCTCAGCAGATCCCGTCGCCGCCACCGGCCGGCAACGGCTGTTGTCATTTGGCTCTCTTTCGACACACTTGAATTTTAGATGAGGACATGCAGAATCCGGACCAGGAAGTGCATTTCCGGCATCATAGAATGTGGTTTTACAGGAAAAGGCCGTGGCAAGCGCCCGTCAAATCGTGATATGGATTGCCGCTGCGGCGATCCTGGCAGCCATCGTGACAGTTGCGGTGGTCATCGTGCGCAAGGCTCGGCCCGTCACCCTGAGGGGGGCTGTCGTCAGCGACGACCCGGACCCGGAAAAGCAACAGCCCATCGCCGACGTGCAAATCACCGGCTCGAACGGCTTCGCGGTCAGCCATACCACGTCGGATACTTCCGGATTCTTCAGCCTGGTGCTGCCCAAGGGGCTGCGCATCCGCCAGTCAGTCAAACTACGCTTTCGGCATCCCGACTATGAGCCCCTGGACCTGAACGAGTTCGTGGGAAACAAACTCTATCTGGTGCACATGGTGCCTCTGCCTCGCCCGGTGGAAGACAGTCCCGCCGCGCCCGTGACAGTCGTATCCAACGTTCGAGTGCGTTATTCCGTGAAGACCACCACGGAAGCCAACGTCGGCAGCGCGGTCAAGACCTTCCAGGTGGTGAACCAGGGCAATGTACCCTGTAACGGACATCCACCCTGCTCGCCCGATGGGAAATGGAGAGCCGCCATCGGAACCACACAGCTCGACGCGGGAGAAGGCGGTGAATTTCGCGGAGCCCGCGTGTCGTGCATTGCCGGGCCCTGTCCCTTCACCCGCGTCGAATACCAGAACCTTTCGCGCGGAGGCCGCATCCTGGACGTAGCGGCGCGCAACTGGTCGGATACGGCTACGTTTCTGATCGAAGCCGAAGTCGTTCGTCCCATGGTCAGCCATATCGTGCGCGAATCCTACCCGGTGATCTTCGGTCCTGCTCTCAACTTCAGCTTGCCTGCCTCCGCCGAGGGACTCAGCATCCTCGCCGACATTAATGCGGAGTCGATCGTTTTTCCCATGGGGCCTGCTCTTCGTTTGAGCTGGGCCACCTGTCACGTCCGCTTTGACAAGGACCAGTCCCGCACCTATCGCTGCGAACTCAGGCCTGGATTTGGCTTCAAGTAGACAGCGGCGCCAACAGAAAACCGCTGCCACTCTCGTGACAGCGGTTCCCATGTTGCATTGAACCTATTGGTGTGATTTGCGCCACGCGTCGATGCGGGACTGCGGGATGGGACGCTTCCCCTCATCGTCATAATAGTAAGTAACCTTGTGATCCGACTTCGCGCCTGGCACCGGCTGGTCGGCTGCCGAGTTGAAATGCCGGGCACCCTCGGCGGCAAGCAGCGGCTGCTTCGTGGTGTACATGGCCTCGTTCAACGTGCTGCCATTGGGCGCGAACGCCACCGCAAATACCCCGAAGGGGTTGCCGTTGTTGTAGGAGACCCCGATGTAGTCGGCCACCATATATCCGTTGTCCGACAGCGGCAGCCAGGTCAGCTTCATCGGGCCCGCCAGCTGGGTTCCCGAGGTCCAGGTCGCTCCCCCGTCCTCGGAGGTCGTGAAGCCGACATCGAGCTGACAGGAGTTCCCGCAATTGGAAACCGGGTAATAGTAATAAACCACGGTGATGTGGGCGGTGGCTCCGGAGGTATTGGGGTCGATTCCGATTCCGGGCAAAAAATGGTCGACGGTGCTGGTGGTAGCGTCGATCGGAATCCGGACCGGCTTGGTCCAGGTAGTGCCGTTGGTCGAGGTGCTGAAGACGATGTCGTTCGAACTGCATGCCGTGCGGAAGCGGCAGTCAGCCCAGGCGACATAGGCCGTTCCTGCACCGTCGATCGCCGCCGTGGGCAGATAGGGATTGCGAATTCCGCCCGCATCCAGGTGGATGTTCGGGGACGACACCAGAACGCTCTTGCCCCAGGTATTCCCGCCATCCGTTGAGGTGAAAGCCTGGACGCCGAAGCCGGAGAAGGGCACGATGACTGTGCCGTTGGGCTGGACCAGAGGTTCGCCACCCAGACCGAAAGCATGATCCGCCGATGGCTTGCCCGGGCCCCAGCTCATACCGCCATCGCCGGAGACGCTCATCAGGACGTCTCCCGTGCCGTAAGCCTGGTCCCACTCGGTATAGCAGTTGCCGTAGAAAGGACTGCTGGAAGTGTTGTCGCAAACCGTCCAATTCTTGTCGTCGAGATGAGTGTTATCGATGTTGATCGGGCTGCCCCAGTGCAGGCCGTCGGTAGAGCGGCTTACCGCCACATCTCCGATGAATTGCTGGCCGCCCCCCAGGCCCACCAGCGGCAAACTCGAAATCAGCCACTCCCCGTGCTTGACGTCGTATGCCACCGAGGGGTCCGCCGCGGCTCCATAGGTGCCGGACTTGTAGTTGACCGTTAATCCTGGCAGGTAGCCGAATTTCCAGGTGGTGCCACCATCGGTGGAAGTGGAAAAGCCCACGTCGGCGCTGCCCCATCCCACCGAACCCGGCCGCCGCGCCACGTGGTAGGCGGCCACGATGGTCGACCCGAAAGAAAACATATCGGGCTCCACCTCGGTCCGGTGGGTGCTGTCACTGTTGGTGAATCTGTCGACGCTGATCTTCTGCAGGGTGAACTGTGCGCTGGCCGGCGCCACCAGGGCGACCGACGCCAGCAGAGCCGCCAATCCGGACAACACCATTGACGTCCTTCCTCTCAAAGCATCCATCAGAGTTCCTCATAAGCTGAAATTTCGACGAACCCGTCACCTGTAAAGACTGACGGCCAGCAGAAACCGCTAACAATCATGCCGACGCCCAGCCCGTAGACCCGGCACTATACCTCCGCTCACGCCGTGCTGTCCATGAGCCTAGCGGCTCAAGCCCGGCTTCCACAGGTGTCCCTTTTCCCCCAGAATTCATCAACATTTAACTAGGCCGCAACACAATTGCAATACGGGCTCCGGAAACTGTCTTTTCAGAAATCCTCCGCATGAGCAGGCGTTCGTGTCTTCGCCGGTAAGCACACTTATGGGAACCAGCACGCATGAGTTGATCTCAGGGTTCGCTACCGGGAAAGCACTGATTTTTGTGGTGGAAGACGATGCCGACATCGCGCGCCTGATTTGTTATCACCTGGACACTTCCGGCTTCGCCACCCGCTGGTTCCCCAGTTCGTTTTCCGTGATCGAAGAGGCTTTGGCTAACCCGCCCGCCCTCTTCCTGCTGGACATCATGATCCCGGGCAGCGACGGCCTGGAACTGTGCCGCCACATCCGTCAGACCAAGCTGCTGGCGGGAATCCACATTATTTTCCTGACCGCGAAGACCGCGGAAGGGGACCGGGTCAAGGGACTGGAGCTGGGAGGAGACGACTACATCACCAAGCCCTTCAGCCCGCGTGAACTGGTGGCCCGGGTCCGCGCCGTGTTACGCAGCTCGAGCGAGCCGATGGAGAGCGAGGTGTTACGCTTCGGTGAAATCGAGATCGACGCCTCCTCCATGATCGTGCGCGTGGCCAGCCGCACCGTTCCCACCACGACCCGGGAGTTTCGCCTGCTCGACTACCTGGCGCGCCACGCCACGCGAGTCTTTACCCGGGACCAGTTGCTGGACGCGGTTTGGACCGAGGGCTCGTTTGTGACTCCCCGCTCGGTGGACGTCTACGTGCGCCGGTTGCGCGAAAAAATTGAGCCCGACCCCGACAACCCGACTTATTTGAAGACAGTTCGTGGCATCGGGTATCGCTTTGACATTCCCAGGTAAGATTTATGCCGGATTCGCGCTGCGACCAGGGCTGGATGGCACGGTCGTCAAGGCGCGAAACCCGCTCACTTCCGAGGCTTCCGACTGAGCGATCCTTCCGCGGTGATGCGGCTGGCTTTGGATATTCCCCGGCCCACACTGACCAGGGCTTCGCGCGCGCCCTCCGCTTCGTCCGCCGCCAACACTGAACTGGCAGCCAAGGTAAAGCGCAACGCATCCTCTTCTCTCTCGAAGTACACCACCACCTGATTCGCCGTCATACAACCTCCCCGGCTGGGTTCTTCCCCGATCATAGGACGAATATCGGCTCCGAGGTCGGTACTTTCTTGGTGCCGGTTACTCGAAAGGGCAAATCGTCCGGCATCGCCCCCGGGATTTCCCCAGGCCGCCGGCGGGGATGTGATCAGCGCAGGGTTTTCGCCAAAAATGCTACATTTACAGGTTCATGTCCGCCCCTCAATCGCGTTTCGTCAAGGCTTGCAAGCGACAGCCTGTCGATCGTACCCCGGTGTGGTTCATGCGCCAGGCTGGACGCTACATGGCGGAATACCGCGCGGTGCGCAAAAAGCATTCGCTCATCGAGATCTGCAAACAACCTGAGGTTGCCGCCGAGGTCACCATCACCGCGGCGGAGGCTCTGGGCGTCGATGCTGCCATCATTTTTGCCGATCTGCTTCTGCCGCTTGAAGTCATGGGCCTGCCCTTTCATTTTTCTCCGGGTGAGGGTCCCGTCATCGAAAAACCGTTGCGGGACAGGACAGCCGTCAGCCGTCTGCATGCCGGCCGTGCCGCCGAACTGGGGTACGTCTCGGAAGCTGTCAAACTCGTCGCCAGCCACTTCGGATCCAGCCTGCCGGTGATCGGTTTTTGCGGGGCGCCGTTTACCCTCGCCAGTTACATGATCGAAGGAGGTGGCTCGCGCAACTACGTTCATACCAAGAAAATGATGTATTCCTCCCCGGACGCGTGGGATGAACTCCTGCGCAAGCTGGTGCGGGTGACGGGGGAGTATGCAGCCGAGCAGGTGAGGGCCGGAGCCGATACCATCCAGATTTTTGACAGTTGGGTAGGATGCCTCAGCGTCGAAGACTATCGTGGTTACGTCCTGGCCCGCACCACGGAACTGGTAAGGGACCTGCAGAAAACCGGTGTTCCGATCATCTATTTCGCTACCGACAGCGCGACTTTGCTGCCCGCGATGAGCGACACCGGGGCCGACGTCATCGGTCTGGATTGGCGGATTCCGCTCGACCTTGGGTGGCAGGCGGTTGGCGCACGGCACGCTGTGCAGGGGAATCTCGATCCGGTACTCCTGTTTGCCGGGTGGAAAGAAGTGAAATCGCGTGCTCATGACATTCTGCGTCGCGCCGCCGGACGCCCGGGCCACATCTTTAACCTTGGTCACGGCATTTTGCCTGAAACCCCGGTCGATAACGTCAAAGCACTGGCCAGGTTCGTGCAAGAGGATTCGGCGGCCTACACCGTGTCGTAGAAAGGCCGCAGAGCTCGGCGAAAACCGCTCGAGCGACCGGAATACCATTGACCTCGACGAAAAACGCGATCCTGCTCCTCGCCCATGGCAGCCCCCATCGGGTGGAGGAAATCCCGGAATTTTTGCTGCAGGTCACCGGAGGCCGCCCGCTTCCCGCGCATGTCGTGGAGGAGGTCGAGCACCGCTATCAGTCCATCGGCTCATCACCACTGACTCGCTGGACATTCTCGCAGCGCGATCTGCTGGCTCGCGAATTGTGCCTCCCCGTCCACGTAGGTATGCGCAACTGGAAGCCATTCGTCGCCGATGCGGTGCGCGCCATGAACCAGGAAGGAGCAACCCATGTTGTCGCCCTCTGCCTCGCTCCGCAGAACTCGCGCACCAGTGTAGGTCTCTATCGCGCTGCGCTGGCAAAGGAAGAGCAGCGCTTCTCCGTGGATTTCGTTGACTCCTGGCACAATCATCCGCTGCTGATTAAAGCCTTCGCCGAAAAGTTGCAGGCAGGATGGCAGGTGGCTTGTCAAGAGGCCGAAGGGAAAGTTCCCGTCATCTTCACCGCGCACAGCGTGCCGGAGCGTACGATTGCCGAAGGTGACCCCTACGAGGCGCAGTCGAAAGAGACCGCCGCGCTGGTGGCGCACGAAGCAGGACTGAAGGATGAAGACTGGACCTTTGCCTTCCAGAGTCAGGGCATGTCGGGTGGCGCCTGGCTGGGTCCGACCGTGGAAGACACGATGGGAGAGCTGCGGGAGCAGGGACACCGTGGAGTCTTCATCGGTCCCATTGGTTTTCTCTGCGACCACGTTGAAGTGCTCTACGATATTGATATCGGATTCAAGCGATTCGCTGCGCAACAGGCCATGCGTTTGTGGCGCAGCGAATCGCTGAACGATTCGCGCTTGCTTACCGCGACGCTGGCGGACATCGCGCGAACCCGGTTGGGGCAAGCCCCACCGCAGCCGTGGCCACCGGCTCCATGAAGCGCATCGCCATTATCGGCGGCGGGATATCCGGTCTCTCGGCGGCCTTTGCTCTCGAAGAGCAGCGCCGCGCCGGCGTCGCGGTGGACTATGTGCTGTTCGAAAGTTCGCCGCGGCTCGGCGGGGTGCTGGTCAGCGAAAGAGTCGACCGATGCCTCGTCGAGGCCGGGCCGGATTCCTTTCTCACCGAGAAGCCGTGGGCCGCGGATCTCTGCCGGAAGGTCGGCCTGGGCGATCAGCTGATCGGCTCCAACGACGCCCAGCGCAAGACCTACATCCTGGTCCACGGTCGGCTCACCGTGATGCCGGACGGCCTGATGTTCATGGTCCCCACCAAGATCCTGCCTACGGTGTTCTCGCCCCTGTTTTCCCTCGGCACCAAGCTGCGCATGGCAGGGGAGTGGTTTCATCCTCCTCACCAGGCCGACGGGGATGAGACCGTGGCCGACCTGGTCACACGGCATTACGGGCCCGAAATGGTGGATCGCCTGGCGGACCCCCTGCTTTCGGGCGTCTACGGCGGCGAAGCTTGCGGGCTCAGCGTGCGCGCCGTTCTTCCGCGCTTTGCCGAGATGGAAGCCCAACACGGCAGCCTGGGCCGCGCCATGCTTCTGGCGCGCCGGAAGATGGCGCCTGCCGGCGGCGCTCCGCCACGGCCGCTATTCACTTCGCTCAAAGATGGCATGCAGCAGTTGGTGGATGCGCTCCTGGCGCGGCTGGCCACGGCTTCACTGCGCCCGGATACACCGGTCGAGTCAGTCCAAATCCAGAGCGGAGGATGGTTGATTTCCGCGGGAGATGGCACGGATCACTTCGACGGTGTGATCGTGGCTACTCCGGCCTCGGCAGCGGCTGCGCTGCTCGATATCGCGAGCCCCGACCTGGCGGCCGGGTTGCGCGGCGTCGGCTACACCTCTTCGGTCACCTTGACCCTGGGCTACGACCGCAATGTGCGGGCCGCGCTCCCGCCTGGCTTCGGCTTTCTCGTGCCTCGCAGCGAAGGAAGGCGCATGCTGGCGGCAACGTTCGTTCATAATAAGTTCCCTCACCGCGCCCCGCAGGATCGAGCCCTGATTCGCTGCTTCCTCGGGGGCGCGCGAGACGAGGCCATTCTACTGTTATCGGACCAGGAGATTGTCGCCACTGCGCGCCGTGAATTGCGGGACATTCTCGGCCTCGCCGCTGAACCGCAATTCGCACGGGTCTACAGGTGGAAGGGCGCCATGGCGCAATACGGTGTGGGCCACTTGGAGCGTCTGGAACGCATAGAGACCCGGCGCCGGCAGGTCCCCGGCCTGGCCCTGGCGGGCAACGGATATCGGGGCATCGGCGTTCCCGATTGCGTGCGCTCAGGCGCCGATGCGGCTGCCGATCTGCTCGCCAGGCTCGGCCTGGGCTCCGCGTTGTCCGCGCAAGTCCAACAAAGGGCTTGATTTATTACTCCCGTAATGTTTGGTAAAGCCTTCCTGATTGCAGAAACCCATGCCTTCCCTCAGGGTTAATACCTACGGAGTGATTTTTCATGATGCGATCCATTCTGGCCACCGCTTCCCTCGCCGCATGGTTGACTGTATTCGCCGGGGCACAGGGGCAGAAACCCTCCAATGATGCGCCAGGTATGAATATCGCCGCACACGGCATGTCCCACATGAGCAGCTCTGACATGCATGAGATGGCCGGAATGGGCGACGGCAGCGCGCACGCCATCGAGGACATGCAAAGCCGTCACGTAGACATGGGCCCGCACATGAAGATGACTGCCTTGCGCGACCCGAAGCCGGGAGATGAGGAGAAGGCCCGGCAGGTCGTTGAAGCAGCCCGCAGGGTCGCAGAGAAGTACAAAGACTACCGCGCCGCGCTGCGCGCGGGGTACAAAATCTTCCTCCCCAACATCCCCCAGAAGCAGTACCACTTCACGAATTACTGGTACGGATTCGAGGCCGGCCAGCGTTTCGATGCCGATCATCCCACGTCGTTACTCTACGAAAAGCAGGGAGACGACTACACGCTGATCGGCGTGATGTACACGGCACCCAAGAATTCCAAAGAAGACGAGTTGAACAGCCGCATCCCGCTCAGCATCGCCCAGTGGCACGCCCATATCAACATGTGCCTTGCGCCGGACGGCCGGAAGAACGAGGCCTGGGGGCCGAATCCCAAGTTCGGGCTGCGCGGCTCGATTGTCACCAAAGATGCCTGTGACGCCGAAGGCGGCAAATTCATGCCCCAGATCTTCGGCTGGATGGTGCACGTTTACCCCTTCGAGCAGAAGCCGGAAGACATCTGGTCGGTCGAACGGCAGCACGCCGACTAGAGCCCGCGCCCGGAGTTACGCGGCCGCCAGAGCGGGAGCCATCCCTGGCCGGGTTAAGCGGTTGCCGCGTATCAGGGCGTCGCCGCAGCTGTGCCAGATAGCCGACTATTCTCCGGCGCCGCTTCTGGGGCGGGGCAGCAAAAGCCGGCACTTTCGGGTCCCGCTCCGCTGCGTCCGGCAAACACCAACCGGTCGCTGACCACGAAGTTTGCCAGCGAGCACACTGCGATGCTCACGCCATTGGCTGCGAGGTAGTTCACTCCCGCCCGGCCCGTGAGGATCTTCATGAACAGCAAATTCCCAGCAATCGACAACAGTCCGGTCGTCAGGTTGAACTTAACAAACCGCGGCCCGCTGTCTCCCTCGCGGTCCGCCCAGGTGTACCGCTGGTGCCAGAGGTAGTTGTGAATCACCGCGGCCTCCACCGCCAGGCCCGTAGCTGGCAAGTAATCCAGGTGCAGTCCGCTCTTAAGCACAGCCAGCACCGCCAGCTGCACTCCTATCCCCATTCCGCCCACCGCATTGAACTTCAGCCAGCGGACACCGCTCTCGCCCCAGCTCATCCGAGCCGCTCCTCCTGGTAGAGCCGGCAGGTATTGCGAACCGTCACCGCCAGCAACATGCCAGCCATGCCCAGCACACCGATGCTCCCGCCTACGTCGAAGAGCCGGTAGCGATGCTCGAGCACCACCGGCCAGCGCAGCAAGGCCAGGTTGCCCACCATCAGTAGAAGCCGCAATTCCGTTGGCCCAAACTTCCAGAACGACAAGCGGAACTCGCCCAGCGCGTAGCTCGCGAGATAAGACTGAACCGACAGCAGGAGGAAAAGGATCAGCAGCCCGATGGCTATGTAGGGGTGCATATATCCCGACAAGGCCAATCCACCCATCATGCAGACCGCGCCCAGGCTATCGATCATGTGGTCGACGTAGAACCCATAGCGCGGCCGTTGCCGCTGGCGAACCCGCGCCAGCGTCCCGTCCAGGCTGTCGCCAAACCAGTTGATTGCCAGAAACCCGATCCCCATCACCAGCCAATAGCGGTGATAACGCGCCATGGCATAGCTCACCCCGGCCATCACTTGGCCCAGGAAGCCAATTACCGTCAGAGTGTCCGACCCGACCCACTCCGGCGTCCGTTCGGCCATCCACACCAGCGCCCGCTTCTCGACAGCCACTGTAAGGCTCTGCTGTACCCGCTTCGCGCTCTCGAACGACGGTTTCGCTACCCGCACTTCCTTCAGCACTCCGGGGTTGGCCTGCTCGCAATAGTCGATCCACGCACTGGGCATCGAATCCTCCTGCCTGCGCGGCCAATTTGCGCGTAACCCGGGAGCAAGAACAATGCACCCGGAATAAAACCCGGCTAATTCGCGGATCACTTGTTAACCCATTGATAAAAGGTGGGATAGTGCTTCAGGTAATCCGGAAGACCGAGCCCTCCGGGGGCGTCTAGAGCCCCCGTCCCGCCTCTTCGATGGCCTCCGCCAGCATGGCCACCGCCCATTCCGCCTGATCCCTCGTAATGATCGCCGGAGGGGCAATCAGCAGATGGTCCCCGGCGGCACCCTCCACCGATCCCTGCATGGGATACACCAGCAGGCCTCGTCTGGCGGCAGAGATCCCCACCCGGCCCGAGAAATTGTTTTCCACCGCGAAGGGCCGCTTCGAGCTGCGGTCGGCGACGAACTCCACTCCCCAGAGCAGTCCGATCCCCCGCACGTCGCCGACGGCTTTCAAGTCGCGCAGGCGGTCGAGGCTCGAGCCCAGACAGGAACCCGCCGAGCCTGAACGCTCGGAGCTGGCCGCCTCCACCAGTCGATGCCTCTCCAGATATCGTAGGACGGCACGGCCCGCGGCCACCGAAATGGGGTGGGCATTGTAGGTAAAGCCGTGGAGAAAAGCGCCTGTCCCGGAGGCGATGGCGTCCACGACCTGGTCACTGGCGATGACTGCTCCCAAGGGAGCATAGCCACTCGACAGGCCCTTGGCCGTAACCAGAATATCCGGCTTAACTCCCCAGTGCTCGATCGCGAAATTGCGCCCGGTGCGCCCCATGCCGGTCATCACTTCGTCGGCGATCAGCAACACGGCGTGCTGGCGGCAGATCTCCTCGATATTCTTCAGGTATCCCGGCGGGGGTAGAACCGCTCCCAATGTCGCCCCGCTCACCGGTTCGAAAATGAAGGCCGCGGCTTCACCTCCGCTCGACACAATGGCCTGCTCCAACTCGGCCGCGTATTGCTGTCCGCAATTGATGCATCCATCGGCGCAGTCATAAGAGCAGCGATAGCAGTAGGGAACGCGTAGGTGAGCGAACTCGCGCACCATGGGCAGGTAGATCTCGCGGCGCCTCTTGTTTCCGGAAACCGAAAGCGCTCCGAGGGTGGCCCCGTGATAGCTCTGCTGCCGGCTGAGAACCTGATAGCGGCCGGTTTGCCCGATCTCGACCTGGTACTGCCGGGCCAGTTTCAGAGCGCTTTCCACCGCCTCGGAGCCGCCGCAGGTAAAGAACACCGCTCCGCCGCGGAAATGCCGGCCGGCAAACTCGATCAGTTCCTGCGCGTACTCCTCCGCCGCGGGAGTGGTGAATTGGCTGCTGTGGACAAACTCCAATTGCTGAGCCTGGGCCATCATCGCCGCGGGAATCTCGGCTACACCATGCCCGATGAAGTTCACCGCCGCCGATCCGGAGAAATCCAGGTAGCGCTTGCCTTGCCCATCCCAGACATAGACCCCCTCTCCGCGCACCGCCGGCGGAAACGCCCCGCGGAAGGACCTCTTTAGAATGGCGCTGGAATGGCGAATGGTTAAGGGCTCTCGCACGCCCCAGATTATCTGGTGCGGAAGAAGGAGGTGTCAAAAATCCCCGGCCGCCGGGTGGAGGCTCAGGAAGTTCCGGATCAGAGACTTGCCCTCCGAGGTCAGCACGCTTTCCGGATGGAACTGAACCCCCTCGACCGGAAACTTCCTGTGGCGCAGCCCCATGATGACCCGCGTGCCGTCTTTCTCGATGCTCCAGCCGCTGACTTCCAACTCGGCCGGCAGGCCGTCCTCGGCGACCACCAGTGAGTGATACCGGGTCGCCGTCAGGGGAGAGCGCAATCCCTGAAAAATCGTCTTGCCGTCGTGCTGCACCTCGCTGGTCTTGCCGTGCATGAGGTTCCTGGCGCGGACGACCTGCGCGCCGAATGCCGCGCCCAGAGCCTGATGCCCCAGGCATACGCCGAGCAACGGGACCCGCCCGGTGAAATGACGGACGAGAGCAATGCTTATACCCGCCTCCTGCGGAGTGCACGGCCCTGGCGAGATCACGATGCGCTCCGGCTTCATTGCCGCAATCTCGGTAACTGTTACCTGGTCATTGCGGCACACCACGACTTCGGCACCGAACTCCCCCAGGTATTGCACCAGGTTGTAAGTAAATGAATCGTAGTTATCGAGGACGAAGACCATGCCGGACCCGCATTCAGATTACATCACTACAGCCAATAAAATCGCGGCTCCAGTGCAACAAATCCTTGACACCTCTTTCGCAAACCGCCATGCTTACCCGGGAAGCGGAGGGCTCATGGCCGAGAGCCAACAGGAAAAGCGTGGAACCCGCAGGTTCGCCCTGCGGCTTCCCGTATCTGTCACTTATAATGACAACGGTGGACAGGAAAAGACCGCCCAGACTCGCGACGTCAGCGCCCGCGGCATCTGCTTTTATGTCGATTCAGAAATTGCCACCGGGTCGCCGATCGAGTTCACGCTGACCCTGCCGCCGGAGATCACCCTGACGGAAAGCATCAAAGTGCGATGCAAGGGGAAGGTGGTGCGGGTTGACAATGGCGCGCCCGGCGGACGCGTCGCGGTAGCCGCGGTCATCGAGGAGTACGAATTCCTCCCCGAGTCCTGAGCGAACCTGTGCTCTCCCCCAGATCGTCCCGGGCTGCGTTCCTTCGGTCACTTCTCTCCCGGCAGCACCGGTGATATCGTTATTTCTGCGCGGTTTTCGGAATCGGGGACAGGCCTTGCCTCGTATCGGCTCTTATGCAGGTGTGATCACGCTCGTGGCTCTGACGGTTTCATTGCCCGCGCAAACCGTTCGCCGAATCGCGGCCCGACAGCCATCCGAGGCCCCGGCGGCCATCACCCGGGTGCGGGTCCTTCTGGCCAATCAGGGGCCGCCCGCCGTCGAGGTCACCTCCACCCGGCCGGTCACTCCCCTTATCCAGAAGGTAGACAATCCTCTGCGCCTGGTTATCGACCTTCCCAACACGGTGATGTCGGTGCGCAGCAAGCGGATCGAGGTAAAGAGCGATCAGGTTAGCGATGTCCGCCTGGACCAATATCAAGACCGGCCGCCTACCGTGCGCATCGTGCTGGACCTGCTCAAGCCCGCCGACTACAACTCCTACACCGCAGGAAACATTCTCACCGTGCGGCTGAGCCAGACCAGGGTCGCGGTCGCCAGCCAGCCGGCACAACTTCCCACGACACCCGCCTTTACCAAGGGTGTGGAACCGGCCATGGTTCCGCTCAGTCCGGGAACCAATGGGGCGATTGTCATGGCTGGAAGCCGACTCGCCAACGGTGCCGCCGTCTCGGCAGGCGCGGACACCGCGATTTTGAAGCTGACTCGGGGCGGAGAAATGCGCCTCTGCCCGCAAACGACGGTTTCGGTCACGCAGTCGAAGGATGGGCGCGATCTCATGGTGGCGATGAGCACGGGTGCGCTCGAGACCCACTACCGCTCTGGACAGGATGCCGACGCCGTCCTGACTCCCGACTTCCGTATTCTCCTGGCCGGCCCCGGTGATTTCCATTACGCGATCAGCGCTGATGCCCGGGGAAACACCTGCGTGCGATCGTTGCCCGGCAACACGGGCTCGATCATCGTGTCGGAGCTTATGGGAGAGGGCAGTTACCGGGTCAAGCCCTCCGAGCAGGTGGTTTTTCGCTCCGGGAAGTTGACCGATCCGGATACAAACCTTCCCGCGAATTGCGGATGTCCGCCTCCCCCGGTGCCGCTGATGCGCGCCGCAAACGATGCTGCCCCCACGGTACCGGAGTCGAAGGTACCGGAGAACCTGCGCCTGGCGCGTCCCGAAGATGAGGACAAACCGGTTACCGTTCCCCCACCCCACGCCGCTCCGCAGTCAGACGGGCCGGCGGCCGCCGCTCCGGTGACGATGACGGTTTCTCGTGAAAGCGCTCCGCTCCCGGCGAGCGGAGCGAACGACGTCCACGTGCGGGTGGAGGCGCCGTTTGTCTTCCGTGCCGAACCCGGGGTCGCACCCCCGGCCCCGGTGGAGCAGGCCGCTCAGCTCCCGGTCGTTGATGCCCGGCACATGCAGCCGCCGCCACCGACCGTCACGCCCATTCCTCCACCCCAGAAACCGCCGCAAGAACACCATGGTTTCCTGGGTAAGGTGAAAGGCCTTTTCTCGTCCGTATTCCACTGAGACCGATCGACCACTCAGAGTGGGCAGCCGCGCCTGAGCGGGATCACTTTCTTCCCCGGCCGCCATCCCTTATCCGCGGCGCAAGTTCTTCGTCAGCGGCGTAACCCGCTCACGCACTTCGTCGGCCAGCTCAGAGCCGCGTTCGAGCGCCTCCTCGGCGACTTCTCGCGCCTGATCTTTCCAGTCATCCAGCGTGTCGCGCGCATCGTCCAGCTTGCGACGCAGGTCTTTTCGCATCTGCTTGCCGGGTTTCGGCGCATAGAGCATGCCGATCAGTGCGCCCACACCGATGCCGATTAGCAGGAAAGCCACCCCAGTTCCGGCCAAGCCCGACGTCGTATAGCTCCCCTCTTTCTTGTCCTTAAACATAAGAATCCTTTCCATCGCGCAAACTGAGACTTGGATTCGCCCGCCCCTATTCTAGCTGTCCGGCTTATTTCTCTGGACCACAATTCCTCAAGCGTCGGTAGCGTTCTGGGGCCTCGATTCCCAAAGCGGTTCAACTGCGTGTAAAATAAAGGGTTCAATACCTCGTGCGCGACGGAAAACGTGGCTGCCCGCCCTTCCCAGCGCCTATTTAGCCGCATTAAAGGAGATCGATTCAGCAATGGCTATTCCTGCCACCCAGCTTCGCCCCGGCATGATCATCAAGCACAACAATGATCTGCATTCCGTATTCAGCGTCGAGCATCGCACCCCCGGCAACCTGCGCGCTTTCATCCAGGCCAAGCTGCGCAACCTGCGCACCGGAGCCATGTTCGAACACCGCTTCCGCTCGCCCGACCCCATCGAAAAGATCACGGTCGACGAAGTCGAGATGGAGTTCCTCTACAACGACGGCGATAACTACTACTTCATGGATACCTCGAATTACGAGCAGACCCACCTGACCAAGGACATTCTGGGGGATGCCGTCGACTACCTCATCCCCAACCTGCAGATCAGGGTCGAGTTCTTTGACGGGAAGGCGGTAGGCATCGAACTGCCGCAAACCGTAGTGCTCACCGTGACGGAGACCGAACCCGGCCTGAAAAGCGCCACGGCTTCGAGTGTAA
This sequence comes from Terriglobales bacterium, assembly GCA_035262225.1. GTDB lineage: Bacteria > Acidobacteriota > Terriglobia > Terriglobales > Acidobacteriaceae > DATFTE01. Next base: position 56,167 of record DATFTE010000220.1, read on the forward strand.
CCAAACCGGCGAAGACCGAGACCGGACTGATCGTGCAGGTGCCGCCCTTCATCAATGAAGGCGAACGAATCAAGGTGGACACGGCAGAGGGCGTGTATCTCTCAAGAGCGTGAAAATACGACGTTTTCAGGTTTCAAAGTTTCATTTTGAAACCTTGAGACTCTGAAACCTTGAAACCTGATACCACTTTCGCCCGTACTTTTCTGGTGCGCGGCCGCGTTCAGGGCGTCGGATTTCGCTGGTTCGTGGAACGCGAGGCGCACACCCTCGGCATTGCCGGCTGGGTGCGCAACAACGCCGACGGCAGCGTGGAAGTGCTGGCCGTCGGTTCGCGCGATCAACTTTCCAGCCTGCGCTCACGCCTGCGCGAAGGGCCGCGGGCGGCGCGCGTGGACGATGTCGCGGAATTCGAAGCTCAGCCGGTCGCCGGACTGAAGACATTTCGCATTGAAGGAGCGTGGTAAGTGTCGACCCAAAAAACCGTGCCAATGAAAACCGGCGTGAATTGCGAACCCCTGAAGAAGCTTATTCGCGAGGTGCCCGACTTCCCCAAAAAGGGCATCCTGTTTTACGACATCACCACACTGCTCAAAGACAAGCTGGGTTTCGCCACCCTGATTGACGGCCTTTCCGAGCACTATCTCGACAAGGATGTTGACCTGGTGTTGGGCATGGAAGCGCGCGGATTTATCTTCGGCCCGGCGCTCGCCTACCGCCTGAACGCTGGCTTCGTTCCCGTCCGCAAGCCGGGAAAGCTTCCCGCCGCTACCGCCAAAGTCGAATACGATCTTGAATACGGCAGCAATACACTGGAGATCCACAAAGACGCCATCCAGAAAGGACAACGCGTGATCATTGTGGATGACCTGCTGGCGACTGGCGGCACCGCCGCCGCCACCGTCGAACTTGCCAGGTCGCTGGGCGCCGATATCGCCGGCTTGGGTTTTGTGGTGGAACTCGACTTCCTGAAAGGCCGGGAAAAACTGCCGGGATCAGAAGTGTTCTCCCTCCTCCACTATCAAAAATAAGCCGCGGTGCAGAGCAGCGTTCTTTCCCGCCGTGTTCGTCTGGATGGCAATATCGTTGTTGCCGGGACGTGCATGGTTCAGAAACTGTGCATCTGTAGCGCTTTCTTGACGGATGGCATGCAGGAATCGGGCCCCATTCCATGCCTGCAACCGAGGCGGAAGGTGACGTTACCTCTTCTCCTGGCCGGTCAACAGATCGAAGAACATACTCAGCAACTTATAAAGCTCTCCCCTCGACAGAATCATGGGATCGACCAGCTGCTCTATAACCAGGGCGTTCGCCAGTGCCCCCATCGCCACAGTTGCCGTGTTCCCCGAAACCGGCGGTCGATTTCCCAGAGCCTCCGCCAGGTTGGTCAGAATCCTGATGCCCTCTGCGCGTAAACCGCGAATCCGTCGCTCGAGCCTCGCCCGCACCGCGGGATGTCGAATGGCGAACAGCTTGTACTCCATGAGAATCAGCACCCATTTGCGTTGCTTCGCCAGCCGGGCGTAGTAGTCGCGGAGAGCCTCGGCTTGTTGCTGTGCGGTTCCCGCCCGTTCCATGAGCTCATGAATGTCGGCGATGCGGCGCCGGACGCAGTCCTCGAGCAGCGCCATGAAAAGCTCTTCCTTGGTGTGAAAGTTCGCGTAAAAGGCGCCCCGCGTGTATCCGGCAGCTTCGGCGATGTCTTCGATGCGGGCCGCCTCAAAGCCGTCGCGGGCAAAAACCTGCTCGGCCGAACGCAGCAATTTGCCCCGCGTTGCCTCGGTGCGCGCCTGCTGCCGGGACCCCGGCACGGGGAAAGAACGTCTGGAACCGCGGGCCACCGCGGACGCCATGTTTGGGGAAGTCAGGGGCTTACCTCCTCCGGCGATTCAGTTCTTCCAAACATACATACATGTATGTATCCTAAGAGCAACTGTGTCGACGATGCAAGCGGAGGTTCCAGCCGCAGTGGAAAGGGCCGTCCAGGCCCTCCCTTGGCACCCGCGTCATAATCCGTGGGCGATTGCCCTGACGGTGACTTTGGCCACCTTCATGGAGGTGCTCGACACCTCCATCGCCAATGTCGCTCTGCCCCATATTGCCGGAGGCCTCTCCGCCGGCCAGGACGAGTCGACCTGGGTGCTCACCAGCTACCTGGTTTCCAACGCCGTCATCCTTCCCATCAGCGCCTGGCTGGCGACCCGCATGGGACGCAAGCGCTTCTACATGATGTGCGTCGCCCTGTTCACCGCCAGCAGCTTCCTTTGCGGGCTGGCGCCGAGCCTCGGCATGCTGATCTTGTTTCGCATCCTGCAGGGCGCGGGCGGTGGAGGCCTCGCGCCCAGCGAACAGGCCATCCTGGCCGACACCTTCCCTCCCAGCAGGCGCGGCATTGCCTTCGCCGTGTATGGCATGGCGGTGGTGGTTGCGCCCGCCATCGGCCCGACGCTCGGAGGATGGATTACCGACAACTACAGTTGGCGCTGGATCTTCTATATCAACATACCCGTGGGGTTGTTGTCGCTGTTCCTCACCTACCGAATGGTCGAAGATCCTCCTTACCTCGCCATCGAGCGCGCCAGGAGCCGCGGCGTCAAGGTCGATTACGTCGGTCTCGGGTTAGTCGCGCTGGGCGTGGGCTGTTTACAGGTGGTGCTCGACAAAGGACAGGAGGCCGACTGGCTCAGCTCCCCCTGGATCGCTGCCTTCCTCACCGTCGCCGTTACCACGCTGCTGGTCTGGATTTTCTGGGAGTGGTTTCATCCCAACCCGATTGTCGACCTTCGCCTGTTCCAGTCGCGCAACTTCGCCGTGGCCATGACCATCACCTTCGTCCTGGGTACGGTGCTGTTTGGAACCACGGTGTTGATCCCGCAATTTCTGCAGACTCTGCTGGGATACTCCGCGGTTCAGGCCGGGGAAGCCCTGGCCGGCGGGGGCTTCGCCATGCTGTTGATGATGCCCATGGCCGGCATGCTGGTCTCGCGCGTAGACCCGCGCGCCATGATGGCGGCGGGTTTCGCTTCGACCGCGCTGGCCCTGGTCTATATGTCACGCCACCTGACTCTGGGCATCGATTTCCCCACGGCGGCCTTGTTGCGAACCCTGCAGACGCTGGGACTGGCATTCATCTTTATCCCCTCGAACACCCTGGCCTACGTTGGTGTTCCTCAGGAAAAGAACAACCAGGTCTCGGCGATGAACGCTTTCGTCCGCAATGTGGGAGGGAGCATCGGCATCGCGATCATCATCACCTTCGTCGTGCGACAATCACAGAAGCATCAGAATTTTCTGGTCCAGCATGCCTCCGCCGGGAGCTCGCAGTTCCACTCCGCCATCGAAGGCATGAGTCGTGTCCTGACCTCGCACGGCATTGACGCAGTACAGTCCACGCAGAAAGCGTACGCCATCATGTACCAGGCCATCCGGGCTCAAGCCACGACCCTCGGATACGTGGATGTGATTTCGGTGCTGGCCCTGATCGTGGCTTGTCTTACTCCCCTCTCCTACCTGATGAAGCGCGGTTTGCCCGGCACCGGGAGGGAGCCGGGGATGCACTAGAGAGAGAGGACGGGAGTTCCCGGGAGAGCGGCGATCGCGGTTTCCCATGGGAAGGGCCGACCCCGCCGGACTTATTTTTCTCGCCTTGGCATCCCGCCTTGCCGCACGATCAAGATTGCGTCCTTCGGAAGGTAGCTCTTGCGCCGGAACCAGTCTTCCAGGGCTTGCTTGAGCTGATCGAGCGGGACCCTGGCGCCGACTTCCATGATCCCGTCGCCGACGGGCAGCGTGTCGTCAAAGATGCTGGCGTTGGTGAAGTTGCGCATAGAAAAGCTGTCGAGCCACTTCAGGGGACAGGGCTGGTGCTCTCCGGCGTGCTCGTACTCGACCTGGACCTTAAGGGCAAACATGAAATTGATCAAATCACGGGTGCTTCACCCGCGGGCCGGAAGCCCGGCGCTTCCGACATCCCTCGCTCCGGGATTCATCTCGGTGCTCGATACTCAGGAACTAGTCTCCCTGCTCAATGTGCACCAGACCTTCCTCTCGCCCTACCTGCGACACGCGTGGCTGCCACCTCGTCGGCGCGCTCACGTTCTCCCGCAGCCGGTTCACTGCCGATCCAATCGCTACCGAGATGTTCACCAGATGCCCGGCCTTAAGCGGTCCCAGCAGTCTTAGCTCTTCGACAAAACGCAGGCCCGTGGTCGCCATGCACCCGCACTGGCGGCAGTCCGGGGTCCCGCCGAACACGCAGGGTTCGACCCGCGTCTTCAGGTCCGCTGAGTAATTCGTCGACATTTTCGAGAACAGGCAAGCATCTGGATTTGCCGGCGGAGACATAAGCGCCCGCGCCATCGCTTCCCGCATCAGCAGCTTGCCATAGCGTTTCTGCACCCGGGGCAGCGCGGCCGCCACCTTCTCCCGGTCCGCCGGGGTAAGTTTCTCGGCGCTTTCCTCGCCGACCTGCGGAGTATACAGGCTGACCCAGATTCGCTCGACCTCCGGCTGCGCACTCCAAAAGGCTACGAACTCTTCCAGGTACCCCTCACGCTGGAGCATGGGCCGCGTGATCGTCCAGTGCACGTTGATCTCGCGTCCGGCAATGTTTTTCCGAATGAGCTCGTAGGTTGCCGGATGTCGCCGCACATCGTGGTGCTCTGGCAATCCGTCAACCGACACTGCGATCCGCACCCGCGGCAGCTTCACCCACTCCATCGGAATGGGAATTACGGCGCTGGTTACCACCAGCGTGAAGCGCCCTTGACGGCTGAGTTCGGGAAGGATCCGGCTCAGCTCGCGATGCCGCACCAGAGGCTCTCCGCCCACCAGCGAGACGTGCATGGGCTGATGTTTCCCGACCAGGTCGAGCACCCCCTCGACAAGCGCCTCGCCGCGAAAGTCGGAAAGCTGGCGCAGAGTCCGGCTTCCTCCCAGGTGTTCTTCCCCGTAGGCATAGCATCCCGGACAGTGCAGCGGACACTCCCGCGTGATTTCGATCGACAGCATGGGAGCCTTGCCGCTCATAATGTTTCCCCACGCGGTAAGCACTTGCCATGCAGTGAGACTGGGATGAGACAGCTGGGATGACATTGCTTACTTAGATGCGGTGAAGCGGATTTTCATCCCAAAAAATAGGGCCCGGAACAGTCCGGGTCCGATGAACAAAACTTCATATCGTCGCTTATGTTTTGCTCGCCCTGAGCCGCGCCTCCAGTTCGTCGACCTCTTGCCTCAATCCTTCCGGCAGATGCGTGCCGAACTTGGCAAAGTGTTCCCGGATGAGCGGGACTTCCCCGAGCCATCCCTCAACATCCACGCTCAACAGTTTCGCGACTTGTTCCGGAGGCAGGTTCAGCCCGCGCGTGTCCAGATCTTCGGGATCCGGCACACGGCCGATGGGCGTATCCTTGGCATGAGCCTTGCCATCCGAGCGCTCGAAGATCCATTTCAATACCCGGCTGTTTTCGCCATATCCCGGCCACAGGAACTTGCCGTTCTCATCGGTGCGGAACCAGTTCACGTAGTAAATGCCGGGCAGCTTCGCGCCCGGCGTAGCCCCGATTTTCAGATAGTGAGCGAAGTAGTCGCCCATGTGATAGCCGCAGAAGGGCAGCATGGCCATAGGGTCGCGCCGCAACTGTCCGACTTTTCCCGCGGCAGCGGCGGTGGTTTCGCTGCTGGCCGTCGCGCCTAGAAATGTTCCGTGCTGCCAGCTGAAGGATTCCGTCACCAGGGGAACGATTCCTGCTCGGCGTCCGCCAAACAGGATGGCGTCAATCGGCACGCCTTTGGGATCCTGCCACTCGGGCGCGATCACCGGACACTGGCTCGCCGGCGTGGTAAAGCGCGCATTGGGATGCGCCGCTCTGCGTCCCGCTTGCGGCGTCCACGGCCGCCGCAGCCAGTCCACCAGCTCCGCCGGCTTCTCGTCGGTCATCGCCTCCCACCACACGTCGCCCTCGGCGGTCACGGCGCAGTTGGTGAAAATCGAATTCCGGGTCGCCGTCATCATGGCGTTCGGATTCGACTTCATGCTGGTCCCTGGAGCTACGCCAAAGAACCCATATTCGGGATTGATAGCATATAGCCGTCCATCCTTTCCGAACTTCATCCACGCAATGTCGTCGCCAATGGTCTCTACCTTCCACCCGGGAATCGTAGGCACCAGCATCGCCAGGTTGGTCTTGCCGCAGGCCGACGGGAACGCCCCCGTCAGGTACTTCACCTCGCCCTGGGGGTTCGTCAGCTTCAGGATGAGCATATGCTCCGCCATCCAGCCTTCATCGCGCGCCTGCACCGACGCGATGCGCAGCGCGTGACACTTCTTCCCCAGCAGCGCGTTGCCGCCGTAGCCCGAACCGTAGGACCAGATCTCCCGCGTGTCGGGAAAGTGGCAGATGTATTTTTGTTCCGCGTTCGACGGCCAGGTCGAGTCCTGCTCGTTCGCCGCCAGCGGCGCGCCCAGCGAGTGCAACCCGCGCACGAACTCGCCGGTTTCACCGAGCGCGTTCAGCACCGGTCTCCCGACGCGCGCCATGATGTGCATGCTGGCCACCACATAAGGCGAGTCGGTGATCTCCACCCCGATCTTCGCGATGTGCGATCCGATCGGACCCATGCTGTAGGGGATCACATACATCGTGCGTCCCACCATCGCGCCCGTGTACAGGCCCTTCAGCTTGTCTTTCATCCTGGCGGGATCTTCCCAGTTGTTGGTGGGACCAGCGTCCTCCTTGCTCTTTGCGCAGATGAAGGTGCGGTCCTCCAACCGCGCCACGTCGCCCGGATTCGAACGCACCAGCACGCTGTTCGGACGCCGGGCCTCACTGAGAGGAATGGCGACACCCGTTTGCACCATTAAACGGAGCATCAACTGGTATTCCTCCGCCGAGCCATCACACCAGTGAATGCGCTCTGGACGGCACATCTCGGCTACTTCTTCCACCCATTTCGCCAGTTGGTTGTGCTTGCCCGGATTCGACGCGGACTCCACTTCAACCGTAAGACTTGCCATAAGAACGTCTCCTTGCCACCAAGAAAAATCGTGACGGCTATCTGGCTCCGCACTCGATCTGCGCGGGCAGAAAGGCAGGAACAAGAACGTGCGCGCCCGAGCCGGCTGGTTCTAGAAGAAAAAAATTGCCAGCATCCCATGTAAAACATCGTATTGTCCCTCATTTGCCGGGGACTTCCAAGTCCAGCTGCGCGTACTTCGAATACCTCTCTTGCCGACGGGCAAGCTGATTCTCGCCCTCGGGCTGCGCCCGGAATGTGCCGGAGGTCACAACTGACTGTGATTTCAGCAGGGAAGAAGTGGCGACTGACCGCCCGGTCGGCAGGCTGGGGTTCTTGGACCGGGTTGATCGAACGCATGAAATTAAATCGAGGAATTTTGTGGGGAATGGCGCGCCGCGCGAATCGCGGCGGATACGCGGATCAATTGGCGGCTGGAAGTTTCTGGCGGCGCTCTATTCGCTGCCCGCGCCGGCCAGCGACCTGGAGGCCGCCTGCGCCGCCACCGCCTCCAGGTGCTTCAGGGTTTCCGCCACGGTCAGTGAATACATCTCCCGGTCCACACCTTCCCCGGATTCGAGCGCTGTTTTCAGGTAGTGCCCGGCAATCGCAATCGCCAGCCCATCGGTGATGACTTTTCTGGTGCGCTGCTCGTACTCGGTCCACGCCGTAAGCGGCAGCGCCACCCAGACGGTTTTGCCTCCGACCAGAAACTTGATGTCGACCGCATCCGCATGGCGTGTCGCGATAGCCACAATCAGTGCCTGGTAAATGCAGTGCACGTCCTGCCGGGACCAGCGCTCGGTGGCATGAAAGCTCTCGTACATATGGAGAAAACTATAGCGGAGTCGGAGTCGCGCGGGCAAACGAGCGAGCGCAGCTTCCCCGATCAGCAATTCCGTCACAGCGCCGGATCCTGGCGCTGAATTATGATGGAGCGGAGGAGCGAGGTCTCCATGAAAAACATCGGCATCCTTCTCTCCGGACGCGGCTCGAACTTCGAAGCCATCGCCAGAAATATCGCCTCCGGGCATGTTCCCGATGCCCGCATCGCCCTCGTCATTTCCAACAAGCCCGATGCCGGAGGGCTTGGAACCGCCCGCCGCCTGGGGTTGACAGCGCTTGCCATCCCCTCCCGGGGAAAAGAGCGCGAACAGCATGACCGTGAAGTGGCTGCGGCCCTCAAGGAGCACAAAGTCGAACTCGTCTGCCTTGCGGGTTACATGCGCCTGTTGTCACCGTGGTTCGTGAAGCAGTTTCCGCAGCGGATTTTGAATATTCATCCCTCGCTGTTGCCATCGTTTCCCGGCCTCGAAGCTCAGCAGCAGGCCTTCGCCTACGGTGTGAAAGTGGCCGGATGCACCGTGCACTTCGTCGATGAAGAACTCGATCACGGCGCCATCCTGGTGCAGAAAACCGTCCCCGTGCTCGACGGCGACGACGAACATTCACTCGCCGACCGCATTCTGGAACAGGAGCACATCGCCTACTCCGAGGCGATCCGGATGGTCCTCGAAGGCAATTTCGAGGTCGCCGGCCGGCGCCTGGTAAGAACCCTTACGGCGTCCAAGTAAATCGGGGATGGGGGACGGGCGTCCCCCACGGTGGCTGCTAGTTCTCGACGACTGCAGCTCTCATTTTTCTTCCCACCCGCAAAGTGGCGTTCCACGGCAATCCCTCGACTGCGATTCTCGGCTGATCCTGGATCTCGCCGTTCATCCGTACTTCCTTGCTTTTCAGTTTTCGAGTTGCATCCGTGCCCGAGTCGGCCAGGCCGCACATGACCATAAGACGGTCAAGCTTTATTCCGTAGAGCGTCGCACCCGACTTTCCGCCGACTTCTGTTCCCGGGTCGCCACTGCCGTCCCACTTGACATCTGCGTACTTCACCGTCACCCGCTCAATGCTGTCCGGCACCTCGCCCTTCTGAAACTGCTTCGCCCAGTCCTCGCCGGTTTTCGCCGCCGCCTCCGGGGAATGAAAGTCGGCCACAATTTTCCCCGCCAGCTCTTTCTTGAGCGCCATAGGATGCGCCTTCCCCGAAGCCGCATCGGCTTTCATCTTCTCGATCTCCGGCACCTTCACGTCCGTCAGCAATTCGTAGTATCTCCACATCATCTGGTCGGAAATGGACATGACTTTGCCGTACATCTCGAGCGGCGCCTCTTGGATGCCGATGGCATTGCCGTACGACTTCGACATCTTCTGCAGGCCGTCGAGGCCCTCGAGAATGGGCATGGTGACGACAATTTGCGACTCCTGTCCGGAGGCGCGCTGCAGTTCGCGTCCCACCAGCAGGTTGAACTTCTGGTCGTTGCCGCCGAGTTCCACATCGGCTTTGAGCGCGACCGAGTCGTAGGCCTGCGCCAACGGATAGAGCAGTTCGTGCAACGCGATCGGCTTCTCTTCGAGAAATCGCTTGTGGAAGTCTTCCCGCTCCAGCATTTGCGACACGGTGAACTTCGCCGCCAGGCGGATCCAGTCTTCGCCTTTCAGCTTCCCCAGCCACTCGCTGTTGTGCCGGATTTCGGTCTTGCTCTGGCTGAGAATCTTGAACACTTGGGCAAGATAGGTCTTGGCGTTGGTCTTGATCTCTTCCGGGCTGAGCGGCGGACGCGTGGCCGAGCGCCCCGTGGGGTCTCCGATCATGGCGGTGAAGTCCCCGATCAGAAAGATCACCGTGTGCCCGAGATCCTGAAAGTGCTTCAGCTTGCGCATCAGCACCGTATGGCCCAGGTGCAGGTCGGGCGCGGTCGGATCGAATCCCGCTTTTACCCGGAGAGGCTTGTTTTCTTTCTCGGACTTCTCCAGCTTCGCCCGCAGTTCCGACTCCTTTACGATCTCGGCAGAGCCTTTCTTGATGTAGGCAAGTTGCTCGTCAACAGCAGGGAAGGATGGCATGCGGAAATTATAGCGGGAGAAGATTGATGCATTGTCTCCACCGGCCTGGGTCCCAGGCTGTGAGTCTCCGTCAGGTCACAATGACTCGCAGGCACCGCGCCGCCAGGGATACCTCGACCGGGGTCCGGCACACATACTCGCCGTCGGCGTAAACATCGAGTGGTCTCCTGGTTTCGAGCCGTACGCTGGTTGCCTGGTAGTACTCCACCCCGGGAACCGCGAGATGCCGTCCAAAATACACCGAAGGAAACAGGCAAAAGAGTCGAAGCTTCGGAAGCTCCCTCACGATGCAGACGTCGAGTTGCCCGTCGTCGAGCATCGCCCGCGGGGCCACCTTCATGCCTCCTCCATAGGCCGGAGCATTGGCACAGACGGTGACAAAAATCCGTGCCTCGCTCCTCGTCTCCTCCCGCTCCCCGTGGACAGCCAGAATCCGGGTCGGAACGGGCTGAAAGCCCGCCAGCGCGGGCAAAAAGCTCAGCAGGTAGCCGCCATGGGCGCGCAGCCAGCGCGGAAGACGGTTCGCGCGCCGCGCGATTTCCCCGTCAAGACCAATCCCGCCGGCACAGCAGAAGTAGCGCGGAGGCATGCTTCCGGACAACCCAGGCTCCGGACAACCAAGGGGCGTAATCCGTCCCAAGTCGATGATCCGCGTGTTGTTATTTCCCGAGACGAACTTGCGCCACGCTGCCAAGGCTTCGCTCTTGCGCCCGAGACCGAGCGCCCGGGCAAAATCATTGCCGCTGCCGCAGGGCACCACCAGCACCGGCAACTTCAGCGTCACCAGCGCTGCCAGATGCCGGTGCACGGTTCCATCGCCGCCGAAGATCAGGACCACGTCGGCATCGCCGCCGCTTGCCGGCAGCCCGAGTGTCCATTCGATAACGGGGTTTTCTTGAAAAGGCTCCAGATTCCGGGGAGCGGAACCGGGCCCGAGGATGGCAGCAGCGCGCATGAGACCGCGCTAGAGCGTAGCAAACCTCGAAGCAAACGCGCCCGGTTTTCGCTTTGGGAGACAAGAGCACGGCAGCGCGACCCGATGGAGTTCGTCGAGCCGGACCGGATTTTTTTCTCCCTCGCTGTTTACAGACGGCTGGCGATGACGGCGGCGAGCGCTTTTGCCGCATTGGGACTGAGGTTGGCGACGCGCAAGTCAATGTGTACCATCACATCTCCTTTGCGCATGACGAGCCCGGATCCCGCCGGCTCCAGATACGCTTCATCGCCAATGCCCGGAAGCGCGGTGTAAGTATCCATTCCAGCCGCGACCTGTTTCATGGCGGCGTGCGCCAGCTTGAGCGTTATGGCCCCTCCCTCCCACGTGTATTGGATGGGCAGGCGTCCGCTGCCTCCCGCGCCATAGTGATACTCGCAGGTGGTGATGCCCATCTGCTCGACCGATGCCACCGGCTGTCCCAGAGCCTTGCTCGCCTCCGCCGTCGACAGCATGGCGCACGGTTCGCGCCTGCCGGTGTAACGCGGAGCGTCGGCTCCCATTTCGCGAGAGATCTGGCCGGCTTTCTGTTTCACCCGATATCCCAGGTAGAAACAGGTACCCAGCCCGAGCAGCCCGATGAACATGATGACCCCAAGGATGACGAAGATCACTTTCACCGCCGTGTTCGACCCGCCCCCGCGGGGGATGGGGCCAGCCGTTGGGGCGGGCGCGTTTACCAGCGGCGGCGCCATGACGGTTTCAGACTCGACCGCCGTACCGCACTTGGGACAGAAGCGAGCGCCTTCTCCGAGGGCGCTTCCACAACTCACGCAGAATGCGGCCATGAAGCCCTCCCTTCAGTGCCGCGCAATTTTCCCCAGAACGCGGCGGGCGCGCAAGATGAAAAGCCGTGCGGCGCCGCGGCGCCCGTCCGGTGCTAAACTAGCGGAACTGTATGGCGGAAAACGGTCGTTCGCGCACCTGGCTCTGGGTGGTCATTGGGGGAGGAGCCTTCTTCCTCTTTGTGCTGGCGGTGTTCACGCTTGTCTATCTGGCGATGAACGCGGGACAGCAGAGGGGCTTCAACGGTTTCGGCGACAAAATCGGGGTTGTGGACCTCGAGGGAGTCATTCTCGATTCAACCACCGTCGTCCAGCAGCTCAAGAAATTCGGCGATGATGATTCCATTAAGGGGATCATCATTCACGTCAATTCACCCGGGGGAGGTGTCGCGGCCTCGGAGGAGATCTACAGCCAGGTCAAGCGCATCCGCGACCAGAAGAAGAAGCGCATCGTCGCCTCCATCAGCACCGTGGGAGCCAGCGGCGCGTACTACGTATCTTCCGCAACCAATAAGATTTATGCCAACAACGGCAGCGTGGTGGGCTCCATCGGGGTCATCGCCGAGTGGGTCAACTACGGCGATTTGATGCGCTGGGCCAAGTTGAAGCCCGAAGTCCTGAAGGTCGGCGAGTTTAAAGACACCGGTGACCCCTCACGCGAGATGACCCCCGCCGAGCGCGCCTACATGCAGGGTCTGATCGACAACATGTATGGCCAGTTCGTCAGCGCCGTAGCCGAAGGTCGTCACGCCAAGAGTGAAGACATCAAAGCCATCGCTGATGGCCGGGTGTGGACGGGTCAGCAGGCCCTCGGAATGCACCTGATCGATCAGGTCGCCGATTTTCAAGGCGCGGTCGCCGATACCGCCAAGGCGCTGAATATAAAGGGTGAACCAGTGCTGGTCTGGCCGGAAAAAGAACGCCGGTCGCTGCTCGAGCTGATCTTCGGCGACGTCTCCCAGTGGCTGCCAAGCCGGGAGAAGCTGCTGGATCACAGTTTGGGCTTTTATTATTTGTGGAAATAGGCGGCGGGAGTGAAGCTCTAGGAACCTCTGTGCATCCCTCGTCTGAAACAGAGCTTGCATAAAAGCCCTGAAATTTGAGAAGTTTATGGAGACTCATTCAGTGGCGGAGGGGTGCCGGGATCTATAGACGCCATCAAAATCACTCCCCAGAACGGAGCAACGAAGTATGACAAAGGCGGATCTGATCGACGAGGTTTCGCGGCTAGCAGAGTTGACGCGCAAGGACAGCGAAGTCATTGTCGAAACCATCTTCGACAGTATCGTGCGTTCGCTCCGGGTGGGTGACAAGATCGAAATTCGCGGTTTCGGCAGTTTCCGCACTCGGCAGCGCAAGCCGCGGGTAGGGCGCAACCCCAAAACCGGCGATCGGGTGGAAGTCCCGGCGAAGAAGATTCCGTTCTTCAAGCCCAGCAAGGAGTTGAAGGACCTGGTCAACAACGCGGCTGGCGAGCAGGCCGCGGCGGCGCAGGCTCCGCCTCCAACTCCCCCGGCGCAGTAGAGAATTCCGTCTCTATTTCCTGTTGCAGAGCAAATAGCATGGCAAAGGCATACTTCACGCCCGAAGTGTTTCAGTTTCTTGTCCAGCTCAAGCGCAACAACCGGCGCGAATGGTTCCTGAAGAACAAAGCTCGCTATGAGGAGGTCGTCCGCCAACCCTGTCTGAGATTCATCACCGATCTGCAATTCCGTATGCGCGAAATCAGCCCCTGGATCAAGGTCGATCCCAAGCCCAACGGCGGATCCATGATGCGCATCTACCGCGACATCCGTTTTTCCCCGAACAAGAGTCCCTACAAAACCAACCTGGGTATGCATTTTTCCCACGCCGGCTCCAAGGAAGACATTCACGGCGCCGGTTATTACCTGCACATCGCGCCCGGAGAGTGCTTTCTCGCCGGGGGGAGCTGGCATCCCGACCCCCGCTCGCTGGCCAAGATTCGCGATGCCCTCGCCTGGAAGAGCGCCGAATGGAAGAAGGCGACCCGCAAGCTGGAGCTAGGCGGAGAGGTGTTAAGCCGGCCTCCCCGCGGATACCCGGCAGACCATCCCATGATCGAAGACCTGAAGCGCAAGGATTTCATTGCCTCGGTTGAATTCAGCGACCAACAGGTCTGCGGTGTGAAGTTCATGACCGACGTGGTAGGGGGATGCCGGACGCTGGCTCCGCTGGTAGGCTTTCTGTCGAAGGCGGTGGGGCTGGGATTCTGAGGGGAAGCCTCACGGCGTCGAGGAATGCCACAAATTTGGCGTCGACGGCAATCTGCAGTCGAGCTGCATCCGTACAAACTATCTCTGCAGACTACATGTGGATTTTGTTGCGGAGCCCCCGCAACCAAGCCGGAATTTGAGGGAGGTTTTTCTCCGGTTCGACCGGCAGCAGGGGGATGTTGTCTCTGGAAAGTGGAATTTCGCTGGGCTCTACCTGGGCGCGATACGGCGCGAAGGAACAGATCACGGGTAGGGCACTTCGAAGACGACCCCAACTTGTGCTGTTCCACCCTCTACGGTGGTTCCGAGCAGGTGTGTGCCTTTCAGCAGCAGGGTCGACAACGGAAGCGCTCCATCATTGCCCCCCGTGAAGGTGTACAACACAGTTTCCGTCCAGATGCCGTTTGAGGGAGTAAGTTCGAAGACCGTGCCGAATCCATTGCTGCCACCGTTGAAGGCGGTACCGAACAGATTGCCGTTCTTGTCGATCGCCAGCCCTGCGGATGGGAATCCGCCGTCCAGGCCTCCGGTGAAGCTGTACAGCACCTGCTCGGTCCATGTGCCGTTGGAGTTGGTCAACGCATACGCCGTTCCCGAAGTGTACTGGCCTCCGGATAGAGTAAGACTGTAGAGATTGCCGGCGGCATCCATGATGACACCATCGTCAACATTGCTTCCATCAGAATTTCCCGTGAAGAAGTGCAGGATGGTTTCCGTTCAGGTATTGCCCGCGGGCTGCAATTCAAATATGGTTCCGGCCTGATTGGGACCTCCGGATGCGGTGGTGCCATACATGTTTCCGAGCTTATCGAATACCGGCTGGCAGTAAGCGTAGGCTCCGTCATTGTTGCCTCCAGCAAAGCTGTAGAGAACTCGCTCCTGCCACGTACCATTGACTTGTTTCAATTCGAACACCGTCCCATTGGCGCTAGCTCCACCTTGCGGAGTCGTTCCATAGATCGCCTTGCCATGCAAAGTCAAAGCCGCCTGGGGCGCGCCGCCATCTGTTCCGCCGGTGAACGCGTAGAGGACGGTTTCAGTCCAGGAAGTTCCCGCCGGAGAAAGTTTGAAAACCGTGCCGGCGTTCGCGGGACCGCCCAGGCGCGTGGTCCCGTACAAATTCCCTGCGGCATCCATCACCACACTGGCGGCTGGTGAACTGCCGTCATTGCCTCCCGCGAAGCTGTAGATCACCGTTTCCGTCCAGACTCCGCCGGATTGCGTGAGTTTGAAAACGGTTCCTGCGCCGTTGGCACCGCCGTAGCGCGTTGTGCCGTAGATATTGCCCGCCTGGTCGATCACGCCGGCCGCGGGATAGCTGCCGTCTGTTCCTCCCGCGAAACTATGGAGCACAGTTTCGCCGCCCGCTGCCAACGCCGTGCCCATCATCAGTACCAAACCTGCTGCTACCAGAGTCATCCCGTGATGCCGCATCGAAACCGTTCCTTATCTCCTGGAAAACCGTGTGGGACTTGCCGACTGCTGCCGAATGCGGGCAAACATCTTAGCAGATCGGTGCCAGTACAGGGTTGCGTGCTCCCGATACGAGACGCGCCGAAATGGACACAGGATGCGGTCAAAACTGGCTGGGGAGATCCGTGACAACGTGAAGCCAGGCATCTTCGTCGAGCCCAAAGTCATTTCTGCTGCGAGATGGCGAGTTTCACAGTGCGGCGCCAGACAGAGGCAGAGGCGCCGCGTCTCTACGGATTCCTGGGGAGGTACAGCTCCGCAATCTTCTTCGCCAGGGTCGCCGGAACCAGGTCATCGCGGTTCGCCAGAATGATGATCGTCAGATTTCCTTCCCGAAACCGCTGGATCGTCGTGCGGAAGCCCACCGTGTCTCCGTAATGCCACGTGCGGGGGTGACCCTTATAAGGATTCAGAAACCAGCCGAAACCGTAGGCGGCAGGTGTCCCGTCCGGCTCAACTACCGAATTGTCAGCAACTTTGACCGGAGTCCATGCCGGTTGCATCTCCGCTTCCGTTAACAGAGTGTGATGTGCGAGGGCCTTGTCCCACTTCGACAGGTCTTCGAGCGAGGAGTAGACACCGCCGTCGCCCAGCGTTGCCGAGGTGTCGCTCTGGTCGTTCTGTGTCCAGATGCCATGTCTCCGGGTGTGTCCGTAGGCGCGGTTGATGACTTCGTTCTTGTCCTTTACATATGCGATGGTCTGTTGCATGCCCAGGGGAGCGAAGATGCGATCACGCAGAAACTGGCCGAACGACACGCCGGAGATTTTCTCGACCACCATGGCCAGCACAACATATCCCGAGTTGCTGTACTCCCAATGGCTGCCGGGTGCAAACTTTGTCGCCTTCTGCTCTTTCAGCAGTTCGAGCACCTCCCCGTCGTGAATCTGGCGCAACCTGTCTTCCGCTACCCCCGGCTGCGGCGCCATCAGGTCTCCGTAATCCAGCAGGCCGGATGTGTGGTTCAAAAGATTGCGAACGGTGATGGTCTTCCCGTATGCGGCGAAATCGGGCAAAACGTCGGTCAGGTGATCCTCGTAACGCAGCCTGCCATCGTGTACCAGCAGCATGATGGCCGTGGCGGTGAATTGCTTGGTGCACGACGCCAGGCGAAAGTTGGTGCGGGCGTCGATCGGGTGGCGGGTGCGCAGGTCCGTGATCCCGTATCCGCGCTCGAACACCGGATCCCCGTTGCCGAGCACCAGCACCGCTGCGCCCGGAGCATCCGCTTTCAGCGAAGAGAAAAGCGCTTCGATCTGCCGGGCATGAGTGATGTCCGCCGCGAAAGCCGGCGCCATGAGGCAACATGCGGCTAGAAGCCTGACGAGAATCCTGATCCTCCCGGTTGCCGTAGAGACGCCGCCTGGCTGCGTCTCCGGTTGCCCGTGCACCCATGAGTTCATATCCGCTCCTGAGGCGCGGCCGAGCTGCGTCTCTAGCCGGAGATTCCTACCACCGCCATCAGGCGCCCGGCCGCATCCTTCTCTTTTCTATAGCTGAACAGCAGGTCATTGCGGCACACGGTGCACAACGGCGAAGCGCTGATGTGCGCTTCAGGAACCCCCGCGTCAAGCAACTGGCGGCGGTTGGCTGCGACCAGGTCGAGAAAAATCTTCTTCGGCAGATGTTCCTCGCTGTGCCCGGGTGCACGCGCCGTGAGGAAGAGCAACGGGTAGCGCTCGTGAATCTCGTCAGCGTCCCTGGTCTCCCGAAACAGTTCTCCGGCATACGCGAACTGCGAGTGAAATCGATCCCGCACCTCCGCGCCCACCTGATAGCAGCAGTCGTGCACTCCAGGCCCGATCGCCGCATAAACGTCCTTCGGCCGGGTTCGGAACGAGCGGCGCATCTCCCCCACCCCTTTTTCCACGATGCGCTTCACCGTTCCCCGCCAGCCGGCGTGAAACACCCCCACTGCGCGGCTCCGGCGGTCCGCGACGATCACCGGCAGACAGTCCGCCGTCTCGACTGCCAGCAAAAGCCCCGCGGTGCGCGTGATGAGGCCATCGCCGGCGAGCGGATGCCCGGGCGCGTCGCTGACGTGATGAATGAGGTCAGAATGAATCTGGCGGAGAGTCACCAGAGGGTAGGCTTTACCACCGGTCAAACGCCCGATGAAGCTCCTGCGATTGCCTTCCACGGGGGGCCGCGGTGTATCCTTCGTAAAATCGAGATTCCCAGCGTGACGGGTGCTGAAGCCGTGCAACAGCCAGGGAAACTTCTCGAGAGCCTCGGCCCTCATAACGATGGGCCTGGATTTGATAGCGACCTTGGTGGGCACGAGAACCATAGTATCAAGGGAGCCGGGCGCGGCTTCTCTCTCCGCTTGGTCATCGTTCGTGACCTCCCCACGTCCCCATCCCGTATAATCTTGGGTTGCACTGATCCATATCTGTCGATTCACGATATAAACGGGGGAAAACCAGAACATGGGGAAATATGCGGCTCTCTTGATGACGCTGCTGGGATTGGTGTGCCTTGCCGCGGCCCAGCAAACCAATACGTCATCCCAACCTAAAGACAAGAAGGCGAAGACCGAGGCTCAGGCCAAAGCGCCGGAACAAAAACCCGCTGAGCCCGAGGCCAGGCAAGAACCGTCGGCCGAGGCCGGCAAGGAGGCGACCGACAAGGACAAAGAAGAGCACTTCGACGTCACCGAGATGCCGCCCAGCGTGACCCATCACCAGATCACGGTCGACGGAAGACTCCTGAAGTACACCGCTACCGCCGGGCGCCTCCCCATCAAGCGTGGCGACGGCAAAATCGAAGCCGAGATGTTCTTCGTTGCCTACACCCTCGACGGCGCGGAGGCGAGCAAGCGTCCGCTGACCTT
This sequence comes from Terriglobales bacterium, assembly GCA_035262225.1. Classification (GTDB taxonomy): domain Bacteria; phylum Acidobacteriota; class Terriglobia; order Terriglobales; family Acidobacteriaceae; genus DATFTE01. Next base: position 74,401 of record DATFTE010000220.1, read on the forward strand.
CGCCTTCAATGGCGGCCCGGGATCGGCTTCCGTGTGGCTGCACATGGGAGCGCTGGGTCCCAAGCGCGTCGTCCTGCAGTCGACTGGCTTCATGCCGCCCGCCCCTTACCGTATGGAAGACAACCCGTACACCCTGCTCGACAAGAGCGACCTGGTGCTGGTGGATGCGATCGGCACCGGCTACAGTCGCGCTGCCACCCCCGAGTTGACCAAGAAGTTTCTGGGAGTGCAGGGAGACATCGAGGCCTTCAGCGAGTTCATCCGCCTGTACATTTCGCGCAACGAGCGCTGGGCGTCGCCCCTGTTCCTGTTCGGCGAAAGCTACGGCACCACGCGTTCGGCGGGCATTGCCGGAAATCTTTCCAATCATGGCATTTCCTTTAACGGCATCACCCTGCTCTCCATGGTCCTGAGCTTTCAGACGCTCGAGGACAATAAGACCAACGACCTGCCCTACCCGCTGCTGATTCCCAGCTTCACCATGATCGCCGGCTACCACCACAAGCTACCGGCCGATCTCGAGCAGGACATGAACAAGGCCCGCGAAGAGTCCATTCGCTGGGCGACGACCGACTACACCCAGGCGCTGGCCAAGGGCGATGCGTTAACGCCGGAAGAACGCCAAAGGACGATTGACGGCTTGGCGCGTTACACCGGGCTGAGCAAGCAATTCATTGATGATGCCAACCTGCGGGTTAACGTGCGCGAGTTTACCCACAACCTGCTGCTCGACCAGAAGCTGCGAGTTGGACGCCTCGACGGACGCTTCACCGGCATCGATCCCAACGGCCTGCTCGACACGCCCTTCTACGACCCCACCGGATCGCAGACCGGCCCCCCGTTCACCTCAGTGTTCAACAATTACGTGCGCACTGAACTCGGCTACCAAGTCGATATGCCCTACTACGTCTCTGCCTACGGGCAGGACGCCTTCGGCAAGTGGGACTGGGGATCGGGCATTCAGGGTTTTCCCGACACGGCGACCGCCTTGCGCCAGGCACTGGCCAGGAATCCCTATCTGAAGGTTCTGGTGATGGAAGGCTATTACGACCTGGCCACGCCGTTCCTGGCCGCCAACTACACCATGGATCACCTCGACCTGGGCCCGCAGGTTCACAGGAACATTTCCTACGCCACCTACGACGCCGGCCACATGGTCTATTTGCCGATGGACGGACTGAAGAAGATGAAGGGGGACCAGTCCGCCTTCATGGATATGGCGCTGTCGGGGAAATAAAGCGTATCGGCCGCGGTCTGGCGTGCGCGGATTTTCCCTGGCGCGCGCCAGACTCTTTCCCGCCGGGAGGATGGCAAGACATGACCTCGGTGTCCGGCTGAAAGTAGTTCCACTTGCGCGGGCTTCTCGAGTACGATAAAAACAGCCAAAGTATGCGAATTTTGCGCCGTACCCTCTTGCCTGCCCTCCTGGCCGGGTTTTCCCTTGTTGGAGCTGCCCAGACACCCGCACCGCCGCCGCTTCCCCAGGAGTCCACCGCGACCCTCTCCGCCAAAGCTCCTGACTACTCGCAAGAGGGCTTTGTCATCGAGAAATTTTCCACCAGGTATAGCTTCGAAAACGACGGCACCAGCAAGCGCGACCTCTACGCCCGGATTCGCGTGCAGAGCGAAGCCGGAGTCGAGCAGTGGGGCCAAGTCGTGCTCGGCTACAACTCAGCCAACGAGCGCCTGGAGATTCCCTACGTTCGTGTCATCAAAGCTGACGGCAGCACAGTCACCGCCCAGCCCGATGCCATTCAAGATCTCAGCATTCCCCTCGAAAAAGAGGCTCCGGTTTACACCGACTACCGCCAGAAACATGTAACCGTGCCGGGTTTACGTCCGGGAGAGACCCTGGAATACGAAGTCATCACCGTCACCTACAAAGCGCTCGCCGCCGGCCAATTCTGGATGGATCACGATTTCATCAAGAAGGGCATCGTGCTCGACGAACAGCTCGAAGTCGACGTGCCGAAAGATCGTGCCATCACCTTGAAGAGCAAGCCGGGCGTCGATCCCCAGGTCAGCGAAGAAAACGGTCGCAAGATTTACCGCTGGAAGAGTTCGCATCTCGACCGCGACGACAAGGATCAGGACAAGAAGAAGGCACACAAACCGGCCAAGCCCGAGCCTCCGGCGGTCCAGCTGACCACCTTCGCCAGCTGGGCGGATCTGGGGATCTGGTACGGCGGCCTGGAGAAAGACCGTCGCGAGCCCACGCCCGAAATCCGGGCCAAGGCCGCCGAACTCACCCGGGACAAAAGCAGCGACCTTGACAAGGTCGAGGCGCTCTACGATTACGTAGCCACGAATTTCCGCTACATCAGCCTGTCGTTTGGCGTGGGACGCTACCAGCCGCATGCCGCCGCCGATGTCCTCGACAACCAGTACGGCGACTGCAAAGACAAGCACACGCTGCTGGCTTCATTGCTGGAAGCCTCGGGATATCACGCCTCCTCGGTGCTCATCAACAGCAGCGTCAAGCTCGACCCGGAGGTTCCTTCGCCCGGCCAGTTCGACCACGTGATTACCCTCTTGCCGCTGGGCAAAGACGAAGTGTGGATGGATTCGACCACCGAAGTCGCTCCCTTCCGCATGCTTTCGGCCAGCATCCGCAAGAAGCAGGCCCTGGTCATCCCCGCCAGGGGAACGCCGCACCTCGAGGAGACTCCGGCCGACCCACCCGTGCCCAACCTGCAACAGCAGGAAATGGTGGGCACGATCAGCGAACTGGGAAAACTGAACACCCACGTGAACATCCGGTTGCAGGGGGACTCTGAACTCTACATGCGCATTCTGTTCCGCCGTATTCCCCGTTCGGAGTGGCCGAACCTGCTCAAGCGCATGAGCCAGCTTTCGGGACTGGACGGCGACGTATCGGATCCGAAAGTGACCGACCCAGCCGCGACCCGGCAACCGTTCATGGTGGAGTACCAGGTCGCGGTGCCCAACTTCCTTGACTGGACGAAGAAAAAATCCGAGATGCCTCTGCCCATGTCGCAGATCAATCTGGTCGACGCCGATGAGGACAACACCGACCCCGACGGCGACGCCATCGAGTTCGGATCCACTTCCCAGTACCTGTTCCGCTGGCAGCTCACCTTCCCCGCGAAGTACGTCATGCGCGCGCCCCTGCCGTTTGCCATGAAACGCGACTACGCGCAGTACGAGGCCACCTATAAGGTGGACGGCAACGTCTTCACTTCGGAGCGAAAGCTGGTGACGAGCGCGCGCGAACTGCCGGCAGCGCGGGTGAATGACTACGTGGCCTTCCGCCACGCCGTCGGCGTGGACCTCGATCAGCGCCTGTCCATCGACAGCACCGCCGCCGGGAATCCGGTGGCCCCCTCCGGATTGAAGGGCGACGACCTGAACGACGCAGCTCGCGCGGCGCTCGATCGCGGAAACTACCAGGCCGCGGTCGACCTGCTGAAGCAGGTGGTGGCCGCCGAACCCAAACACAAGACCGCGTGGATCAACCTCGGTCGTGCCTATATGGGCCTGCGCCAGACCGATCAGGCCGTCGAAGCCTTCAAGAAACAGACCGAAGTTAATCCCTACGACGAGTACGGATACAACAGCCTGGGCTGGGCTTACCAGACGGAGCGAAAGTACGACGACGCGGCGGCCGCTTATGACAAGGCGCTCGAAGTCAATCCGCTGAGCGACTACGCCCATGCCGCGCTCGGCGGAATGTACTCCGAGATGCACCAGTATGACAAGGCGGCGCCGGAACTCGAAAAAGCCGCCTCTCTCAAGCCGGACAATGCTTTGCTGGAGATCGGTCTGGGCGACGCTTACCTGAATCTCGGCCAGGACGACAAGGCGCTGGCTGCCTTCGACCGCGCGATTGACATCTCCGCGACACCCCTGGTGTGGAACAACATCGCCTATCAGCTCTCGTTGAAGAAAACGCATCTGGACCGCGCGCAGCAGTATGCCGAATCGGCAGTTGCGGCCACCGCTGCGGCATTGCGCAACACCACCCTGGAGCAACTCAGCGATCGTGACCTGGCCCTGGTGTCCTCGCTGGCCGCCTATTGGGACACCCTCGGCTGGGTGCACTTTGCCAAGGACGATCTCGATATGGCCGAGAAGTACGTGCTCTCCGCCTGGAACCTCGGTGAACACGCCGACATCGGCGATCATCTGGGCCAGATCTACGAGAAGCGCGGCCGCAGAGACGACGCGATCCGCAGCTATGCGCTGGCGCTCAACTGCGTGCGTCCTGATCCAGAGACGCGCGATCGCCTGGCCGCGCTGGTAGGTAAGCAGAAGGTCGATGGCGTGGTCGCGCAATACAAGCATGACCTCGAGCAGCAACGCACCATCAAGCTGGGCAGGGCCACGCAGGCGGGCAGCGCCGACTTCTTTGTGCTTCTGGACTCCGACAAATCGCGCGCTGTTGCCGAAGGAGCGAAGTTCGTCAGTGGCGACGAAAAGCTGAAAAGCCTCGTCACCGCACTCGAGAGCGCGAAGTATGGCCTGAACTTCCCCGACGACACCGCCACCAAGGCGCTGCGCCGGGGAACTCTTTCCTGCGCCTCGGGTGGCGAGTGCCAGTTCGTGATGCTGCCGCCCGATGAGGTGCGGTCGGTGCAGTAGAGCCTGGGTCAGGTACCGATATTTATCTTCCGGCCACGAAACACCGTCACTTCCGACCCCTCGGCGAGAAATGCCGAGGCAGGCCTGTCGCCGAGAACCGCCGCCAG
>DATFTE010000221.1:0-9567 GCA_035262225.1 Terriglobales bacterium
TGTCCACAAACTCGATGATGATCTCCTGGCCGATCCCCTCGATGTAGCGGTAGCGCCAGTCTTCAAACGGAAACGTGGACGTCTCCCCTCCACCCTCCTGGATCGGCCGCTCATAGGTTCCGCCCGAAGGATGCGACTCAATCTCATCGGGCTTCCCATACATGATGTAAATGCGGCCACGATCGGTCTTCCAGCCGGGGATGCCCGCGGCGAAGTGCTCGTTGGCGTAGGCCATGCGCTGGTAGTGCTCTTCCTTGAATTCGTTTTCCGGAGTGTCGGGGGTGGGATCGCGGCGTTGCCAGAAGGCTTCGATGAAGGCATCGCGCTCTTCGTCGTTCGAGAGCTTCTTGAAGGCTTCGCGCTCCTCGTCGGTGATGATCCATCGTACATCTTCGTCGAGCCACTTCTTGTAAGTCTTGCTGATTTCCTGCCTCAGCGCCTTGGCATTTTCTTTTCGCTGTTTTTCCGAAATGGGACGCTTGAGAGGATCGCTGTCGGGACTGGCCTGGGCGGGACTGGCGGAATCGGTCGAATCGCTCCCGTCGGACTTCTTTTCCCCGGCAAAGGCAAACGACGCTAGACAAAAGACGCAGACGAGCAGCAGAACAAAACCTGTGCGTTCATGTAGGCCTACCCGGGACATAGAAGGGCACTCCTGTAAGACACAACTCGATGGCGACATTCTATGTCCTTTCCACACCCCAAATCAAGGCTAACCCTCGCGGTCTCAACAAATTGTTAGACGGAGCCCTACCGGTAAAAGGATGCAGTGCAAAGCTCTGCACCCCATCCGGCCCAACCGGTACTCCACGCTATAATCAACTAGTTAGGCATAGGAACTTTCCCGCTCAGCGTTGCGTACCAAGGCTGTGTGCGCAATCCGTGCCGGCAGGAGGTCTTGAGACGGGCCCGACTGCAGCAGACGGCCAGCGGTCCCTCCCGAAGTTCCTAACCGCCACTCGGATATGAAGACCTGGAAGAAGATCGCAATCGGAGCAGGTGGGGTCGTTCTGTTGATTATCACGGGCACGATCCTGAACTACGAGGCCCATAAGGGCATCGTCACCGTGCAGACGGCCAGGGCGCAACGTCTGGACTTGACGGCGGTGGTCAGCGGGTCGGGCGAGGTGAAGCCGAAGACGTATGTCAATATCGGCGCCAACGCCTTCGGCAAGATTACCCGCCTGTACGTGAAAGAAGGCGACCGGGTGAAGGCAGGTCAGTTGCTGGCGCAGCTCGAAAACGTGCAGTCGGAGGCCGACGTCCACGCGACCCGGGCGGGACTGGACAGCGCCCGAACCGACGCGCTGGCGGCGGCAGCAGCGGTCAATACCGCGGAGGCCGACCTGAACCGCGCCCAGGCAGACTGGGACCGCATGAAGCTCGACTGGGAACGGGCCCAGGGCCTGTTCCAGGATCAGCTGATTGCCAAGTCGGAGTACGACAGCCGGAAGAACGCCTGGGAGACGGCAGATTCCGGCCTGGCCCAGGCCAAAGCCAGGCTGGCGCAGGCCAGGGCGCAGAAGGAGTCGGCCGATCGCCACATCACTCAGGGCCAGGCAAACCTGACACGTGTCGCCGACGTTCTGCAGAAAACCACGTACCGCGCTCCGTTCGACGGCGTGATCACGAACCTGCCGGTGCGTGAGGGCGAGACGGTGGTAATTGGCATCCAGAACTCGCCGGGCAGCACGTTAATGACGCTGGCCGACATGTCGGTGATTACGGCCGAGGTTCGGGTGGATGAAACCGACATCGTGAACGTTCGCCTGGGCCAGCCCGCCGAGGTCACGATTGATGCCATTCCGAAGAAAGTGTTCAAAGCGGTGGTGACCGAGATCGGCAACAACGCCATCGTGCGCTCGACCGGAGTGGCCACTTCGCAGCAGAGCGCAGCCAGCCAGGAGGCGAAGGATTTCAAAGTCGTGGTGACGCTCGAGGATCCTCCTGCCGACCTGCGCCCGGGATTGTCGGCCACGGCCAAGGTGACCACAGCCACCCGCAGCCAGGTGCTGACCGTGCCCATCCAGGCCCTAACCGTCCGCAGCCAGGCCGAGCTTGAGGACCGGGCTGACGAGAAGGGTGCGGTACAGGCCGCTGCTCCACAACCCGACGCAGCCAAGCAAAAAAATGCCAAGGAGATCCAGGGGATATTCATCATCCGCAACAAGAAGGCGGAATTTGTTCCCCTCCAGACCGGAATCGCGGGCACCACCGACATCGAGGTGCTAAACGGGATTAAGGAGGGTGACGAAATCGTTACCGGCAGCTACAAAGTCCTGCGCACCATGAAGCCCGGCGCCAGTGTAAAAGTGGATAACGCAACGCCCAAGAAGGAAGAGGAAGAGAGTACCTAGCGCCGGGTACCTGGTACCTGGAAAAAGCGCCGGTTTGACCGGTGCTCGGTACTCGAAACTGAAAAACACTAACCAACGGCAGGGTGGTTCGTCCAACCAAAGGCCGTTTTCGACTTTGGAGCGGTGGTGTCCGGAGAAAGCCAGGAGAAGAGGATGGCAACGGCAGAGGTCATTAGTTTCGCGCAACCCGCAGTGTCGGCTCCTCCCGAGTCGTTCATGATTTCCACGGTCGACCTGTGGAAGACCTACGACATGGATTCCGAGCAGCAGGTGCACGCCCTGCGGGGAGTAAACCTGCGCATTCAGCGCAACGAATACGTCGCCATCATGGGACCGTCAGGGTCGGGCAAGTCGACCCTGATGAACCTGATCGGGTGCCTCGACACTCCGACCAAGGGCCAGTACTGGCTCAACGCGCAGCTGGTCAGCGAACTCGACGACGACGAGCTGGCGCGGATTCGCAACAAAGAGATCGGATTCGTCTTTCAGACCTTCAACCTGCTGGCGCGCGCCACCGCGCTGCACAACGTCGAGCTGCCCCTGATTTATGCCGGAGTGCCGGCGGACCAGCGCTCGGAACGGGCCAAGGAGGCGCTGAGCGCCGTGGGCATGGAGTCCCGCATGTCGCATAAGCCCAACGAGCTCTCCGGCGGCCAACGTCAACGAGTGGCGATTGCCCGCGCCTTGGTTAACCGGCCGTCGATCATTCTGGCCGACGAGCCGACCGGAAACCTCGACTCGCAAACCGGAAACGAAATCATGGCCCTGTTCGATCGCCTCCACGCGAGCGGCAACACCATCGTGCTGGTGACCCACGAACACGACATCGCCGGATACGCCCATCGCGTGATTCACATCAGGGACGGCGTGATCGCGCGGGACGAGGCAAATCCGAATCGGCGCTAAAGATTTCACACGTCAGCCGATGGAGGACAGGCGTTCCCGCCCGTCCCGGATGCCCGAAGCCGCCTCGGCGGTCGCGTGCTTGGACGGCGGAGATTCCCTGATTCACCACAGGGCGCAGAATCAGCCCGGAATCCTCGGCGACTTCGATGTCCCCGGCGGGAACCGTCAAGGCGCGGGCGAGGCCGCGCCGGGGCGACTATGCGGCGCCCATCGCCTGCCCGACCCGGAGTGCTCGAAGAGACGGGTCGAGGCGCATATTCTCCACACCAATACGAGCAGAGCAGTTGGGACAAAGCCACAGAAACATGGTGGCCTGCGAGTTCGACAGCTGAACCGCGATTAGCCTGCCTGAACTCAGGCAGTCTACGGCCTCCTGGCATCGCAGGTTGGCGCAGCGCGACACCACCACTTCCTCCTCAGCCGGATAAGACACGTTGGGCCGCTACCCCCACCGGATTCGCGTTGGGGTTGGGGTGTGTCCGTGGCGGGACGAATCCCTGTGTTTCGCAGCGGCCACTGTGTCCGTCCAACGAGGAACACGGTAGCGCGTCTCCCGATAAATGTCAATTAAGTTAATGGATATAGTTCTATTCGAGCTCCCGCCATAATGCCGCGCTCGCGCGCGTTTCCCTGTTTCGCAACCATGGAATTCAGCGGCCCAGGGGATGGCCTTCTTGACTAACGCTGGACGGGGTTTCCTGCTACTACTTACACCTGGCCGGTCATCAATCGGGAGCTACGCGTCCGCCTGCAGAGCGGGCACGAACCAGGGCACCCCGCGGCAACCGCGTATGTATATTTCAATTTTCGCGCCAAAGTAAGTGGCTCTATAACCGGCGCGTGGCAATTTTGGCCCTTTGGCAAGATTCTTCCCTCTCTCCAGTCCCGCAGCAAGAAGAGGGCCTATGACAACCTCTGCTCAGATTCAGCGCCTGGAGGCTTATTCCACCTACTCAATGGTACAAGTACCTCAGTAACTCGCGTTTGTTCAGAAGGTAGAACTAAGCTCTCGAGCGAGGGTTGGAACCAGCATGACCAACAAGTTTAGCAAGATGCTCTTCATCCTGGCAGTGGGCGGTCTGATGCTCGGCACCGCCGCTGCTCAAACCTCAACCAGCAACCGCAGCAACACCTCGGGCGCCGGACCGGGAGTCGTGGATCCGGCACATCCGCGAGTGAACCAGATCAATCAGCGGCAAGAGAACCAGCAGGACCGGATTGCCAACGGGATCAAGAACGGCAAGCTGACACCGGGACAGGCAGCGCACCTGGAGCGCGGCGAGCAGCGCCTGGAGAACAACGAGAAAAAAGACATGGCGGCCGACGGCGGTCACCTGACCAAGCAAGATCAGCGTCAGTTGAACCGGGAAGCCAACCACATGAGCAAGCGCATCGCTCATGACAAGAACAAGTAACTAGTCGGGCATTCGACATTCCAAGTTCAGGACCAAGCCGCGGCAGTGACCGCGGCTTTTTCTTGGTGCGAGAATTTGGTTCGCAAGCGAGGAACTCCCGCGACGTTCCCCGAACATGATTCAGCAGGGTTCCATGCCGCTTTCCGGACGGTCGCGAAGTGCCGTGCTTGACCTGGTTGCGGGAGCGGCAGCGTTCGCGGCCTTCTTCCTGGCGCTCCGGCGGCTGCCGGACAACAACGCGGCGCTGATCTTTCTGACGGCAGAAGTGGCTTGCTTGCTGGCTGGCATCGTGCGGGGCGGTCGGAGGGACCGTGACCCAGTGCTCAAGACCCTCTTGATCACGCTGCCGGGAGCGATTGTGATTCTCGTATTCGCTTATACCGGATATGCCTTTACCGCAGATCCCTATGTTTTCTGCTTCCTCGGGGCGGCGGTTCTGGGCGCGCTGTCTGGCGTGGTGCTGCGCGGAGTTTTGCCGAACAGAGGCTACCCCGGGGCGGCAGCGGTTGCCGTGGTGGTGTTGGTGGCGACGGTCATTGTGCTCCGTGGCGTGGTGCCACGCATGATGGCGGCCTCGCTGGGCCGTGAGGCTGACGTTCCGGCGGTGACCTTCTCGCTCTTGCCGATGGAGGGAGGTTCGATTTCGTCCGAGGAGTTGCGCGGACGGGTGGTGGTGCTGGCGTTCTGGGCAAGTTGGTGCCGTCCGTGTGTGTCGGAACTGCCGCAAGTGCAGCAAGTGTATGAGCAGTTTCGGAGCGACCGGCGGGTGACGTTCTGGGGGTGGATTCGGGGATCAGCAATGACACGGTTGGCAAGCAGCGCAACATGATTCTCGCGCAGCACTGGCACCTTCCCTTTGCCACCGAGGCCGAGAACCTGGAACACAAGATGAACCTTCACGGGTTGCCGAAAATTGTGGTGCTCGACCCGGCGGGTCGCGTGCGCTGGGTGCACGACGGCTACGACGGGTCGGAGGATCTGCCAGGCGAACTGCGGCGGCACATCGAGCAACTGCTTCCGCGCTAGGCACGATTACGATCGCGCACCATGAATTCATCCGTGGATCATCATCCCGTTTCGTGAGACGGGCCGGGGTGGCGGAAAGCGAGGAAACTGTCCCGGGGACGTCCGCCGGGCGTGAAGCCAGATCGAATTCAGCTTTACCGCGACGAGGAGTCGGTCTTCACGTCAGCAGTGCGGGTGGGTAAGGGCAGCGGGCGCGCGATGAAGAACTGGTGGTCGTAGAGATCGCGGTACATGCGCCCGGCGATTTCGGCGGCCTTGGGACCGAAGGTGGGACGTCCTCCCTGCAGGAAGACGACGGTAACGATGCGTCCTGCATCGGTGTTGGCATAGGAAGCAAACCAACCATAGCGAGTTCCGCCGCGAGAGCAGGTGCCGGTTTTGCCGAGAATCTCTTCTTCGTTGAAGTTCATGCGGAGGCTGCGCGCGGTGCCATAGTTCACGGCGCCTGCCATGCCATCGGAAATTTCGGGGATCAGTTCATCGATATCCAGATGGCGCTTGACGCGCGGTTGGAAGCCGGCGACTTCGTCCGGCGTGGCGGGATGCTGCAGGTAATAGAGCGTGCCACCGTTGGCGATGGCGGAAACCATCGCTCCCAGCTGCAGGGGCGTCATGGAGATGCCTTCGCCGAAGGAACACATTTTCCCGACACCACCGAGGGCGGCAGGAATTTCGGCATCGGGATACTCACCCAACTGCTCTGCGGGAATGTTGTAGCCGGCGAGCTCGCCGAGCCCGAACTGGTGGGCGTAGAAGCTGACTTTTTCAAAGCCCAGCTGGCGTCCCACAGCTTCGAAGTAAGCGTTGTTCGAGAGGGCAAGAGCCTGGGTCAGGTTCACGCGGCTGCGGCCGCCGAGGCGGATCTCGGTGTCTTTGGTGATCAGTCCTTCGCTCAAGGCGGCGAGGGCGACGGAGAGCTTGATGGTAGAGCAGGGCTGGGCGCCGCTCGAGAGAGCCAACTTCTGGTTCACCATGGCGAGAATCCGTCCGCTGGTCGCCTCGATAGCGACCACGGTGCCATTCATACCGGCCAGAGCATCAATCGCGGCCTGGCGGACGACGGGATCTTCGCCGGCGGTGATGTCCCCTTCGGTTACATCCGAGGCAAAGCTGCTGGCGGTGAAACGCTCATAATAGCGATGGCGGCGCCGGCGCCTGGCATGAGTTGTGACGGTCGAGGGAACACGGCTGCGGGCCAAATGGCGCATGTGCCGGCGAGCGTGTTGGTTTTCACTCACCCGTGGAGATCTGGATTTGCCGCTGGTCAGGGGGTGGGTGCTGACGGTGGCTGCAAAACCGCTGCCCAGAAGCAAAAGGAGCGGAACGACAAAGACACAAACGAAACGTGCGCGGGCAGAACCTTGTTTTAATGTCACTTCCCTGTACCAGTCCCCGGAATTCACACCATACATTCGATGCACGAACCCTGCCAGAGAGCCACTCCGGTCAAGAATCGGGCAACTCGAATAGTATGAGAGTCAGATCGGCAACGCAATCAAAAAGTAACCTTTCGCTTAATCCCGCGAAAACCCACCAACCCGTTACGAAAAAACCACTTATGCCTGGATCCGGTAGGGGGCATATCCCTTTGGTAACGAGGTACCGTGATTACTGGAACGCCATGTCCACTGTGGAAAGTTTTTTCCTATTTTTGCGGTTACTTGGGGGCGCCCGCCCCGCGCTCAGGCGCCGTTTCGCGGCGGGGGACAGCCGAGGCGGCTGTCCCTCGGTTTCAGATTGGTTCGGTGCGTTTGCGGAGAAAGGCCGGGACGTCCAGATCTTCTTTCTCAAAATTGGCGATCAAGGCATTGCGCATGACATCGACCGCTTCGCTCGGAACTGTCGCCAGCCCTCCAGCCCGGGGCGGATCCGCTTCCTGCATTACGAGCGGAGTGGGTGGAAGAGGATCGAAGTCGGGATCCGGCTCGGGCTCGGCGAGGTCGTGGTCGCGGGTCACGGTAAAGGCTGGCCGCGCCATGTGGCGGTGCTGCACATCGGAGTCCTTGAAACCCGTGGCGATGACGGTGATCTTCACCGAGTCTTTGCATTTCTCATCCATGACCGCGCCGAAGATGATGTTGGCGTCTTCATGAGCGGCACTCTGGATGATGGAGCAGGCCTCCTGCACTTCGGCGAGTTTGAGCGAGGCGCTCCCGGTAATGTTGATGAGGATGCCGCGGGCGCCGTCGATGGCTCCGGCTTCGAGCAGAGGCGAGGCAATGGCTTTTTGCGCGGCTTCGGTGGTGCGACGTGCGCCGCCGGCGGTGGCGGTGCCCATGACGGCATAACCCATCCCGGCCATAATCGCCTTCACGTCAGCGAAGTCACGGTTGATGATTCCGGGGATGGTGATGATGTCGGAGATGCCCTGGACACCCTGGCGAAGGATGTCGTCGGCAACGCGGAAAGATTCGAAGAAGCCGGCGTCCTGCGCGACGGCCAGCAATTTTTCGTTGGGGATGACGATGGTGGTGTCAACCGAGTCCATAAGTTCGGCGATGCCGCGCTCGGCCTGCTGCATGCGGCGTTTGCCTTCGAAGGCAAAGGGCTTGGTGACGACGGCGACGGTGAGGGCACCCATCTCGCTGGCGAGCGAGGCGATGATGGGGGCGGCTCCGGTGCCGGTACCTCCACCGAGCCCGGTGGTGACAAAGACCATGTCGGCGCCCTCGAGGGCTTCGATGATCTTGTCGGAATCTTCGAGGGCCGCCTTGCGCCCGACTTCGGGGTTGGCGCCGGCGCCGAGTCCGTTGGTGAGTTTGACGCCGAGTTGGATCTTCACGGGCGCGCGCGACATGCGCAACGCCTGCAGATCGGTGTTGGCGGTGATGAACTCGATGCCATCCATGCCGGAATCGATCATGCGGTTGACCGCGTTGCCGCCTCCGCCGCCGACGCCGATGACCTTGATCCTTGCGTCATTGCGGGGTTCCTCGTTAAAGCTGATGCGAATGTCGTTTTCGGTTTTTTTCATATCCGCCGCCTTGGTTTTTTTGGACGTTGTGGCTCGATGTCCTTCTCCCCTACGGGGCTGGTCTGGTTTCGACTGCTTACCCACGGCTTGCGCCTGGGTCGGCATTCCGGCGCCGCTTTGCGGCCTGGTCCTCTCCGGCATTCCCCGCGGGACCTGAGACGCAGCCAGCTGCGTCTCTACCCCCGCGGCCAGAAGGGGAATGGCAACGCAACTGATCTCGCCGTTTCACGCTCCCTTCCCTACCAGCATGGCTTTGAGACGCGAGCTCCAGCGATCGTCCTGGATGCCGCGCGCGATGCGGGCGCGATATCCGTAACAGGCCATGCCCAGGACGGTGGCGAACTCGGGCTCGGCCAGGGTTTCGGGCATCCCGGCCAGAGGCGTCGGCCAGGACAGACGCAGCGGACGGCGCAGGACCGAATCAGCGGTGTCGAGAATGCCGGGCAGGCGCGAGGCACCGCCGCTGAGCACGAAGCCGGCCACGCACATTTCGAGCATGCCGGCGTGCCGCAGGTTGTCGCGAATCATGACAAAGAGTTCGTGGGCGCGAGGTTCGAGGATTTCTCCTACCATGCGCTGGGAAATCAGCCGCGAGGGCCGGTCGCCGACCGAGGGCACCTCCACTTCGTTGCCTTCAGGAATCAGGGTGACGATGGCATGGCCGTAGAGCTTCTTGATTTTTTCGGCTTCCGCGACCGGGGTGCAGAGTCCCACCGCAAGATCGCTGGTGAAGTGGTCGCCTCCGATAGCGATGACAGCGGTGTGGGCGACGGCGCCGTCCTGAAATACGATGAGACTGGTGGAGCCGGCGCCGACATCGACGAGGCAGATACCGAGTTCGCGCTCGTCGGCGCGCAGAACCGAGTCGGCGCAGGCCAGCGGCTCATAG
>DATFTE010000222.1:0-4416 GCA_035262225.1 Terriglobales bacterium
TCACGACGATCCCTCATTCAGCGCCGAACCGATGCTCCTGTCCGACGACGTCACCGCCGTCCTGCGAGTAAGTTCGCTGTTCCGGGGACGACTGGAAATTGCCCGCTTGAGCCTGACCGAGCCGAGCGTAAACCTGGTGCGCAACCGCAGCGGGCACTGGAATCTGGAGAACCTGCTGGAACGCGCCGCCCGGACTCCGGTTGCGCCAACGGGAAAAGCCAGCAACGAAACCCGCCCCAGTTTCCCCTACATCGAGGCCGATCACGGGCGCATCAATTTCAAGTTTGGCGCGGAAAAGAAACCCTACGCGCTTACCGACGCCGGCTTTAGTTTTTGGCAGGATTCTGAGAACGCGTGGGGCATGCGCCTGCGGGCGCAACCGGTGCGCACCGATTTCAACCTGAGCGATACGGGAGTGTTGCGGGTAAACGGCAGCTGGCAGCGCGCGGCCTCGCTGCGCCAAACACCGGTCGAGTTCACCCTGCTGTGGGAGCATCCGCAACTCGGGCAGCTAACCAAGCTCGTCCTTGGCAGCGACAAGGGCTGGCGCGGATCGGTCACTTTGTCCACTACGCTCACGGGAACTCCCGCGGATCTCGAGGTACATACGCAGGCTGCGATCGAAGACTTTCGGCGCGACGATATCCTGAGCGGTGGCAGCCTCCGGTTGAATGCGATCTGCGGCGGCCATTTCAGTTCCACCGACCGCCAGTTCTCGAACATTCTCTGCAATGCGCCGGTCGGTTCCGGAGGCCTATCGCTCAACGGCTCTGTGGATGCGGTTCCGGGAGCGCTCGCCTATCGTTTGACGCTTGCCGCCCAGGATGTGCCGGGGCAGGCTCTTGTGTCGTTGTTCCGGCGCGTAAAGCGGGACGTGCCTGAGGATCTCACGGCCACGGGAAAGTTCGATGGCATTGTGCGTTTCGAGCGGGACAAGGAAGGCTTTTCCTGGACCGGCAGCGGTCAGGCTCTCAGCTTGCGGCTTCGATCGACAGCAGCAAATGCAAGCCTGGGAGTGGATGCTCTCCCGATTGCATTTTCCTCAGGTCCGCCAGCCGGCCTGAGTTCCCGCGGCTTGCGCATCAACCTAGGAGCAAGTTCCGAAGGCGTTCCTCGAAATCGCTGCGACATCGGTCCCTTTGAATTAGAGATGGGAAAGTTTGGTCCAGCGGTGGTACAGGGATGGCTGGGACATGATGGCTATGAATTGCACATCGGAGGAGGTGCGGAAATAGAGCGTTTGCTCGATGCCGCCCGCCTGGTGGGCTTTCCCGCTCCGCCTCCTGCGGCCAACGGTGACGCCCGCCTGGATCTGCGCATCGCCGGACTGTGGTCGGGATTCGGCCCGCCGCGCGCGACGGGGCGTGCGCAATTGCGGAATGTGCGCGCGGAAGTGCGTGGCCTGAACGGTCCCCTCGAGATCACATCGGCTGGGGTGGTACTTTCTCCGGACCAGGTTGCGGTTCAAAACCTGTCCGCGTCAATCGCCGACATGTCCTGGCGCGGATCCCTGACCCTCCCGCGGCCCTGCGGATTCCCCAACAACTGCTTCGTTCAGTTCGATCTCCACGCCGACCGGCTTTCCACCGATGACCTCAACCAGTTGCTCAACCCGAATGCGCGCAAGCTGCCGTGGTACCGGTTTCTCTCGCCCAATTCCCCGGCAGGAGCTCCGTTCCTTATGAGAACTCGGGCTTCGGGCAAGCTGGCTGCCGACCGCGTTGTGGTTCGCAATCTGGTAGCGACAAGAGTCTTGGCCAATGTGACCCTGGAGAATGGCAAGGTCAGGGTGGCGGACTTGCGGGGGGATGTCCTTGGCGGCAAACACATCGGAGAATGGAGAGCTGATTTCTCGTCCAGACCTCCGCAGTACGCGGGGAGCGGGAGAATGGAGCACTTCGCGCTGGGACAGCTCTCCCAGGCCATGCGCGATGATTGGGTCACGGGCACGGCCACCGTAAGCTATCAGGCGACTACCATGGGATTCACTGCCGCGGAGCTGTTTTCGAACGCGGAAGCGACGCTGCAGGCTGACGCACGCGACAGCGTGCTCGCCCACATCGAACTCGGTGACCAGGCGGGACCCCTTCACCTGAGTCATCTGGGGGCGAAACTGATCTTGCACGACGGAACATTCGCGATCCATGACGGCAAGCTGGAGACTTTGACTGCTGCTTACCAACTCAGCGGTACCGCCTCGCTCGAACAGATTCTGGATCTGAAACTGGTGCGCAGCGGAGCCCCGGGATTTGGCATCACCGGCACCTTGACCAAACCGCACGTGACGGCCTCCACGGCCCCGGAAACCGAGGCCGTGCTTAAGCCCTGACTTGTTCTAAGGTGTATACCCGGGACCGCGCAGCACCTTGCCCGGCCGCGTTCCTGTCATCTTCCCCTGATCAATCACCGGCACGCCATTCACCAGAACATATTCCATGCCCTGGGAAAGCTGATTGGGATTCTCAAAGGTAGCGACCTCTTTGATAGCTTCGGGGTCGAAGACCACCACATCCGCCCACATCCCCTCCTTCAGAACGCCGCGGTCGGTCAGACGCATGCGCTGTGCGGGCAACGCTGAGAACTTGCGGATCGCGTCTTCCAGGGTCAACTTGTGCTCTTCCCGTACGTATTTGCGCAGGATTCGCGGAAACGTTCCGTAGGCGCGCGGGTGCGGATGTTCCTGGCCGAGAATTCCTTCGGGTGATGTCCCTGCCGAATCGTTGTCCACGGAAACCCAGGGTTGCTCCAAGGCAAGAGCCACGTCGGGTTCTGACATTCCGAAAACCGCGACTTCGGTAGCCGCATTGTCCTGGATAAGCAAGTCGAATAGGGCGTCCATGGGATCTTCATTCCACAGTTTGGCAACTTCGGAGAGACGTTTGCCCTGAAGCGGGAGCAGTTTGGGGTCCTGGACGACGCCAATCAAGACTGTTTCGGGCCCGGGAATCTCCTGCCACTCGTTGTCCCAGTCTTTCGAGGGCGTGCCCAGGTCTTTGCGGATACGAGCCCGGGTAGCGGGATCCTTGAGGCGTGCGATCAAGTTCTGATCGCCACCGTCGTGCGCCCAGGCGGGAATGAAGGCCGACATGCTGTTGAACCACGCGGTGTAGGCGTAGGTGTCGGCGGTTACATCCATTCCCTGCTCGCGCGCGGCGTCAATCTTGGCAACCACCTCGGGCATGCGGCCCCAGTTGCTTTTGCCGGCGACCTTGAGGTGCCAGATTTCGACGGGAATGTGGCCTCCCCTGCCGATGCGCAAGGCTTCATCGATGGCCTCGAGCACCGAGTCGCTCTCGTTACGCATGTGCGTGGCATAGATGCCTCCGAACGCCGCAGCTTCGCCAGCCAGAGCGATCAGTTCTTCGGTTTTGGCGTAGGGTGCGGGAGCATATTCGAGCGAAGTGGAAAGACCGACCGCTCCATCGCGCATGGCCTGCCGCACCAGCTCTTTCATCTGCTCAAGTTGGGCGGGGGTGGGCTGCTTGTCGTCGTCTCCCAGCACCATGCGGCGCACCTGGGTGGCGCCGACATAGGAGGAGAGGTTGATGCCGATCCCCTGCTGTTCCAGGCGCGCGAAGTACTGCCGGAAGGTTCGCCAGTCGGGAGCGATGTGGTAGTGATCGTAGCCGGCCTGGTCCGCCTTCATGATTGCCTCATTCAGGGGCGCGGCGGACCCGCCTTCTCCGGTGATTTCCGTAGTAATGCCTTGATAGATCTTCGAGGGCAGACGCGGGTCGACGAGAATCGTCATTTCCGACTGGCCCAGCATGTCAATGAACCCGGGGGCTACCACCATTCCGCGCGCGTCAATCGTGCGTACGCGCCCGGCCTCAGACAGGTTGCCGATGGCGGCGATCTTGCCTGCGCGAATGCCGATGTCGCCGGAGTACCACGGCGATCCGGTTCCATCGATAATCCGGCCATGGGTGATGACCAGATCGAAGGTAGGTGGTTCAGCGCAAAACGCGGTGACGGCGAACAACGCGATCAACAGAAGAGCTTTCAGTACTCGGAGATCAATGCGCATGGTTTTTAATCCTGGGGATTCGAGTCGCTGCCCGAAAGACGCAGCTCAGCTGCGTCTCGACGGGATAGTGCTGTACCGATCACGATCCAGACGGCCAATGCCAGCCATTCATAGCTGCTGAAGTGTCCGGGAATGGCGGGAATGACTTTCATCAGAATCATTGCCAAAGCGATCATGCCGCCGAGGGCCGCAACCAGGCGTTGGCTGCCAGCGGACTTCATCCGGCAAAACGCGGCGCAGGCTGCGAGCCATCCAGCCGCGGAGGCGACCGAACCCACCTCGGTGATCGGCACCAGGACGGCGTCGCCCAGAAACAGACAAGCGGCCGTGGCGATCCCCACGCACGCCACTGCGGTCGCGGGCGTTTGATTGGAGGGATGAACCCGGCC
>DATFTE010000223.1:0-2967 GCA_035262225.1 Terriglobales bacterium
GAAAGGGCAGAAAACATCGATGCACGCCTCTCCGTACAGACAAAATGTTGGAAGCCTGGATGCGCGAGCGCCGTGGCCGTCCGGACGATCCGCTTTTTGCCAGCATCCGAGGCGGAAAGCTCAGCCGCGATGCTGTTGAACGCCTGGTGGAGAAATACATCTCCATCGCCGCCGACAAATGCCAATCCCTTAAGCGGAAGAACGTAAGCCCACACGCACTGAGACATTCCGCTGCCATGGACCTTCTCCAGAATGGCGTCGACCGTTCTGTTATCGCTCTCTGGCTTGGCCACGAGTCGGTCGAGACCACCCAGATCTATCTGCATGCCGACATGAAGTTGAAGGAAAAAGCGCTCTCGCGCACCCCGCCTCTTGGCGTCAAACCAGGACGATACCGGCCCGACGATCAACTGCTGACATTCTTAGAGAGCCTCTGATTATGCCGAATCGTAACTCGCCGCGGGCGCCCCCTACAAGGGTGCCGTGCCAGAAGTCGGCATGACCGGGGAGTCGGCACGATGCAGAGGATTTTAAGCAGGGTGCCAGGACGCACGGAGAGTCAAGTGTCGTAGGAGATCAGTCGGCACTCTGCTTAAAATTCCGTTGTGCTAAGCCGCTGGAGCAGCCCTCAAGCTATGTGTTTTGTAAGGATACGAGTGGCGAGTTGGAGGCTCAGGCAAACGGATTTTGTGGGTGACTCGCGAGGAGTTGGCGGGCGAAACCGCTCTGTCTTGGCTTCCAGGAGCGGTGTGAATCGGGATTTCGCCGGTGAGGAAAAGGATTGTTGGGGTAAGGAAGGGAGCGCAAGGCACACTGGTCGGGAACCGTGTTGCGCACGGTGACCGGAAAGCGTAGTTGACGCCGTACAGAAGACGAATCAACGAACCAGCCTCGCTTTCATGAGCTATTCCATAGTGGGACCGGGTGGGCCACGGGAAGAAGGATGGCAATGCGCACCATTTGACCGGTCTTGCATGGGGGACATCGTAACGGGTCCTGGCCGCTCAGTTGCCGGCAGCGCTCACGATAGTCCGGCTCTGGCTGCGGAACCGGGATGGGTACAGCCAGCAGTTCCCGGCAATGGGCCAAGTTCTGCGCTCTTTGGCGGTTGCCAAGCAGCCCGTAGTAGCGGATCCGCTGGAAGCCATCCGGAAGCACATGCAGCAAGAACCGCCGCAGGAATTCGTCGGCGGACAAGGTCATCACTTTCTGCTGTTGCGCCTGCTTATAGTCCTTATAGCCGAAAGTGACTTGTCCATCTTGCAAATCGAGGAGCCTGTTATTGGAGATGGCCACTCGATGCGTGTAGCGGCCCAGGTAATCCAAAACTCTCTCCGGACCACCAAAGGGCGGCTTGGCGTAGACCACCCATTTCATTTTACGGAGCGGCGCTAACCACCGAGCAAAGGTCTGAGGATCGGACAAGGACTCGAGGGCGCCGTGGAACTGGAGCTTCCCGCGCGCATAGGCTTGCTGTAAATAACGGAGATAGACTTTGCGGAAGCGCCGCGACAGAACCTTGACAGGTAAGAAGAAGGAGGGACGGCAGGCCACCCAACGGCCGCCGTCCAGCGAGATTCCGCCACCGGGCACGACACAGTGCAGGTGGGGATGGACATTGAGGACCTGCCCCCACGAATGCAGGATGCAGGAAAAGCCGATGTGCGCGCCCAGGTGTTGGGGATCGGCGGCGATCGTCAGTAAGGTCTCGGCCGTCGCTCGAAACAACAGGTTGTACATCTCCTGTTTATTCTGCAGACTGAGGTTGGCGAGCGGTTCTGGCAGTGTAAATACCACATGGAAATATTCCACCGGCAGAAGTTCGGCCCGGCGTTTTTCCAGCCATTTGGCTCTGGCTAGGGACTGGCACTTGGGGCAATGGCGGTCCGCGCACGAGTTATAGGCGTTGCGTTCGTGGTCGCACTGGTCACATCGTTCCAGATGGCCGCCAAGCGCGGCGGTGCGACACAGCTCGATATTGCGTAGCGCCCGCTTTTGTCTTGGAGACAGAGAGGCTGCATGCGCTCGGCGGAACTCATCGCCGTGGGCGCGCACGATATCGGCGACTTCGAGGGTGGGCCGCATGAGAGAGGCTGCGGCCTAGGATTTGGGATCAACGATGGGCAGAGGCAGCAGATCTAAGGGGCTGGTGGTGGCGCAGACTGTAGTCGTGGCCAGGCGAAGATAACGAGCCGTGGTCGATAGACTGCGGTGGCCCAGCAGAAGTTGAATGCGGCGTACGTCTGTCCCAGTTTCCAGCAAATGGACAGCGTATGCATGGCGAAAAGAATGCGGACTTATGGCCTTCTTCAGGCCAATACGCTGGCGGGTCCGAGCGACGGCTTCGCCGACTGCGTCGCGGGTTAGAGGCTGGTCGGGATTTTGTCCCGGGAACATCCATTCCCCGGGCCGTACTTTCCGCCAGTAGCACCGCAGCAGTTCCAATAGCTTTGGCGACAGCTGGACATCACGGCCTTTGTGGCCTTTGCTGAGCTCGATGCGGATCATCATCCGCTGGCTGTCAATGTCGACGGCGCGCAAATGCACCGCTTCACTGACGCGCATCCCGGTGCCGTACATGGCGCTGAAGATGACGTGGTGAGTAAAGGAAGGAGCCGCCTGCAGTACCTGGAGAACCTCTTGGGGGCTAAGAATGACCGGCAACCGATGATCTTTCTTGGGGGTGGGAATGAGTTGCACGGTCCAATCGCGTTGTAAAGTGACGGCGTAGCAGAACCGCAGGGCGCTGACCGCGAGTATTCGGGTGCCCACTGACACCTTCCTCTCCTCAGCCAGGTAGATCTGGTAAGCGCGGATCTCTTCGGGGCCCAACTGCTCCGGGGACTTGCCAAAATGGCGGGCGAACAGGCCGACCTGGCTCAGGTAGCTCTCTTGTGTGTTGGGTGCGAAGTTGCGCACCGTCATGTCTTCGATCATGCGCTGGCGCAAGGGGGAAACCCTGCGGGC
>DATFTE010000224.1:0-6207 GCA_035262225.1 Terriglobales bacterium
GGTCGGCTTTGCTTGAAGTTGGCGCGCCAAAGTAAACGCGGCGGAAAGCGTCGATCACCTGCTGGTATTGACGACGGGTGCGCTCGGACGCCGGACGTCCGTTCAACGCCTCTCGCATGCGCTCGGCCGCATCGAACTGCGAGCGCGCCCACCCATCGCTTTTGCGACTACGGGCGTGCACGGGCAGCACGGGCAGCAACAGGAGAAACAAGGCCGCTACCCAGCGCAAGGCGCTTTGGCTTCGATGTGAGTATTCCACTTTCCCTGGCCCGTAATCGCGTTCGGACTGGTTGCGTACCCCTGAACAGATGCACAGGCGCTAGTCGGTGTTGCTGAAGTGCAGCACGCCGCGCTCGTCTCGTTCCACCCGCACCGGGTCGTGTACCGGGTTGCCCAGGATATGGGTGCTGCCGTCCGACCCGCCGAAGTACAGATTGGTGATTCGTTTCACGTAGTTACGGGTTTCCGCGAAGTGAGGAACTCCGCCGCTCCGCGCCACCGATCCCTGTCCCGCGTTATACGCGGCCAGGCTCAGCTTGACATCCCCGCCGTAGCTCTCCATGAGCTGCTTCAGATGTCGAACCCCGGCGTCCACGTTTTGTTCCGGATCAAATGGATTGGTCACTTTCAGCTGGCGCGCGGTTTGTGGCATCAACTGCATCAGCCCCATGGCTCCTTTGCGGGAAACCGCATTGGGGTTGAAGTTGGATTCCACCTTGACGACGGCTCGCACCAGGTTAGCATCCACGTTGTGAGCTGCCGCCGCCTTCTCGATGGCCGCATCCAATTGCTCCGGGGTGAACGACTTGCCGCGATCATAGTTGAGAACCGGCGTGGGCACTACACCCAGGTACTGGGACACATCGGCCGCCGCCGACCGCGCGGCGCGCACATTGGCTGAAGCCACAGCCTTCCACCGGCGCTCCTTCGCACTCCAGTACACCAGCGAACTTCGCTGTGCCGGAGCCGCGGCGTGCTCGGACGAATTCAGGGTAACGGTCTCATTCTCATAGACCTTCCGGCCGTTTTCGTCCGTGGTTGAGCGAATGACTTCGGTCGTTGCACCCGACCCGGGTTCTGCCTGCACGTAGGGCGTGGTGAGTGAAAGGAAGGTCGCGATTACGGCACTGGCCATCAGGGCGATTTGCAGGTGCTTTCGCATAACCGGGTCTTTCTTTCGCAGCGCGAAGACACAACTTTGCCCCCGCAGCTGGCCTGCCCGGAACCTGACGGAGAATCTACGAAACCAGAGTGCCCCGATTATAGGCTCCCGGAAGGAGAGGGGCAATCTTCCGAACGGACATAGAACCACCGGAGTAATCGCGCTAGAGGATTGAAAAATAGTGATTTATATAACGGTAATCAAGGCGGTGTTCCGGAAGTGCGGTGGCGGGATTCAAGCGCATTTGGTCGCAGATGCCGGAAAGCGGGCCCGGAAGGGCAAAACCAAGGCCGGCCGTGGGGATCGCTTTTTCGATCGGCAGCCTTTGTTTCTGAAGGGGGCAATACTACCGGATGCGCTGGGTCGTGGTGGCGTCCCGCATATCGTGGGGTATACGTCCACATTCTGGCAGTCATACAGGCCATGATTCCGCGGCAGATGCACCAGCATATATCTTCCGGTCTTCAACTGCGTACGAGCCGGCATGCTCCCGGTCGACTGCAGATCGACGGATTTGCCGTTCAGGTCCACGCTCAAAATGATGACTCCAGTCGCCACACTCGTGTCTTTCACGGTGATCGGCGTTTTTTCCTGCGCCAGCACCACCACCGTCAGCAAGATTAAGACAATGAAGCAACAGCCATGCTTGCTTCATACCAACCTCCTAAAGTGCCACGCCTGCTCCGGGTTCATGGCCGCGCCTCGTGCCCGGGCGTCAGTAAGGAGGGAAAAAGGCACTTGTGCGCGAGGTCATGCGACGTCAAATTTCTGCACCAGAATGGTTGCAAGTTGCTGACAAAGATTCCCTTAGGGACCAAATACCCCTTGCCAACCGAACCAGCCTCTCCGGATAATGACCGTGAAAGCATCCAAGAAACCGTGTACCGATACAGTCGAGCGGATCTGTTGCGCATACTTCGGCTGAAGGCGCGCCAGTTCAGCGCATGGGAAAAGGCTGGGCTGGTTCCCGCCGCTGACGACTACTCTTTCGTTGACCTCCTGCAAATCAAGAAAGTGCGGGACTTGTGCGCGCGCAAAGTGCGTCCTGCGGTGATCCGGCAATCGCTCGAGGCCATGCAGAAGCAGGTGGCGGGTATGGAAAACCCGCTGCTCGAAGCCGGGGCCTTCACCACCGGCCATCACCGCATCGCCTTCCGCCATCAAGGGAAACTGGTCGAACCGATTGCAGGACAGTTCGTCTTCGATTTCTCTCCCGAAGAGCGCGTAGTCACGAAAAAAACGATTCCGATGTCAAAATCCTCTGTACCAGGGGCGGCGGCCGATGTTGCCGATCTGTTTGCGCGTGGCATCGCTCTCGAGGAAGACCCCAGCAACCAAGTGCAGGCGATCGCGATCTACCAGCGGGTTCTCGAACTTGACCCCGAGCATGCCGCCGCCAACATCAACCTGGGCACGCTGCATTACAACCGGCAGGAGTACGCCCTGGCGGAGAAACACTATCGCCGCGCGATCGAACTTGATCCGCGTTACGCGTTGGCCCACTTCGATTTGGGCAACGTGCTCGACGAAACCGGGCGGGTGAACGAGGCCATTCAGACCTACACTACCGCGCTGCAACTGGCTCCCACTTACGCCGATGCGCACTACAACCTCGCACTCGCCTATGAGAAGGTAAAGGAGCCGCGCAAGGCGTTGAAGCACTGGCGCGCCTATGTGAAGCTGGATACCAGCGGCCCCTGGTCGGTACATGCGCGCAATCAGATTCAGCGCATACTCGAGGCCGACGGGCTGAAGCTCGTCCCCCCCAAGTCGAAATAGCTGCGGGCGCCGCCCTGCACTCATCCAGTACACTGAAACTCCGCATGGCCGATGTCGTCACTTCAGTTTCATCTTCGAGCCCGCTCGGTCGCTGGTGGCGTCAGGCGCGCACTTCGTTTTTCTGGATGGTGCTGTTTGCCCTCGCTCTGAGGATGGGCATCATCGTCATCGGGCACACCTACAAGTTCAAGACCCTCGATGACAACTTCAGCTTCGGATGGGAGATGGGCCGCATCGGCCGCGCACTGGCCACAGGCGAGGGCTTCGCCGACCCGTTCAACGAGCCCACGGGCCCGACCGCGTGGGAACCGCCGCTTTATCCGTTCCTGATCGCCGCGGTCTTCAAGCTGCTGGGCGTTTACACTCACGCTTCCGCTCTGCTCCTGCTTACGATCAACAGCATTTTTTCCGCGCTGACCTGTATTCCGATCTTTCTCATCGCGCGGCGCTCGACGACCGAAACCGTCGCCATCTGGACCGCATGGCTGTGGGCGCTATTGCCGAACGTCACCTACTGGTGCACCCGCTGGGTGTGGGAAACAAGTCTCGCGGCCTTGCTGCTGGCCCTGCTTTTCTGGCTTGCGCTGGTGATGGAAGAACACGATGGCTGGCAACCGTGGTTTGCTTTTGGCCTGCTGTGGGGCGTCGCCGGGCTGACCAATACGTCGCTGTTGGCGTTTCTGCCGGCTTCCGGACTCTACGCCTGGTATCGGCGCGCCAAGCTCGGCAGGCGTTCATTGGCTGGAGTGGTGCTGGCGTCCGCCGTTTTCATCGGCTGCATCACGCCCTGGCTGATCCGCAACCAACGCACCTTCGGCCGCTGGATCTTCATTCGCTCGAACTTCGGTGCGGAGTTGCGCATCGGCAACGGCCCCACCGCCGACGGCACCTGGCAGGAATACCTTCACCCCACGCGGAACGTCTACGAGATGCGGCGCTTCCGGCAACTGGGCGAACTCGCCTATGTCGATGTGCGCAAGCGCGAGGCCATGGCCTGGATCCGGCAGAATCCTGGAGTGTTTCTGTTCCTAAGCTTCAAGCGCTTCGTTTACTACTGGGCCGGGATTCCGAAGCTCTCGCTGTTTCCGCCTCCCGAGGTGAAGAACTCTCTGTTCCTGGCCTCAAGCCTGCTGGCGGTGAGTGGCTTGTTCCTCATGCTGCGCCAACGCCGCCCCGGCGCATGGTTGTTTTTGTGGTTGATCCTTCTGTATCCGGCGATCTACTACATCGTCTTTCCTCACCCTCGTTACCGCCATCCCATTGAACCGCAACTCGCCATTCTGATCGTGTACGCGGTCTCGCAAGCAGAGACTCGCAAAACGCGGCCCGCCAACTAGCCATTCGGCCGGGATCACCCTGGCCATTCCGCTGATGCAGCACCTCCTCGGCTTGCTCCATGCTTACCCTGAAATCGATTGCAGTGAGGAGCGTGTCATGTCTTCGGTACTTTCTGATCTTTCACAGGAGTTGGCAGCAGCGGCCGAAAAGGTGGGCTCGTCGGTCGTCACGGTCCATGCCCGGCATCGTTTACCTTCCAGTGGAATCCACTGGCGCAAGGGTGTAATCGTAACCGCGAACCACACCATCCGTCGCGAGGAGGATGTTAGCGTTTTGCCTCACGACGGCAAGCGCGCGGCAGCCAAACTCGCCGGCCGCGATCCCGGCACCGATCTCGCGGTTCTTAAGCTGGATGAGGAAACCTCCGCCGGGGTTCCGCAGTTCGCGGAATCCTCCAGCTTGAAGCTCGGGCACTTTGTCCTTGCTCTCGGACGCACGCGCAACGCCAGCCTGGTGGCGAGCGCCGGCATCATCGGCGGCCTGGGCGGCGAATACCGCACCTGGCGCGGCGGCAAGGTGGACCACAACATCCGCCTTGATCTGGCTTTGTATCCCGGCTTCTCCGGCGGTCCGTTGGTCAACGTTGACGGCAAAGTGCTGGGCGTCAATACCAACGGACTGGGCCGAGGACGCGCCGTCACCCTGCCCGTTTCTACCGTCAACCGCACCGTCGATCAACTGCTGGAGAAGGGATACATTGCGCGCCCCTACCTGGGGCTCGCCATGCAACCAGTCTCGCTGCCCGAGGCCACGCGGACGAAGCTGACGTCGGGGGCGCAGGGGGGGCTGATGGTCCTGCACGTAGAACCTTCGGGCCCGGCCGAGAAAGCCGGAATCGTTCTGGGCGATGTGATCGTCGAACTACAAGGCAAGCCCGCTCTCGACATGGAGCACATTCGAGACCTGCTGGCCTCGGCGAAAATTGGAGATACGGTCAAAGCTACGGTCGTTCGCGCCGGTGTTCCGGTGGAGGTGGCGCTCACGCTCGGGGAGCGTCCTGCGAGGTAGCCGGCCATGAGCAGGCATAACGGAGGCAGCTCAATTCGCGTGCTGTTGGCGGCTGCCTCCGCCGTACGCCGCGCCGGCCTGGAAGCGCTTATCCGACGGACACCTGCTCTCAAACTTGCGGGCAGTCTCGAGAGCTCGCACCATCTCGGCCAGCGTGTTCAGGACCTTGCTCCCGACGTAATCCTGCTGGACGCCGACCGCGCTCACCCTCTGGAACCCCTGGGAGTCCCGGTAGTGGCGCTGATCGACAACCCTGATGCCAGTTGGACGGCACAATCCTTGCGCTTGGGGGCGAAAGCCATTCTGCCGCGCGAAGCAGCGATGGATGAAATCCTCCCCGCGCTCGAGGCCGCCTACGCCGGCCTGGTGCTGCTGGACCCGCAGGTCACACTGGAGCTGGCGGCACGGGTCCCTCCGGCTGCCGATCCCCCGGGCGGGATGACCGAAGAACTGACTCCCCGCGAGATTGAAGTGCTCGGCATGCTGGCCGAGGGCCTGGGCAATCGCGAGATCGCCTCGCGCCTGGGTATTTCCGACCACACCGTGAAATTTCACATCAGCTCCATCCTCGACAAGCTGAACGCTTCCTCGCGCACCGAGGCGGTTACCCTGGGCATCCGCCGGGGCCTGGTTCTGCTCTAGCTCACTATTGCCCGCCTGCCCCGTCCAAGCTGTGTCGTAAGGAGGGTTCATGAACCGCGAACGCCGTCTCGCCACCTGGTTGGGAGCTATTCTCGGAACCCTCTGCGCCCTGCTGTTCATGGCAGCCGCGGCAAACGCCTCCGATCAACGCGGGCAACTTACCGAACAGTTTCACCAGACTTACACGCTCGCGCAGGGCGGCCGCGTGGAACTAGAGAACATCAACGGCGCGGTCCAGATAACCGGATGGGATCGTAACGAAGTAAAAGTGGATGCCG
>DATFTE010000225.1:0-3187 GCA_035262225.1 Terriglobales bacterium
CGTTTATCCCGAAACCGATCGCGATCAGCGTCTCACCGCTCTGACCGAATTTCAAAACCGCGTTCAGCAAGACCCTGTCGACGCGGAACTGGTATGGACACTGCTCGGTCTCGCCGGCGCTGTGCTGTGCGTAGCCTGCGCCAACGTCGCGGGCCTTCTGACCAGCCGCGCGCCTGTCCGGGCGCGGGAAATGTCCGTGCGGCTAGCCATCGGCGCGGGGCGTGTACGCCTGATCCGCCAATTGCTCACGGAAAGCGCGCTCATCGCCGTCCTCGGTGGGCTGTTGGGCCTCGCGGTGGGATACGCGGGCGTCCTACTCTTCCGCCAGATTCAACTGCCCACTGATCTAGTGACATTCGCGTATATCGGATTGGACCGGCGGGCGCTGTTGTTCGGTCTAGCCGTGGCCTCGATCAGCGTGTTTCTGTTTGGACTGATTCCGGCGATTCGCACGGCGCGCTCCGATTTGGCCGGAGCGTTGAAGGCGCGCGACGCGGCGCCGGCGGGCCGCAGCCGCGTCTGGGGACGAAGCCTTCTGGTTTGCGCGCAAGTGGCGCTCGCGCTAGTGCTCCTCACCGCTACGATGTTCTTCTATCGCGGCGTGAGTTATTCGGTGAGCCACGGCCCCGGCTCGCGCATCGATCACCTGGCGATGATGAGCCTCGCTCCCAGCCAGCAAAGCTACAACGAAGCGCAGATGCAGCGATTCTACGATCGCCTGGTGGGGCAAGCGGCCCAAATGAACGGCGTGAAGGCCGCCACGCTGGCTTCCGTCGTGCCTATGAAGAACACCCAGAATCTGGTGGCGATCGTGCCCGAAGGCTACCGGTTTCCCACCGGTGAGGACCGCGCGATGATTCTCTGCAGTCGCGTCGAAGAGCACTACTTCGATGTCATGGGAATCCCTATCGTCGAAGGCCGTGGATTTCTGCGCACCGATACTCCCCAGACGCCTCGCGTAGCCGTGGTGAATCAGAATCTCGCGGCGCACTACTGGCCGGGGCAGGATCCCATCGGCAAACGCTTTCGGCTGGACGGTCCCAGCGGTCCGTGGGCGCAAGTCGCGGGAGTGGCCAAGAATACGAAATACGCGTGGATCGGCGAAAAGCCCCAGGATTTCGTTTTTCTGGCGGAGCGGCAGACTCCGTGGCGGCCCATGACGCTCATGGCGGAGTCCATCGGCGACTCCGCCGGGCTGATCGCGCCGCTGCGCGAGATGATTCGCGGCCTCGATTCGAACATGTCTATTTTCGACGTCCGCACCATGGAGGACATGTACCAGATGCGGGCGGTGCGCACGTCGAACGTGATCGTGGAAACCGTAGCCTCTATGGGATTGATGGGCCTGCTGCTGGCGCTCGTGGGGCTGTATGGTCTGGTCGCCTACGCCGTTAACCGGCGCACCAAGGAATTCGGCATCCGGCTCGCCATCGGCGCCAAGCCGGTCAGCGTGCTCAGCATGGTGCTACGGCAGGGCGCGGTCCTGGCGGGTTGCGGCTTGATTGTGGGAATCCCGCTGAGCGTGGCGGCTGGGAGGCTGCTCAAGGCCGGCTTTACGGAAGGCGACGCGGAATTTCCGCACTTGCTGTTGCTGGCCGTGGCTTTGCTCGCCGTGACGCTTGCAGCCGCGTATCTTCCCGCCCGCCGCGCCTCGCGCGTGGACCCGATGACCGCGTTGCGCTACGAATGAGCCATGGCGCTTTTCGAGCGCCACAACCGCGCATGAAAATGTTTGCGGTCGGGTGTAGATTAGATCCGGCTGCGGGCGAAGAGGCCGAGTTATTCTGGCGCGGTCGAGCCCGTGTACGAATGTGGCCCGGGACGCGTGTGAGGCACAACGGCGTGTAGCCTCCGCCGCGAGGCGGGGAGCACGAGAAGGAATTTCTCTAGTTGCAAGCGTCCCTCGCCCGGCGGCAGAGGAGGTTCAATATGGACGTAGTATATCGCTGCTGCTGTGGACTGGACGTGCACAAAGACAGCGTAACGGCGTGTGTGCTGTGGGCCGAATCTGGTGGCAAGAATCGGCAAGAGAAACGGAAGTTTGCGACGTTCACGCGACAGTTGCTGGAGCTATTGGAGTGGTTGCGACAATGCGGCGTGACGCATGTAGTAATGGAATCCACGGGTATCTACTGGAAGCCGGTCTGGCACGTGTTGGAAGGGCATTTCGAGTTGCTGCTGGCCAATGCGCAACACGTGAAAGCGATCCCTGGGAAGAAGACCGACCGGCGGGATGCTGGCTGGCTGGCGGAGTTGCTGCAACACGGATTGTTGCGCGGCAGCTTTGTGCCGCCCGAGCCGATTCGCGGATTGCGCGACCTGACTCGGTATCGAGTGAATCTGGCGCAGGAGTGCAATCGCATCGCCAACCGGATTCAGAAAGTGCTGGAGGACGCCAATATTAAGCTGGCATCCGTCGCTACCGACCCGCTGGGAGTTTCTGGGCGGGCGATGCTGAAGGCCCTAGTGAAAGGCGAGCAGGACGTGGAAAAACTGGCGGAAATGTCGCGTGGCCTGCTGCGTCGCAAGATTCCCCAATTGCAGTTGGCCCTGGAGGGCCGAGTGACGGAGCATCATCGCTTCCTACTCCGAGAGCTGCTGGATCACCTGGAGTTCGTGGAATCCAAGATGGGCAAGCTGGAAACGGAGATCGCCGCCCGCCTGGCGCCCTTCCAAGATCAGATCAAGCGCCTATGTGAGGTGCCGGGCATAAACTGCGTGAGCGCTTGGGGGATCATTTCCGAAATCGGATTGGACATGAACCAGTTTCCGGACGCAGCGCAACTGGCCAGTTGGGCAGGGCTGTGCCCCGGCAACTGGGAAAGCGCGGGCAAACGGCAGAGTGGGCGAACACGAAAAGGGAGCCCCTGGCTACGCCGCCACTTGTGCCAGTCCGCCTGGGGCGTGTCCACCAAACAAAACAACTATCTCTCGGCACTGTTTCGCCGGCTGGCGGGACGCCGGGGAGTGAAACGGGCGACCATCGCCGTCGCACATGCGCTGCTGGTCATTGCATATCACATTCTCAAAACCCAAGCCCACTACCATGAACTCGGGGCCGACCACTTTGACCGGCTGCACCCTGAACGCCTGACCCGCAGACTCGTAAAGCGGCTCGAGGGGCTCGGATTTCAGGTCACCGTCACCCCGATCTCCGTGTCAGCGTAAACCTATTTTCGAAGGAATA
>DATFTE010000226.1:0-3446 GCA_035262225.1 Terriglobales bacterium
CGCGATCGTAACCGCGGCGATCTGCGCGCGGGAAGAAGCGAAGCGCCGGCACCCGGAGAGATCGGACAAGGAAATCTGGGGCGAGATCTACCGGTGCGTCATTCCTCACTATGAGACTCTCCCGGCCATCGAGCGCCGCGAGGCTGCACAGCAACTTCGCAAGCGGACTTATTGGCGACTCCACGCGCGAAGGCGCAGGGAGCGCAGGAAAACTCAGCCCTGAGTTGTCTGCCTTGTGACTCACTCACCTCTCATGCCAAATTAAGACCTTGAAGAAGTATCAGACCCTGGAACAGGTCGAGCAGACTAAAGCGAAAGCGGCCCGCTTCGCGGACAACGCCTTAGATGATCCCGATCTGGCGGATGATCTCGAGGACGAATCGCCTGAGGATTATGCGGCCCGCAAGGGCATCGTTATTACGAACACGGGAGGTAAAGCAATGGCGAATGGCAATGGCGACGGCGATTACGGTTTCAGCGGCTGGACGAAGCAGGACTGTGTAGACGCGCTCCAGCAGGTGGCGCAGATCGCGGACGACGGCTATGACCCGATGAGTTCGCGAAAAGAGGCGATACAAGCGCTCGCCGATATTCTGGACGCGCTCAGTGATGGCGATACCGGCGACGAAGACGAAGACGACGGCGACGGTTCGGACGATGACGCCCAGGACTGACGACGCCCGACGGGGGGGCAGGGAAATCGGGCGTGGGCGATCGGCTTGGAGATATCGAGCGTTCCTCGACGGGCTCATAAACAAGACTCAGCACGCAAGCATGCAGAAGAGTTGCTTGCAGCGGTGGATATAAACGTTTTCAACCCGGATTTCCGTCTTGGCTGTGACGGACCTAACCTTCTGATGCTTTCCGACGCCTTTATCCATGAGGGTTCCGAGGTGAGAAACACGCTACGGAGGACATACACCCAGTGGGTGAAAAGCAAAACAGGTCGTTTCAGTTCTGTTTCAACGGGTTTCTGAAAGTCGATTTCCAAGGGTCGCGGGTGACATCGGATGGGGGTCTGATTCTGATCCGAGAGTTGGATGAACACTTGGGGATGAACCGACTCATCGAACAGCACCTGACCGACTCGCGGCGCGGGAAGAACACGCAGCTTCCGCTGGCGGACCTGTTGCGCCAGTCCGTGTACAGCCGGTTGGCGGGTTATGAGGACGTGAACGATGCCGAGCGGGTGTCGGCGGACCCAACTTTCCGGCTGATCGGTTCGGAAAGGATTTGGGACCGTGGGGCGGCCCTGACTTCGAGGTTGCAGTCGTTCGAGACGGAGCTACTCGCCGAACCGGAAAACCTGGCCGGTCTAAGCGCGATCAACCGGGAGCTGATCGGGAAGGCCCAAGCCATCGATTCACCCCAGCGGGTGGTGCTCGATATCGACAGCACCGAGATCCCGGTCTATGGCCAGCAGGAGAACAGCGCTTACAACGGGCATTTTGAATCCACCTGCTATCACCCTCTGTTGCTATTCAATCGTGAAGGCGACTGTCTGGCGGCGAAACTCCGGCCCGGCAACGTGCACAGCGCCGACGACTGGGAAGAGGTGTTGTTGCCCGAGATCCAGCGCCAGCAGGGGCAGGGGAAAGAAGTGGTGGTGCGGGCCGATGCGGCGTTTGCCAAGCCGGAGGTCTACGAGGCGCTGGAAGAGGGGGGCGTGAACTACGCCATTCGCATTCCGGCCAATGAGAACCTGGAACGGGACATCGCCGAGCTGCTGCCGCGCCCGGTGGGAAGACCCAGCATCAAGCCCTTGGTCGAGTACAAGAGCTTTCTCTACCAGGCGGCCAGTTGGAAGAGGGCACGGAGAGTGGTGGCCAAGGTGGAGCATCACCAGGGCGAGCTGTTCCCGCGAGTGGGCTTTATCGTTACCAACCTGAGTTCGCCGAGCCGGGCCGTGGTGCGATTCTACAACAAGCGCGGGACAGCCGAACAGTGGATCAAAGAAGGCAAGCAGGCGGTGAAGATGACGCGGCTGAGCTGCCATCGTTTCCGGGCTAACGAAGTGCGTTTGCAGTTGAGCGTACTGGCCTACAACCTGGGGAACCTGTGGCGGCGGCTGGTGCTGCCGAAGAAGATCGATCACTGGTCGCTGACCAGTTTGCAGCAGCGGCTGGTGAAGACGGGCGGCCGGTTGGTGAAGCATGCGCGCTACTACTGGCTGCTGTTAGCGGAAGGTCATCTGACGCGGCGGGTGTTCGGGGCGATTTTGCGGCGCATCTGGGCGCTGCCCCTGGCGACTGGATAGGACGGGGCAGCGGCGAAGGAAACAGGTTGAAGGAAGGAGGGTGGGACGGAGAGGTGTTTGAGAAATCGCTTGCAAAGCGGCATTTGCGGCTTTTCCTGTACCGGAGGAGGCAGATCTGGCCCCTTCCCGGGCCGTCGGAGTCGCTCGGGACGCGAAGAATGAAAGCTACGGCTCCGCCGGAGGCGGTTTGGATGTACAATCGCTTGGTACGGAAAGCCAAAACGGAAATTCCGGCTGAATTCGTAGTAGCGCGTGCGATAGGAGGCAACATTGATGAAAAGTCAATTCCGTGGATTTTTGTTCGAAGCGAAACACCTTACCGGACTGCTGGTCGCAGCAGCTACGGTCGCCGTACTCCTTTACATGGAAGGTGCCGCCGTTGCACAAAGTAAAAGTACGTTATCGGCGCTGCCGCCGACTCCGCAGGCGCCCAAAGATAACCCGACGACCCCGGCAAAAGCTGCGCTGGGAAGGCTGCTGTTCTGGGACCCGCTTTTGTCGGGACCCCAAGACGTAGCCTGCGCGTCGTGCCATCATCCCCAAAACGGCTATGCGGAGGACCGCGACCTGTCGCTCGGCGTGACGGCCATCGGCCTGGGCAGCAAGCGGCGGCAAGCGCCCGGCAGTTCGATTCCGATCGTCAAACGCAATAGTCCGACGGTTGTGAACATTGCTTTCAGCGGCAGCGATGAATCGGGCCGCTACGACCCGGCGACTGCGCCGATGTTCTGGGACCTGCGCGTCAAGAGCCTCGAAAAGCAGGCGCTCGAACCGCTCAAGGCGAATGAGGAAATGCGTGGGGACACCTACAAGGAGGATGAGGCTCTCGCGAGCGTGGTGGCGAAGCTCCAGGCCAACGCCGAGTACCGGAGCCTGTTCGCCGGGGCCTTCGGCGGTGCACAGCCGGTCAACGCGGAAAACCTAGGCAGGGCGATCGCGGCGTTCGAGCGGACGCTGCTGGCCAACAACTCGCCGTTCGACCGCTACATGCGCGGCGACCGCAGCGCCATGACGGAGGAACAGGTCAGCGGAATGCAGCGCTTCGAGCGCGTCGGGTGCATCAAGTGCCACAACGGGCCCATGTTCTCCGATTACAAACTGCATGTCATGGGCGTGCCCGACAACCCCGCTCTGCCCGCCTCCGACGACGGCGCGGAGAAAACCTATGCCTTTCGCACGGCGTCGCTGC
>DATFTE010000227.1:0-10620 GCA_035262225.1 Terriglobales bacterium
CCCGAGGAGTATGAAAAGCTCAGAGCCCTGCTCGGCGGACGCGAGCCCACCTTCACCGAGCTCGGCATCTTCAGCGTGATGTGGAGCGAGCACTGTTCTTACAAATCCTCGCGCGTGCACTTGCGGCGCCTGCCCACCCGCAGCCGCCGCGTGGTGCAGGGCCCGGGAGAAAATGCGGGCATCATCGACATCGGCGACGGCTGGGCCTGCGCCTTCAAGATCGAGTCGCACAACCACCCCTCGTTCATCGAGCCCTTTCAGGGCGCGGCCACCGGCGTCGGCGGCATTCTGCGTGACATCTTCACCATGGGCGCCCGCCCGGTGGCGGTCATGGATTCGCTAAGGTTCGGGCCGATCACAAAGCAGGCGGCCTCGGCCGCACCTGGCACGGATCGCCAGCCGGCCGCGGCGGCCCCTACGCAACCCGAGATTCACAGGAATCATTCCATTCTCGAAGGCGTGGTCAGCGGCATCGCGTCCTACGGCAACTGTTTCGGCGTGCCCAACCTGGGCGGCGAGACCAAGTTTGAGCCCTGCTACTCGGGCAATCCGCTGGTGAATGCTTTTGCTCTCGGCCTGGTGCACAAAGATCAGATCTTCTATGCCAAGGCGGCAGGCGAGGGCAATCCCGTCATCTACGTGGGAGCGAAGACCGGGCGTGACGGCATTCACGGCGCCACCATGGCCAGCGAGGAATTCAGCGAAGGGTCAGAAGCCAAGCGGCCCAATGTGCAGGTGGGCGATCCCTTTCTCGAGAAGCTTTTGCTCGAAGCCTGCCTCGAAGCCATGCAGACGGGAGCGATCGTCGGCATCCAGGACATGGGCGCCGCGGGACTAACCTGCTCGACCTGCGAAATGGGCGCACGCGGAAACGTTGGCATTGAAATCGAACTGGATCGCGTGCCTCAGCGCGAAACCGGCATGAGCGCCTACGAGATCATGCTGTCTGAATCGCAGGAGCGCATGCTGCTGGTGGCGCAAAAGGGGCGCGAGCAGGAAGTTTTCCAGGTTTTCGAGAAGTGGGGACTCGACGCCGCCGAAGTCGGCCGCGTCACCCGCGACGGCAAGATGCGCGTGCTGCAGCACGGACAGGTGGTGGCCGAGATTCCCAACGAGGCGCTGACTGACGAGGCGCCGCTGTACAAGCGGCCTCTGGAGCGCTGGGAGCCCCCCGTCTCGCGCGAGGTGCCGCAGGAGCTGAAGCCCCTGTTCTCCGCCACCGATAGGGGCGCGGCTGAAGCCGCGAACTTCCCCGATCTGACGGCTCAGTTCAGGCAACTGCTCGGCAGTCCGAACATATGCGGCAAACGCTGGGTGTGGCAGCAGTACGATCACATGGTGCAGACCAACACCGTCGAAGGCCCGGGCGCCGGCGACGGCGGGGTGATTCGCATCAAGGGCACCAACCGCGGCCTGGCCATGGCGCTCGACGGCAACGGACGCTGGTGTTACCTCGATCCTCGCCTCGGCGCCATGCACGCCGTAGCCGAAGCCTGCCGCAACGTAGCCTGCGCGGGCGCAACCCCGGTGGCGGCGACGAACTGCCTGAACTTCGGCAATCCCGAGAAGCCGCACATCATGTGGCAGTTTTCCCAAGTCATTGACGGCATGACCCGGGCTTGCGAGGAACTCGATGTCCCCATCACCGGGGGCAACGTCAGTTTCTACAACGAGACGCTGGGCGAAGGCATCTATCCTACGCCGGTGCTGGGCATAGTCGGCATTCTCGATGACGTGCACAGGAAAGCCACGCCCGACTTTCGCGGGACGGGACGCACGGTGGTGCTATTGCGCGCCGGCGAGCCGGGCGATATGACGGACGCGGAGTCCGAATTTGGGTCGAGCGAATACGCGAAAGAAATCCTGGGCGCGCTCTGGGGCTATCCGCCGGAGCTTGAGCTGGAACAGGAAGCGGCGCTCGAGAAGGCCGTCCTCGAAATGATTCGAGAGGACCTGCCCGAGTCGGTGCACGACTGCTCCGAGGGGGGACTGGCAGTGGCGCTGGCGGAATCGT
Source organism: Terriglobales bacterium (assembly GCA_035262225.1). Lineage (GTDB taxonomy): Bacteria > Acidobacteriota > Terriglobia > Terriglobales > Acidobacteriaceae > DATFTE01. The sequence goes on from DATFTE010000227.1 coordinate 2,015, forward strand.
GTTTTCGGAATGGAATCGGGGCGCAGGTGGACTTGCGTTCTTCGGGGCTGCCGGCGGAGTTTGTGCTGTTTGGCGAGGATGCAAGCCGCGTTGTCATCTCTTGCGACCAAACTAAGCTCCCGCGAATCAAAGAAGTAGCACAGAAACACGGCCTGTTCGTGGACGTGATCGGGGAAACAGTTCCGGAAAAACTGGAATGCAGACTGGAAGGGCAGGTGGTAGTGTCGGCGGCGGTGGCGGAACTGAAAAGCGAATACGAGCACGCGCTGGAGCGGACCCTCAGGGCCGATCCCGAGTTGGTGGAAGCCTGAAAGAATTGTTGATTTTGAATCTTGATTGATGGGCTCAGTGCCAAAGGCGAATTGCCAAATGCTTCGTTCCGACAAATTTCGCGATGAGTGCGGGGTGGTGGCGATCTACCAGAACCCCGAGGCGGAGAAACTTGCCTACCTGGGGCTGCATGCCTTGCAGCATCGTGGACAGGAGTCGGCGGGCATTGTCACCTCTGACGGGTTGACCCTGCACATGCACAAGGCCATGGGCCTGGTGGCGGACATTTTTGTCGGCGACGTGCTGGCGCAAATCCACGGGAATCTGGCGATTGGGCACACCCGCTACTCGACGGCCGGCGATTCGGCGCTGCTTAACGCGCAGCCCATCATGGTGCAGTCGAATAAAGGCGCGATGGCGCTGGCGCACAACGGCAATCTGGTGAACGCCCACGAGATTCGTGCGCGGCTGGAAGGCCAGGGCTCGATTTTTCAGACCAACAGCGATACCGAAGTCATTGTGCATTTGATCGCCTTGTCGAAGGAACAGACTTTGCCCGAGGCCATGGCCGATGCGTTGCGGCGCGTGGAAGGGGCGTTTTCGCTGGTGATGATCAGTCCCGACCGGATTTTTGCGGCGCGCGATCCGCGCGGCTTCCGTCCCCTGGCCATGGGGCGCATTCCCCGGCAGGCGGGCGAGAAAGAGGACACGATTGTCTTTGCCTCGGAAACCTGCGCCTTCGATCTGATCGGCGCGGAATATGTGCGCGATGTGAAGCCGGGCGAGCTGGTGGTGGTGGGCCCGGAGGGCACGAAGTCCTATTTCTATTCTCCCTCCCCGGCGCAGTCGAGCTGCATCTTCGAGCACGTCTACTTTTCGCGTCCTGACAGCCTGGTATTCGGGCGTCCGGTGCAGGAGAGCCGCGAAGGGCTGGGGCGGCAGCTGGCGCGCGAGGCTCCGGTAGAAGCTGATCTTGTCGTGCCCGTTCCCGACTCGGGGGTAACGGCAGCGATGGGTTATGCGGCCGAGAGCGGGATTCCTTTTCGCTTCGCCCTGATCCGCAATCACTATGTGGGGCGCACGTTTATCGAGCCGCGGCAGAGCGTGCGCGACTTTGGCGTAAAGCTGAAGCTGAACCCGGTGAAAAGCCTGCTCGAAGGTAAACGCGTGGTGCTGATTGATGACTCGATCGTGCGGGGCACGACCAGCCGGAAAATTGTGCGCATGATCCGCAGCGCGGGAGCGAAGGAAGTGCATATGCGGATTTCCTGCCCGCCGACGATCTCGCCTTGTTTTTACGGGGTGGATACGCCTTCGAAGCGCGAGCTGATTGCCGCCAACAAGTCGGTGGAGGAGATTCGGGAGTTTATCGGGGCGGATTCCCTGGCATATCTGTCGCTGGAGGGATTGAAGAAGGCCTGCGGCGACGGCGAGAAGGCGACCTATTGCACAGCCTGTTACACCGGCGTATATCCGACGGACTGGGTGGATGTGGAGGAGATTCAGACGGCGAGCCAGAAGTAGCACCGAATTACCTGTTTGAAGACGCGAAGAAAGCCTCAGGCGCTAAAGGCGCGGACTCCCCATCAACCTTGGCGGTAGGACGGAAGCTGTGCCGGTTTCTTACCCTTTTCTCTGAGTGGCGAGAACGCCTGTCCCCCCATCGACACGATCCCTCCCCCCATCGACATCAAGCCGCCGGAGGTCGGGCACTTGTCGACTTCGGCAACCTCGGCCCCCACGCGGGCCGATACAAAACAATTTTTTGCGCGGTTGTTAGGCGGAGTGGCGGCTCATTCGTCTTAACAGGTCTTAGTCCATCTAAATCAATGGGTTAACTCCTCTTGTGCCCACCTTTCTTCCCCAGTCAAAGGGCTCATTGACAGAGTGTCGACCAGCCCGCATAGTACTAACCCACGTAGTAGTTCCAAAAGCTTGGGGCCCAGGTTCGGGACGAAGCATCCGGACTTCCCACGCAAGTTCTTCAGTTCCAGAATTGAGGAAAAATTCGAACGCGGAGAGGCCAGCCGGAGGAGGCTGGGCTGTCGCAGGAGATTCCTGCCCTCTACCGTTTTCTTCACGCATTCAGGAGGATGAATGAATCAGACATTTCGGGCAGGGTTTCGCAGTCTGCTGGTGGTAGGGACTTTGCTGTTGGGCTTAATGCCCGCCTCGGCACAGAAGGTGCAACGGGGGGCGATCACGATTTATCCGGTTGCGCACGATGTCTCGCTTCCGTTGCGGGATCTGGCGCGCAATGTTCCGGTGGTCCAACCCGGGACGTTGCGTACGCTGGTGCCGGGACCGCGTCCCACGCAGTTCAACGCGGCCGGGGTGCCGGATGCTGTGGCGCAGCAAGAACATATGAAGAACGTGGGCACAACCAACTTGTTGAATTTTGCCGGACTGACGGGGACGGCGGCAGGCGGCGTGGAGCCTCCTGATACCAACGGCTCGGTGGGCAGCACGCAGTTTGTGGAGACGGTGAACCTGTCGTACGCGGTGTATGACAAAACCACGGGCACACAGCTGCTGGGACCGGTGTTGATGAACACGATCTGGAGCGGCCTGACGGGCACGCTGTGCAACAGCGTGGCGGGCGGCGATCCGGTAGTATTGTGGGACAAGGTGGCGCAGCGCTGGTTCATCAGCGAGCTGGCCTATAACGGCACCTTGACGCAGAACTACCTGTGCATCGCGGTCTCGACCAGTTCCGATGCGACGGGCAGCTATAACCGGTACAGCTACAGCATTGGATCGACGCTGCCGGACTATCCCAAGTACTCGGTTTGGCCGGATGCGTATTACGTTTCTTACAACGCGTTTGCCAGCGGGGGAGCAGTCTTCAGCGGAGCCGTGCCCTGCGCCTTCGATCGCACGGCCATGCTGGCGGGCGGGACGGCGGCCATGGTGTGCTTCGCGGGGAATGTCAACAACTACAGCTTCCTGCCGAGCGACGTGGATGGCGCGACGCAGCCGCCGACCGGGGCGCCGAACCACTACATCGAGTTGTTCAGCGGAACCACGCTCGAGCAATTCGACTTTCACGTGGACTTCGTGAACACCAGCAAGTCGACCTTCACCGGGCCGACGGTGATCAACGTGACCAGCTGGACACAGATCTGCGGTTTCACCCGCGCCTGCATCCCGCAGCCTTCACCGGGAGAAAAGGTGGATTCGCTGGGCGACCGCCTGATGTTCCGCGCGGCGTACCGCAACTATGGCGATCACGAAGCGATCGTGCTGTCCCACACGGTGAAGCCGGGAACCGGTTCCACGGCGACGGGTGCTGTGCGCTGGTACGAACTGCGGGCGACGCCGGTGGGCGGCACCTTCTCGGTGTTCCAGTCGGGAACGTTCCAGAACTCAAAGATCAGCCTGTGGATGCCGTCGATTGCCCAGGATAAAGTGGGCGACATTGCCATGGGCATGAGCGCCTCGAGCAGCACGGTGAAGCCGTCGGTGGTCTATACCGGGCGGACGCCGACGGATGCTTCGGGTAAGATGGAGTCTCCGTTCATCGTGGCCAAGGGCGCTGGCGTGCAGACGGCGGGTGGGAACCGCTGGGGCGACTACAGCAGCATGAGCGTAGACCCGGCGGACGACTGCACGTTCTGGTTCAGTGAGGAGTACTACACCGCGACCAGCGCAGCGAATTGGGCAACGCGCATCAACTCGTTCAAGTTCACGGGCTGCCAATAAGCGCCTTGAGCTTTTTGCGGGCCAGGACGTCTTGGGCGTCCTGGCTTTTTTTTGCTTGAGTACCTAGGACCTGGTACCGGTTGCCTGGAAACGCCGGCCTCGCCTCGCTAGGGGAGAGCCGGGGCAGGAGTGGCCGCGTGACGCGGCGCAAATTCAATCAGGAGTGTTTATGTCTTTGCGGTGGTTTTTGTGGGTTGGGATGGGAATTTGTCTTTCTGCGTGGGGACAAGAGGCAAAGCAGGCAGAGCAGACGCCGGTGGCGTTGCCTTCGACGCGGACGCTGGCGCGGTCGTATCCGGTGATCACGGTGGAGGGCGTGTGCGGCCACCAGGGGGCGGCGCAGGCGGGCCCGTGCAGGACGGTGATCACGCGCGCGGAGTTTGAAGACCTGGTGGAGGCGGTGAATCCGCGGATGACGAAGATGGAGCGGCGGCAACTGGCGCAGAACTACGGGCGGATGCTGGCGCTGGAGGGCGAGGCATTGCAGCGGGGGATCGAAAAGAAGCCGCAGATGCAGGCGTTGCTGCGTTATGTGCGGGCGAGCGCGCTGAGCGGGGGTGCGTTCCGCCAGGTGCTGCGGGAGGCGGGAGAGAACTCGGAGGCGGCGCAGGAAGAGTACTTCAAAGCCAACCGGGCAATGTACGAGCGGTTCACGCTTGAGCGGCTGTTCATTCCAGCGATCAAGCAGCAGACGCAGGCGAAGTCGCTGGAGCAGGCCGCATCGGATGACGGGAATGACGCGTTTTCGGCGGAGATGAAGGCGCTGGCGGAGAAGGCTCGGGCGCGGGCGGTGGCGGGGGAGGACATGGCCGCGCTGGAAAAAGAAGTTGCGCAGCAGGCAGGCTTGCCCGGTGTGCCGCAGGTGGAGATGAACGATGTACTGCGCGGGACGTTGCCTAAAGAGCACAACCAGGTGTTCGAGCTTCCGACGGGTGCGGCTTCACCCCTGATTGCGGATGGGACGGGGTATTACGTCTATAAAGTCGTGGCCAAGAAGACGCCGGAGTTCGAGAGCGTGCGGCAGCAAGTGGCGGTGGAGATGGAAAATCAGCGGGCGACGGCGACGATGAAGAAGATCGAGCATGTCGCGGTGAATGACACTTACTTCGAGAAGTACGATCCGCCGCCGGCGAATGCGAATGAGATGGAAGTGGATGATGACTAGTACGCTGGTAACCGGTACCGGGTACCTGGCGGGATGGACCTCGGGCCTGGAGCGCGGATTGATCTTGGGCGCCGGTGACGGCATGGCTGAAGCTGTGCCCTCCCCGGGTCCGTGGATCGGCGGCAAGCAGACTATCCGCAAGGGGCACTAAGAAGATCTTAAGTTGTGGAGGATGCGCTGACGGGCGAAGTCCCCGTCCCATTAGGAAGAACGCACGAATCAGGGAAGAAGTGAGGCGAGGCAGCAAAGCAAAAAGTGAAGACCGCCGGAGCTGAACGCCGGCGGTCTTTTTGTTGTGAAGTTAAGTTAGTTGCCGTCGACCTGCCATGCCGGGCGATATCCCGAACCGACAACGAGCCAGGAGCCGGTGATGCTGCCGACCTGGTTGAAGGCGAAGGGGCTGGAGAAATCGGAATCGGCGAAGTCCCAGGTATCTTCGACCTGGGGAGCGGACTGGTTGGCGATAATCCAGTATTGCGAGCCTGCCGTCAGCGAGGGGCAGGTGACGCAGTTGAACTGGACGATGCCGCCGCCGCGGCCGTTGCCGAATTGCTGAACCCAGTATTGCTGGGTCAGCGGGCCATCGATGATGGTGCCGGGAACGCCGCCGGCATCATTCGCGAGATAGACGAAGATCTTGCCGGATTGCTTACTGCCGCCGATGGTGTAGATGCCAACGGGCAGAGCCGCGTCGGCGAAGGTTACGTTGCTGGACGGAGTGAAGCCGGTGGCCAGAACCTGATTGAAGAAGTCTGATCCGTCGACGAAGTAGCCGCTGGCGGTGTCCCAGAAGGGAAACGCCCCAACGAAGTTGGTGAACAGGATCTTCGAGCCTCTGGAAGGCACTTTCGATGTGGCAGACTTCGGTCTGGTGGCGGCGCTGGCCATCGCGGCCAACAAGAGTGTAGCGGCTACCGCGAACGCCAAAGTGCGCACTGTACGCTTGGACATCTAGTCCTCCTCGTATTGTGGAATGCAAGTTTTTACTGAACTTCCGACCGCCCGCAAGTGAGTGTTGCGGGTTGCGATGAATGGTTGTTGAGTGTGACTCCCACCGCGGCTCACGCACCGAGCCGAAACGGGAAACAAACGCGGAGGCACAAGTTATCCCCGCTGTAAGTTGATGTCAATCCTGCCTTTCAGACTAGAGTGATAAGTCCTATCACGATGGAAGTTGAAAAGCTTTGCAGACTGGGTGAACCGCCAGTCGGGTGAAACGGCTCTAGTGGACCAGCCACTCGGTGGCGGCGTGCATGGCGGCGAGGGCGGAGGAGTAGCTGACGGCGAGACAGAGAAGGCCGGCCAGCAGGGAGGGCAAAAACAGTCGGGAAGGAAGCGAGGAGGGGGATGCGGGTTGGGAAGTCCAGCTGTAGAGGCGCTGAATGCGCAGCTTGAGCGAGGCCGAGGAGTTCTCGAGCAAAGCGGTAGCGAATACCGCGGAAGGCTGTACCCGAGCGAGGCGCGAGAGTTTGATGAGAGCCGAGGCCAGATCGAGGGCGTCGGCAAGATTGCTAACCGCGGCGTCGTCGGCCGACATCTCGGCGGCGTCGGACCAGGCGGACTCGAGGGCGTACATTCCGGGAAAGGTAGTGAGACGAAACAGGAGTTTCTTGAAGTTGTCGCGGCTTCCGACATGGGCGAGCTCATGTCGGAGAGCGGTTTCGAACTCACGCCCGCTGAGCACAGCTACGGCGGATTCGGAGACCAGGACCTTGGAAGTGCAAACTCCTGCAACCGTCAGGCTGGGAGCGGAGGAATCAACCTGATAAACGGGAACCGGGACGGCGGAGGCGATGGGGCGAGCGCCGCGCAGCCAGAGGGTCAGGGCGCGGGCCGTGTTGCGCTGAGCGATGAAAGCGCGGATGAATCCGGCGGAGATGAGCATCAGGCCGCAGAGGCCGAGGAGCAGCGGGATCGCGCCGATCTCTTCGTCGGTCGCGCGGGGCTCGAGAAGAAGAAACGAGGGCAGGGTGAAGACGAGAGTGAAGACAGACGACGCCAGCAAGGGGAAGATGCGCAGCAGGAACAAACGCCTCGCGGCGCGGCGCGGGGAAAGCGACCAGGTGCCTGGGGCGAGGGATGACCAGATGCGGGAGACGGCGAAGGAGAGGGCCACATACAGCACGACGAAGACGGCCAACGACACGCTCAGGCAGCGAGCGGCGAACAGGAGGGCCTGCATCAGTGGTTCTCCGGGGAACGCACACTCTGGCGCAGATCGCGGCGTTTGCGCTCGACCAGTTGCTGCAGTTCGTCGAGCAACTCGACATCGTGCTGGCTGACGGCTTCGACCAGATAGGAAAGCGGCAGCGAGGAACCGGAACCGAGGAACTGGCGAATCAGGTCTCCGGCGGCGGCGCGCTGCAGTTCTTCCGGCGTGTGGCGCGGGCTGTAGCGGAAGGCGCGACCTTCGGGCACACGATCCAGAAGATTTTTCTTGTATAGGCGGTCGAGGGTGGTCATGACCGTGGTGTACGCCAGCTTGAGCCCGCCGTCTTCGATCATCTCACGCACGGTGGCGCTTCCGCGCTGCCAAAGGCTCTCGAGAAGTTGCTGCTCGAGGGGGCCAAGGTGCGTGTTGGGATGAAGCGCGCGCAAGAACCTGTTCATGACTACCCCTGTGGTCCGGAATGGCTGGTTGCTACCGGTTCGACTCATGCTAACGGAAGCAATGGGACATCACAAGAGGCCGAAAGGCAGCGCGGAGACGAAAGTGCGGCCGGTCTACTAGCAGAGGTAGTAGTCGGCAGCGTAACGAGTTGTGGTAGTAGGACGTGATCGTCGTTAGTCTACGAGGTCAATTTCCCCGAGGGGAGGCGCACAGCGATCGGGTGTCTCGCGGGGTCGGAATTCATAATGATGATGTCAACTTGCAACTTACCAGGGCTGAAGTTTGTGTTCATGGCTTTGTTCGTGATGGTGCCGATGCTTCTACGGGCCCAGACGCCGAGCGGGTCGCTGCGCGGCGAAGTGCAGGATCAAAACGGCGGGCGTGTCCCGTGGGCCAGGATTTCTGTGGAGTCGCGGGGATCCGACCTGAAGCGTGAGACCGAGAGCGACCAGCGCGGGGAATTCCGCGTCAATGCGCTGCTGCCCGGGCAATATCACGTGGTGGTGGCGGCAGAAGGCTTCGCTCCGGCGAGCGCGGAAGTGAGCGTGGTGGTGAGCACGGTTCGGGATCTCTCGGTCACGCTGAAGCCGGCGGCTGTGGCCCAGACGGTGAACGTGGAGGCGCGAGAGTCGTCGATTACGGCGGAAACGATCGATACGGCAAGCGCGGTGCACCAAGGGGCGGTGAGCGCGTATGACTTGCAGAGTGCGCCGCTCGCGCATCGCAGCTTTGCCAACATCGCCTACATGGTTCCGGGAACGGCGCCGGTGGAGCCGTCGGATCCGACCAAGGCGCGCATTACGGCGGTGTCGTTCGGCGGGAGCTCGGGTCTGAACGTGGAGTTGTCGGTGGATGGGG
>DATFTE010000228.1:0-2637 GCA_035262225.1 Terriglobales bacterium
GTGCATATGGAGGGACGCTGGTACGTCGTGGGCCATTGCCTGCTGCGGGAGGCGCTCAGAACCTTCCGCCTCGACCGGGTTTCTGAATTAGAAGTGAGAGATCAGTCGTTCGACCGGCCCGCCGGATTCGACGCCAAGGTCCATCTGCAGCGCTCGATGCCTTTCGTACAAGCAGGCTACTCCGTCGAAGTGTGGCTCGATTTGCCGATCGAAAAGGCACGGTCGCATTTCGCGTGCGACCGAGTGATGGTGGAGGACGAAAATGGCGGCGTCACGCTGAGATGTTCGCGTGAGAGCCTGGAGTCGTTCGCGGCGATGCTGTTGACGTTTGGCTGCTCCATGGTGGTGCGGCAACCGCCGGAGTTGAGGGAAGCGTTCGAGCGCCTCGCATCCCGGGCAGCGCAAGCGGCAGCGAGCGGGCGGGAGACTGCTGCGAGCGCGGGCGGCTAGAACTGCGCGTCCGGAGCACCGTTTGTGACAAGGGGAATGGTTTCCGATAACCCCACATATCCGGCCAAACTCTGCCTATTTTTCCGGTGCACCGAGTTTACGCACGATTGTGAGGATCTTGGTGAGACGGTTGGAGAGGCGGTCAAGGCAGCGGCGCGGAGCGCCGTCCGACAAGGAGCGCCGGAACATCTCGATCAGGTGTTGAGTGGTACGTAGGGAATCAACGACTCCGTCCAAGCCGGAGTGGGCTGAGGCGACCTGTGTTTTCGGCTGAGGTGCGAGATGGCGGGGTTGCGAGCGGGCCAGGTGAAACTCGCGCTGCAGGTCGGTGAGAGCGATATCGAGATACAACATGGTCATCTCGGGCGAAGCGTGACCGAGTAACTTCATGACGGAAAGAAACTCTACCCCAGCACGAAGCATTTCGCTGGCATAGGTGTGACGAAGTTGGTGGGGAACGATGCGCTTGGCAATGCCTGTCTCGGCACACGTCGCGTGCAGGTATCGGCGGAGCTGGCGGATCAAGGCTTCCCGGCTGCTGGGACGGGCCAGCAGGCGGCCGTCGGCGGGCAGTGGATCGAACGAACGGAAGAAGCGGAGGCGTTGGACTAGTTGGCACACGAAGGAGTCGACGGGGACCATCCGTTCCGTCTTCAACTTGCCAAGCGGCACCTGAATGGCCCATTGATCGGCGCCGGAGGAGTGGAGGCAATCGAAGGAAAGGTCGGCGGCTTCGCTGATGCGCATGCCGGTGTGACGGAGTAACAACAAGACGTTGGCGGCAAGGTCATTGCGGCGGAGCAGTTCTTGCTGGAGTCGCTGATCCTGCTCCATGGTGAGGGCGCGGGGCAAACGTCGAGGAGCGCGGGGAACGTCTTGGCGGCGGAGTAGTTGGGCAAGTTCGGGAAGCTGGGCGCTCGAAGCCAATTCCGCCAGAATGCCGCGTAAGAAAATAAGGCGGGTGATGTAAGTGACCGGCGCCAGGGGAGGGACCTGCGAACGCATCCTGGTCATCCAACCCAAGATGTGCGGATCCCGGCGCAACTGATCGAGAGAGGCAACCTGGGGATGGTCGACGCCGAGATACAGGAGGAAGTTGCGGGCCGTGGCACGGTATTGACGCACCGAGCCGGGAGCCAATGCGGCGCCCAGAGAATCAATAGCGCTTGCGAACCGATCGGCCAAGGGATGCTGGAGGGGAGCCCGGCGCGAAAGGTTCACGATGGGATCACCGGAATCGGCCGGATGTGCTGAGCGACGGCGCGGGCATACTGCTGGTAGACCTCGAGTGGCGTAACGTGCACGTAAATGAGCGTGGTCTGGATGTGGGCATGCCCCATGAGCCGCATGAGCGCCGGCAGGCTGACGCCAGCGCGCACCATATCGGAGGCAAAGGTGTGGCGGAAACGGTGCGGGTTGGCGCGTTTCACGCCGGTGGTTTGGCGATGGTAGCGGAACAGGGAGCGTAACCCCGCCGGTGTCATACGGGTTCCACGTGCAGGGCCTTTGAGGGAGACGAACAAGGCGGCCGTGCGAGCATCAGGGCGCTCCAGCCGCAGATAGTGATCCAGTAGTTGGATGGCTTCGGGAGCCAACGGGAGAAGGCGGGGCTTGTTGCCTTTGCCTGGCACGCGGATCTCCGCTTCCGGCAATCGCAGATCATCGCGGTTCAGATCTCTCACTTCTTGCGAGCGCAGACCCTGCAAGAGCATCAAGCCAACGATGGCCAGGTCGCGTGACGTACGGAAGCTGGACCAGAATCGCGCCACATCGTCTACGGACAGTGGCACGATGGTCCGTTTGGGCTCTCTCACCCGCAGGCGGCTCACCGCGGGGAGTGGCCGGCCGAGGCCCATGGGCGCGCGGCGCCAGTAGTTTACTTGAAACTCGGGAGCAATCCGAGGGGGAGCGCCCGGGAAGGTGGCGCGTAGGGCGCGATCAGCGACGGCCACTCGTTGGTTGATGGTGGAGCCGGAGAAGGGTGGTTGTTGTGCGGACTGAAAGCGCACGTAGTCCAGTAAGGTGGACTCGGTGAGCGTCTCGGGTACAATCACATCGGTGTGATGAACACTTTCCCACCAGCGGAGAAAGTGCAGCAAGTGCTGCGCATAGCTTCGCAAGGTGAGATCGGCCACGCGACGGAGGCATTCGTAATCCAGATAGCGATTGACCCAATCGACCTCGCGG
>DATFTE010000229.1:0-25936 GCA_035262225.1 Terriglobales bacterium
TAGGGTCCCGAGTACAGCGCTTCCCGGCGCGAAACTGCCGAGATCGCGGGGCTACCGCAAGCAGTATCGGTCAGTCCCCTCAGTCCGAATTCAATCGCGCGGCGGACGCGTTCGGCTTCGCCATTGTCTTCGAGAATTCCCGCGCTCTCGCGGCCCTTGAAGTTCAGGTAAATTCCACCCAGTCCAACGGCGTAGGCGTACGTCTTCGACCAATCGACCGCGGGGAAACCGTCGCCCAGGTCTTGTCCCGGCTTTCGGCCGTCGTTGAGCGCCAGCAAACCGTTTTGCCACAGCCAGGTGTTGGTGTCGAAGGCGCGGCGGAAGCTGCCGAAACCATGATCGGACAGGACGCAGAGCAATGTATCGTCATCCACCTGGTCGAGAACCGGGGCCAGCAGCGCATCGCACTGCTGATAATGTTGCTCGATGCGCGTCTCGAGTTCCGGCGCAAGATCCGGTTGGTAGCCGGGATGCTCCGGATCGCGAAAGCGCCACATCATGTGTTGAACCCGGTCGGGCGTGTCGTAGAGGATGAAGAAGAATCCTTCGTGGAAGCGGTCCAACTCGTGGCCCATGATGCGCTCGCGCTCACGCATCACCAGTTCACAATGCGCAAGGTAGGCAGCCTCGTCCAGGCGACCGTTGTTGAGTGCGTTGTGATCCTCCGCCATCCCCAGCGTGGAGAACAAACCCACCTCCTCCGACAGCTGCTTCGCGTACTCTTGGGGAGAGGAGACGGGAAACAGGGGAGCGGCCGGATCGAAGTTCACTGCGGATACATAGAACTCGATGTGGGGCTCGAGCTGGCAGACGTAAAAGCGGGCGATTCCAGTCACCGATTGCAGCATCGAAAGCCTGAACTTGAAACGTACCCACTCGCTCCAGGTTTTTACCTCGACCGCGATGCGGCCCGGTGTGCCTCCGGTATCGATCAGGAGTTGGCGCGTGGATCTGTCCGCCCGCACGCGAATCTCGGAGCAGGCGTCCGATGGCGGCGACTGCCGGGTATTGCGAGGGCCAATTACACGTGTGACAAGAGAGTTCCCTTCATCGAGCATGACCAACTGCTCGTTTTCCTTAGCCACGGCGGTGCGGTTCTGGGTGTAAAAGGTTCCCTTGCTCTGGCTGCCGCGCAGATCGGGAACTCCCACTCCGGCGAGCATCCGCCCTTCGAAGGAATCGGGAGGAAAGGTACAGGGGCAACGCAGCACAACACTGGGAATGCCCGCCTGGCTCAGGACTTGCCAAATCGGTGTTCCGCGCCGCTGGTTGACCACCCGCGGTTGGGCCAGCATGTTCTTCGGCCGCTCGAAGCGGCTGAGTGCAGCATCGGGTTGATAAGTGCGGGGATCGCGCGAGATGAAATCAAAGATTCCATGCCCGCCGGGATTCGTGCCGGTCGCGAACGATGACCAGGCGACGGGGGTCTGCGCGGGGTAGGTCGTACCCAAGCGCAGATAGCCTCCCTGCCCGCGGATATGCGCGAGGTTGGGCAACTCTGCGCGCGACAGCATGGTCTCCACGATGCCAGGCTCGAGCCCATCGAGACCGATAACGATGACTTTTTTTCGCAACAGTAGTCCGGACCTACTCGACCTTGGTGGAAGAATCCTCAGTCGTCTCCGCGGCCTCCGGTTCCGGCGATGGGCGAGGCCTGCCAATCAGCTTGAAAAAGGCGGTCGCTACTTTATTCCAGAAGATCAGCACCAATCCGAGCAGACTGGCGAGACCAGAGGTCACGGTCATGATCTGATCTGGCCCCGCGTAAAGCGCGAGGAGGGGTTCGGCACGCATGCGGCACTCCTTAAAAGCTGGGCTGGGGAAACGGTAAATTCTGACAGCTTGTGATCTTACCTGAGCCGGGGACGCCCTGGACACCGATGTTCCTGTCGCCACATCAGGATCGTAACTGAAAGTATACCTCCGATGCCGCGCTTTCGTCTCACCGGCTGGCACTGATTGTGCCGACAGCAAGGGCCCGCCTCCCCGTGCCCGCCTCCCGCGGCACCGCCATTCGCTGTCGCATTTTCTCATCCAGAGATCGGGCGAGCTTGCTGGTTGGAGACATATCCTCGGCGTTTGTCTGTCCAGACATCTTGTCGCGCAACGCTTCGACCATTGTCTCCACTACCGCCTGACCATCACTGGTGCGACTCAGATCGTGGAGTTCGCCCGGGTCCTGCGTCCAGTTATAAAGTTGCGCACCCAGGGTCTCATGAACAACCAGGTGCCACGAACCCACCACGAGGGACTGCATTCGACCGGAAGTTGCGGTAGGAACTGTACCCGCGTCTTCCTGCTCTTGTCGGGTTAGAAACTCGTTCTTTTCCAATTCGGAGAGCGCCACCGGTTTTTCAAGGTGCCCGGAGCGCTCGCGCCAGAATTGGCTGAGGGTGGGCCCGGGAAAGCCCCGCGGACTTCCGCGCAGGAGGTCCATGACGGTCGCGGGAATCGCCGAATTGCTAACCTCCTCGGTGACCCGCAGATCAGACCGGACCTGGTCCGGGAACCACAAAATCAGTGGTACACGGATAACTTCCCGGTATAGCGCCGACCCGTGGCTTTTCAAGCCATGTTGGCCCAGCGACTCGCCATGGTCCGAGGTGATCACCACCAGCGTGTTTTTCCCGAAGCCTCGTTCCGCAAGTTTCGTCGTCAACTGTCCGATACAGTCGTCTACATAGCGGATGCTGTCGTCGTACAGATCCACAGGATCGTCTTGTGGCCACTGCTTGACGAACGAGCGTGGTCCACCATACGGCGCATGCACATCAAAATAGTTGAGCACCGCAAAGAAGGGGCGCTGGCTGCCGTCCGGCTCTCCAACCCAGTCAAGCAACTCACGGTTAACTTCCGTCGCTCTCTTCCGCACCCCTTGTGCGCCCCCGCGGCTGCCGGAACCCTCCTCGTCGGCGTCGAGAATCGACTCGACACCCAGCCACCGCAACAGGCGTTTGGGCTTGCTGTGCTCGGTGCGCGACAGATAAATCCGGGAAAACTCGCGTCCATAGAGTGTGCGTACGAAGGCATCGGCGGGCGAGTGAAAGTAGTCCTCGAAGTGCGTCATTCCCTGCCAGAAACCCAGATCACTCGAGAAATAGGTGCGGTTCGCGGAAAATGCCGCGGTGCGATAGCCGCGTTGTTCGAGCGCCTGTCCTAACGTCGGAAAGCCGCGAAAGCCGTTCACCGCCCGCCCGAAAAGCGGCATGCGAGGAACCTCGCCCATCCCGTGTTCGAACTCGTAGCGTCCCGTGAGCAAGGAAACATGCGAAGGGAAGCTCCACGATGAAGTGGATACGGCGTTCTCAAATAACGTGCCCTGCTGTGCCATGCGGTCGATATTCGGACTGGTGGGCCGGGGGTAGCCGTAGGAAGACAGGTGATCGGCCCGGAGCGTGTCAATGACGATGACCAGCACGTTCGGAGAACCAGACGCGGCCCCGGGAAGCTCGGCCAGTCTCCGGCTCTCGGCCAGGCGCAGTCCGCCCTGAACGCCGATGAAGGCCAGTGCGCCGGCGGCGATCACCCACGGAACACTTCGCTTCCAGAACCGGACGACCGCCTCCCTGTGGGCGGAAAACCATCGCGTGAATGCCGTGGCCGCGCCGATCGCCAGCAACAGGCAACTCCAGTGGTAAAGGCGCGCAGTCACGGTGAGCCAGTTGTAAACCGAGAGGACAGACAGCAGAAACACCAGCGCGGGCAGCGCCGGAAGGCGCGGTATCAGGCGAGCAATCAGACTTACGCACCCGGCGAGGAAGAGGAAGAAAAGGACGTCCGAAAGCGGCGAGATCCACAGAATCGGCCACGAGACGTGCAGCATGGGACCCCAGCTGGCCCAGTTCAGCCGCTGGAACAGCATGAGACCCGCGCCTTCCACGAGACCGGTGACCACACCGAACCACACAGCAATGAGAAGCAGGGTGGTCAGCTCAGTCCGGTTTTTGAGATCTTGCCAATCTGCCTTGGGTGACAAT
The DNA here is from genome assembly GCA_035262225.1 of Terriglobales bacterium. GTDB lineage: Bacteria > Acidobacteriota > Terriglobia > Terriglobales > Acidobacteriaceae > DATFTE01. The sequence goes on from DATFTE010000229.1 coordinate 3,978, forward strand.
TCGTTTCCCGAATAAGCGCTAGTGCAATCTACATCCCCACCGCCAGGCTGAGGTCGGTCAATCCGCCGCCGTCGGTTTCGGCGAAACCGACGGCGCAGTGGCTCCCCAGCGCCGCTTGGCCCACCAGCGTAACCGATCCATGTACAAGTAAACCACCGGAGTGGTGAACAGCGTCAACATCTGGCTGACGATCAGACCTCCAACGATGGTAATCCCCAGCGGGCGGCGCAGTTCGGAGCCCGTCCCTGTCCCCAGAGCCAGGGGCAGACCGCCGAGCAGGGCGGCCATGGTCGTCATCATGATAGGACGGAAGCGGAGCAGGCAGGCCTCGTGAATTGCGTCGATGGGCGACTTCCCCTCCCTGCGCTCGGCGTCGAGGGCGAAATCGATCATCATGATGGCATTCTTTTTGACCAGGCCGATCAGCAGGATGATGCCGATCATCCCGATGACGTTGAGTTCGTTCCTGCTGATCAGCAACGCGAGCAACGCGCCCACACCCGCCGAAGGCAGCGTCGAGAGGATGGTGATGGGATGGATGTAGCTCTCGTAGAGAATGCCCAGCACGATATAGACGGTCAGCAAGGCGGCGAGAATCAGCAGGGGCTGGCTGGAAAGCGAATCCTGAAAGGCGGCCGCGGTGCCCTGAAAACTGGCATGAATGGTGGCCGGAAATGCAATGGACCGCTCGGCGTTCTCAATGACCTGAGTCGCCTGGCCGAGCGACACTCCGGGAGCAAGATTAAACGAGATGGTGACCGACGGATATTGTCCCTGGTGGTTGACCGCGAGCGCGGTATTCGACGGGCCAAAGTGAGTGAAGGCTGACAGCGGAACCACCTGACCCGCGGATGACCGCACGTAAATCGTCTGCAGGGCGTCGGGACTTTTCTCGAAATCGGGCGCCACCTCCATGACCACGTGATACTGGTTGAGCGGACGGTACATGGTGGAGACTTGACGCTGGCCAAAAGCATCGTAGAGCGCGCTGTCGATGTCGGCGGCTGCCACGCCCAGCCGGGCCGCCGTATCACGGTCAATGATGACGCTGGCTTCGAGTCCCTTGTTCTGCTGGTCGGTGTTGACATCGCGCAATTCCGGCAGAGCGCGCAGTTTGTCAACCAGGCGCGGGGCCCACTCGTTCAGCTCGTTCAGGTTCTCGCCTTGCAACGTGTACTGGAATTGTGCCTGGCTCTGGCGTCCTCCGATGGTCAGATCCTGCGCGGCCTGCATGAACAGTGTCGCTCCCGGAACCACCGCCAGCTTGCCGCGCAGGCGATTCACCACCTGGTCGGCACTGACCCTGCGCTCACTGAGCGGTTTCAGGGTAATGAACATGCGGCCCTGGTTCATGGCAGTATTGCCACCGGCAAAGCCCATGACATTCTCGATCGCGGGATCCTGCATCACGAGGTTGACGAATTCGACCATCTTGGCGCGCATGGCGCCGAAGGAAATGTCCTGCGCGGCCTGCACCGAACCCGAAAGCCGCCCCGTATCCTGCTGCGGGAAGAAGCCCTTGGGCACGATGATGTAGAGATACACACTCAAACAGGCGGTGAGCACCGTGACGCACAGGGTCAGAAACTGATGCCGCAACACCCACCCCAGTCCGCCTCGATACCAGCGGAGGATGGCATCGAAGCCACGCTCGCTGAGGCGGTAGAAGCGCCCGTGCTTCTCTTCCCCGAGCGGCTTCAGAAACTTCGCGCACATGGTGGGAGTGGTGGTGAGCGAAACCAGCAGGGAAACGCCGATGGCGATGCTCAGGGTCACGGCAAATTCGCGGAACAGGCGGCCGACGATGCCTCCCATGAGAAGAATGGGAATGAAGACGGCGACCAGCGAAGTGCTCATGGAAAGCACGGTAAAACCGATTTCCTTTGCCCCGCGGAAAGCGGCCTGCACCGGACGCATGCCCTGCTCGAGATAGCGGGTAATGTTTTCGAGCACGACGATGGCGTCGTCCACCACGAAGCCGGTCGAGATCGCGAGCGCCATCAACGAGAGGTTGTCGAGGCTGTAACCCAGCAGGTACATGACACCAAACGTGCCAATCAACGACAAGGGCACGGCGACGCTGGGAATCATGGTTGCCCGGAAGGTCCGGAGGAACACGAACACCACCAGGATCACGAGAATGATGGAGAGCACCAGGGTGACTTCGATGTCGCGGACCGATGCACGGATGGTGACCGTGCGGTCGAGGATGATGCTGAGGTTGATAGCGGGCGAGATGGAGGCCTGCAGGCGGGGCATCTGGGCGCGAATACGGTCGACGGTGTCGATGATATTGGCGCCCGGCTGGCGGAAGACGATGATGAGCACTGCGGGCTTCCCGTTGGCCAGGCCCACGTTGTGAATGTCTTCGACTGCATCCTGAACATCGGCGACATCGCCCAGGCGGACCGGGGCTCCGGTCTGCGGGTTGTAAGCGACGATGATGTCACGATACTTGTCCGCATCCATCAGCTGATCGTTGGCGGTGATCGTCCAGGCATCCACGTCATTGGCGACCTGCCCCTTGGGGCGGTTGGCGTTCGCCGCGCCCAGGGCGGTGCGGACGGTATCGAGCCCCACCCCGAGCTTGTTGAGGAGCATGGGATTTACTTCGGCGCGCACCGCGGGGCGCGCGCCGCCGCCGACAAAAACCTGGCCCACGCCGTTGATCTGCGCAATCTTCTGACCAAGGATGGAGTCGGCTGCGTCATACATCCTGGGCAAAGTAAAGGTGTCGGAAGTCAGCGCCATGATGACGATGGGCGCGTCCGCAGGATTTACCTTGCGATAGGTGGGATTGCCGGGCAAATACGAGGGCAGCTGGCTGCGGGCGGCATTGATGGCGGCCTGGACATCGCGCCCGGCGGCATCGATGTTCCGGTTGAGGTCAAACTGCAGGACGATGCTGGTCGAGCCCAGCTGACTGGTGGAGGTCATCTGGTTCACGCCGGCAATGCGTCCGAACTGGCGCTCGAGAGGAGTGGCTACGGCGGAGGCCATGGTCTCGGGGCTGGCTCCGGGCAGCGAGGCGCCCACCTGGATAACCGGGAATTCCACCTGCGGCAGGGGAGCAACGGGAAGAAAATTGAAGGCCAGAATCCCGGACAACAGCAAGGCAATGGTAAGCAGCGAAGTGCCGATGGGCCGTTTGATGAAGGGAGCAGAAATATTCATCGCTCAGTCCCCCGTCATGGGCTCCTCGATGGGATTGCCGATGGAGAAACGTTCGAAACGCTTGGCCAGGCGATCGAACCAGAGGTAAACCACCGGAGTGGTAAACAGCGTAAGCAACTGGCTGAGCAGCAATCCGCCGACGATGGTGATGCCCAGGGGATGACGCAGCTCGGAGCCGGTGCCCCGCCCCAGAGCCAGGGGCAAGCCACCAAGAAGGGCAGCCATGGTCGTCATCATGATGGGACGAAAGCGCAGCAGGCATGCCTGGAAGATGGCTTCCTCGGGAGGCTTCTTCTCCACCCGTTCAGCCTCGAGGGCGAAATCGATCATCATGATGGCGTTTTTCTTCACGATGCCGATCAGAAGGATGATGCCGATCAGGCTGACCACGCCCAGATCGTTGCCCGTGATCAGCAGCGCCAGGATCGCGCCCACGCCGGCCGAGGGAAGGGTGGAGAGAATGGTGAGGGGATGGATGTAGCTCTCGTAGAGAACTCCGAGAACGATGTAAACGGTGATGATGGCGGCCAGGATGAGCCAGGGCTCGGTAGAGAGTGAATTCCGGAAGGCCGCCGCCGTGCCCTGAAAACTGGTGTGGATGCTGGCGGGCAGGCCTATTTCCCGTTCCGCTGCCTCAATCGCCTTGGTGGCATCGCCCAGCGAGACTCCCGGCGCAAGATTGAACGACAAAGTGACCACGGGGAACTGCCCCTGGTGGTTGATCGCCAGAGGGGCGTTCTTGGTTTCGAAGTGGGCAAACGAGGAAAGCGGAACCTGCATCCCGGTCGCGGACTTCACGTAAATGTTCTTGAGCGAATCCGGGTTCTGCTGGAAGTGAGGATCGACTTCGAGCACCACGTGGTACTGGTTGAGCTGGGTGAAGATGGTGGAAACCTGACGCTGTCCGAAGGCGTCGTAGAGGGTGTTGTCGATGGCAGCGGGCAGGATGCCGAGGCGCGAAGCCGTGTCCCGATCGATGACCAGATCGGCACGCAGGCCGTCGTTCTGCTGGTCGCTGGCGACGTCGCGCAATTGGGGCAGGGTCTTCAGCTTGTCGACCAGTTTCGACGCCCACAGCGACAGTTCCCGGGCGTCGGTGTCTTCCATGGTGTACTGGAACTGGGTTCGGCTGACGCGGTCTTCGACGGTCAGATCCTGCACCGGCTGCATGTAAAGCGTGATGCCCTCCACCTGGGCCAGCTGTGGTTGCAGACGGCGGATGATGTCGGAGGCGGTGTCGCGACGCTGGTCGCGCGGCTTCAGGTTGATCTGGATGCGGCCGCTGTTGGGGGTGACGTTGGTGCCATCGACGCCGATAAACGACGACAAGCTGGCGACATCGGGATCTTTCAGAATGATGGCGCTCAGGGCCTGCTGCCGCGCCGCCATGGCGGGGAAGGAAATGTTCTCCGGCGCCTCGGAGACGCCGAGAATGACGCCGGTGTCCTGCACCGGAAAGAAACCTTTGGGAACGATGACGTAAAGAAACAGGGTGAGGACGAGGGTGCCGAGGGTGACCAGCAGAGTTGTGGTCTGGTAGCGCAGAACGACCTTGAGCAGGCGCCCGTACCACTCGATCACCTTGTTATAGAAGTCCTCGGATTTTCGGTAGAACCAGCTCTCTTTGGCGGCGTCCTTGGGCTTGAGCAGCTTGGCGCACATCATCGGCGTCAGGGTGAGGGAAACAAAAGCCGAGACCAGAATGGTGACTGCCAGAGTGACCGCGAACTCGCGGAACAGGCGGCCCACGATGTCGCCCATGAAGAGGAGCGGAATCAGTACGGCGATGAGCGAAACCGTCAGCGAGACGATGGTGAAGCCGATCTGCCCCGAGCCTTTCAAGGCTGCATCCAGCGGGGAATAGCCTTCCTCGAGGAAGCGGTCAATGTTTTCAATCATGACGATGGCATCGTCCACCACGAATCCGGTGGAGATGGTCAGGGCCATGAGGGACAGGTTGTTCAGGCTGTAACCGAGCAGGTACATCACTCCGAAGGTACCGACGAGAGAGAGGGGCACGGCCACACCCGGAATGATGGTGGCGTAGAAATTGCGCAGGAACAGGAAGATGACCATCACCACCAGGGCGACGGTGAGCATGAGTTCAAACTGTACGTCCTTGACCGAAGCGCGGATGGTCTCGGTGCGGTCGGTGAGGATGTGGACCTGAACCGCGGAAGGCAGCGACGACTTCAACTGCGGCAAGAGCAGCTTGATGCGATCGACGACGCTGATGATGTTCGCCCCGGGCTGGCGCTGAATGTTTACGATCACCGCCGGGGTGAGGTTCATCCAGGCTGCCTGCTTGGTGTTCTCGATGCCATCGACGACATTGGCTATGTCGGAAAGGCGTACGGGCGAGCCGTTGCGATAGGCGATGACAATCGGCTTATATTGCTCGGCAGCGGTGAGCTGATCGTTGGCGCCGATGGTGTACGACTGGCGGGGACCGTCGAGCGTGCCTTTGGCCTGATCGACATTCGCCGCGGCCAGCGCGGCACGGACGTCCTCAAGACTCAATCCGTAAGACGCCAGCTGGGTGGGATTCACCTGGATGCGCACCGCCGGCTTCTGACCGCCGCTGATGGACACCAGACCCACGCCGGGCAGTTGCGAGATCTTCTGCGCGAGAGCGGTATCGGCCACGTCCTCGACTTTTGAAAGCGGCAGCGTGTCGGAGGTCAGCGCCAGAGTGAGAATGGGGGCATCCGCCGGATTCACCTTGCTATAGATCGGAGGGTTCGGCAGTTCCGAAGGAAGATAAGTTGTGGCAGCATTGATGGCTGCCTGCACCTGCTGTTCGGCAACGTCAATATTCTGATCGAGGGTGAATTGCAGGGTGATGATCGAGCTGCCGAAGGAACTGGTCGAGGTCATCTGGCTCAGGCCGGGAACCTGGCCGAACTGGCGTTCCAGAGGTGAAGTCACGGACGATGCCATCACCTCGGGATCAGCGCCGGGATAAAAGGTCACGACCTGAATAGTGGGGTAGTCGACCTCGGGCAGGGCGGAGACGGGAAGCTGACGATAGGCAACCAGTCCCACCAGCAGCACCGCCACCATCAAGAGCGTGGTCGCCACCGGCCGAAGAATGAATAGCCGCGAGGGACTCATGGTTGTCCGGAGAGTTGGGCGGTCCGGCTGGAGTTCCCGCCGGGACGCGGTTCCACCTTGCTCTTTTCGTTCAGCTTGTCCTGACCATCGGTAACCACGATGTCGCCTGGGCTTAGACCGCTGGCGATCGCGGAGTGGTTGTTCTGGGTAATGTCGACCTTGACGGGACGCACTTCGACACTCTTGTCCGGCTTTACCGCGAAAACGAACGTGCCTTGCGGACCCCGCTGAATAGCGGCTGCGGGAATGACAATCGCGTTCTTCTTCACCTCGAGCAGCAGGCGGGCATTTACAAACTGATTGGGCCAGAGCGCATTGTCGGGATTGGGGAACACCGCTTTCAGGCGCGCGGTGCCGGTGGTCTGATCGATCTGATTGTCGATGGTCAGCAGAGTGCCAGTGGCCAGCTTGGTTTGATCATCGCGGCTCCAGGCCTCGACGGGAAGGTCCCCCTGGCGCATGCGCCGTGCGACCGCCGGGATATTATCCTCGGGCAAGGTGAAGATCACGGCGATGGGCTGCAGTTGCGTGATCACGAGCATGGGGTTGGTGTCGGTGGCGTGAACGATGTTGCCGACGTCGACGAGTCGCAGACCGATCCGTCCGCTGACGGGAGCGGTGATGTGCGAATAGGTCAGCTGCAGCTTGGCATTGTCGATGGCCGCCTGATCGGCGCGCACCGCGCCCTCCAGCTGATCGACGGTGGCTTTCTGGGTATCGACCTGCTGCTGCGACATGGCGCCCGAGTCCTGCAGCAGGCCCTTGAAACGCTCGTAATTCAGCTGCGCGTCGCGCAAGCTCGCCTGGTCCTTGAACAGCTGCGCTTCCGCCTGGCTCAGGGCTACCTGGAACGGCCGTGGATCGATCACCGCCAGCAAGTCACCCTTCTTGACCATCTCACCTTCTTTGAAAGCCACCTGAACCAGCTCGCCGTCGACGCGGCTCCTGATATTCACGGTATTGAAGGCTGTGACCGATCCCAGGCCCGTGAGATACACGGGCATATCGCGCTGTTCCGCGGTTGCGACCGATACGGGCACGGCTGGCGGAGGTCCGCCCGCCCGCGCGGTCGACTTGGGATCCGCGCTTCCGCATCCCCAACCTATGGCGCACACCGCCAGCAGGACATTCAGCAACAGCGTCTTTTTCATATTCACTCGGTCTTTGACGTAACGGACTTCGGCTCGGTTACGATTGATCCATCACCCGCTCCGGGAAAGCTTCGCGGGAAGGCAGGTATCTCTCTACAGCCGCAGGGCGCTCCCTTTTTGGATGAAAGCTCATCCCAGCCAAGCTTAACTTTATCACTGAAAGCTTGCGGGATTCCGGCCGCGCAATCAGATTCGGCTATCTTTACAATGATTTACAAAGATCGAATCAGACCGGCACTTCCTGCCGCAGGGCAGCTTCAATTTCGCCGACTTCGCTCTGGGTAAGACGGAGCTCTCCCGCTCCGATGACACCAAAGACCTGCTCGGCGCTGCGCACTCCGACGATGGCTGCGGTAACTGCGGGATTGGCGAGCGTCCAGGCGATGGCGACTTCCCCGGCGGTGCGCCCGCAGCGTCGTCCGATTTCCCGCAACAATTCGACCAGGCGGAGATTGCGTGACAGCAGCGGTTCCAGAAAGTTCGGATTGTGGCGCCGCCAGTCATCGGGCGCGAACTGGGCAATGCGCGCGCGCGTCATCGAACCTGTCAACAATCCTGAATGCATGGGCGAATAGCCGATCACCCCAATGTGGTTCCGCCGGACGTATGGCAATTCGGCCTTCTCGACCTCCCGCGCCAGGATGGAGTAAGGCGGCTGGAGCGAAGTAATGGGAGCGATCGCCTGCGCACGTTCCATTTGTCGGGCGCTGAAATTGGAAACACCGATGTAGCGCACCTTGCCTTCCCTCTGCAGGCGCGCCATCTCGGTCCAGCCTTCTTCGATGTCTTCGTCGGGTTGGGGCCAGTGAATCTGGTAGAGGTCGATGGCGTCGACTTTCAGGCGCCCCAAACTGACTTCACACTCACGGCGGATGGATGCAGCTTTCAGCGAACCGCCGATCCTTCCATCCTCGTCCCAGACACGCTCACACTTGGTGAAGACGTAGGGGCGAGGACGGCGCAGGTGAAGCGCGCGGGCCACCACTTCCTCGGAATGCCCCAGGCCGTAAACGGCCGCGGTATCGATCCAGTTGATGCCGAGATCGAGTGCCGCCTGGATGGCGGCGATCGAATCGCTGTCGTTCTGCGGACCCCAGGCCCACTCCCAACCGCCTCCTCCCATCGCCCATGCGCCAATCCCGATGGGGGTAATCCTCAAGTCGCTCTGTCCGAGTTGCCTGGTCTCCATAGCTCCCTTCCCGCGCGATCCATGATGCTTCGCACCTCGCGGCAAACGCACCTTTGCTTATTGCCAGACTAGGGGAGCACGTCCAATTCCAAGGCGACAACACTGCTGCAACACTACGATATCCGTAATGTTGTGAACATGTTACAGACTAACAAATTGACTGGACGAAGCTTCCGGGCGGACCGGCTGTCGAATATTCGACATCCGCTCGACACCATGGTTCATCTAGAATGGACAGGATCGGTTTCGCCCGCGCGGGGAGGGGATGGAGCACCTGGCAGAAAACTCGGCCGAACTTTCCCGCGAGCAACTTTCCCACGCCCAGTATGTCGCGCTGCTCGAGGTGACGGAATCGATCGCCTCGCACCGCAATCTTGCTGACCTGTTCCAGGACCTGACCCGCCGCCTGCACGCTCTTCTGAATTTCAAGTATCTCTCGCTGGTGTTGCCCGATCCCGAACAGAATGTCATGCGGCTGCGCACGCTCGAAGCCACCGAGAATGGCGCCCTGAAGCCGGGCATGGAGTTTCCCATGGAGGGCTCGCTCTCGGCCGAGGCCTGGAAGAGCCAGAGCGCCATTGTGATTACCGACACTTTGCCGGAAAACCGCTTTGCCCGCGCCATGGAAACGTTTCGCGCCTACGGGGTGCGCTCGGCGGTCTGTCTTCCGCTCAGCACGCCCCGCAGGAAACTGGGGACGCTGACGATTGGCGCCGCCGAACCGAATGCCTATGGTGCGGACGATCTGGAGATCCCCACCCGGGTAGCCGCGCAAGTGGCCATTGCCGTGGAGAATGCCCTGAACTACGAGGACGCGCAGGCCTTTCAGCAGCAGGTGGTGCGCGAGCGGGACCGCTTGAAGCTGCTGCTGGCGGTGAACAACGCGGTGGTTTCGAATCTCGCCTTGTCGGAGCTGTTCCGCGCCATTCCCGCCTGTGTGCGCAGCGCGATGCAATGCGATGCGGCCTGTCTGTCGCTGCCCGATCAGAACCGGCAAGTCCTGCGCCTGTACGGGCTGGACTTCCCGCGGGGACGGGGATTCCTGCGGGAAGAGATGGTACTGCCCGTGGGGGGATCGAGCCCGGGAACAGCGTTCAGCAGCGGAAAGCCGCTGGTGTTCAGCACCGCGCCCACCTCGCTGGATGAGACCGCGTTACGCATCAATGCCGGTGAAGGCTTTCAGTCAGGATGCTTCCTCCCGATCATTCGCCAGGGCCGGACGCTGGGTGTGCTGCATCTGCTCGACCGGCGGGAGAATGCCTTCACCCAGGAAGACGTGGAGTTTCTGAGCCAGGTGTCGAGCCAGGTCGCCATCGCGCTCGAGAACGCGCTCGAATACCGCGAGCTGCGCGAATCGCAGGAAAAGCTGGTGGAAGAACGTACCTACCTGGCGCGGGAAATCCGCACCGAGCACGGGTTCGAGGAGATATTGGGACGAAGCCCGGCTCTCGGACGCGTGCTGCGGCAGGCGGAGACCGTGGCTCCGACGGGAAGTACGGTACTGGTGCAGGGCGAGACAGGAACGGGAAAAGAGCTGGTGGCGCGCGCCATCCACAACCTGAGTTCGCGGCAGGACAATATTTTCGTCAAGCTGAACTGCGCGGCCATTCCCCTCGGGCTCCTCGAAAGCGAGTTATTTGGCCACGAAAAGGGGGCCTTCACCGGCGCCATTGCGCGCAAGATCGGGCGCTTCGAACTGGCCCATAAGGGCACGCTGTTTCTCGATGAAATCGGAGATATTCCTCCCGAACTGCAGCCCAAGCTGCTGCGGGTCTTGCAGGAGCAGGAATTCGAGCGCCTGGGAGGCACGCGCTCGATCCAGGTGGACGTACGCCTGGTAGCGGCCACCAACCGTGACCTGGCCAAGATGGTGGAAGAGCGGCAGTTTCGCGCCGACTTGTATTACCGCCTGAACGTTTTTCCCATCGTGATTCCTCCGCTGCGGGAGCGCCGCGAGGACATTCCCGTCCTGGTCAATTATTTTGTCTCCAAGTACGCACAGGCCATGAACAAGCGCATTGAGAAAATCCCTCCCCATGTGATCGAAGCCCTGCTGCGTTATCCCTGGCCGGGAAACATCCGCGAGCTGCAGAATTTCATCGAGCGCGCGGTGATTCTTTCCGACGGCCGAGTCCTCGAGCCTCCGTTGTCGGAGCTGCGGCTGCCGGCCCCGGCCCGGCCCCAGGGCGGCCAGCTCACGCTCGAAGACGCGGAACGGGAACATATTCTTGAAGCTCTGCGATCGAGCGGATGGGTCGTCGGGGGACAGGACGGCGCGGCCAGGCGCCTGGGAATCCCGCGCACGACCCTGATCTACAAAATGCGGCGGCTGAAAATTCCCCGCCAGTCGGCCTGACTTCATCCGTGTGCCGGAAGCGGACGACGACAGGCTTCGGGAACTTCCCGATTCCGCGGTGTCGAATGATGTCGATCCCTCGACACTAAAGACGCCCATCCGGTCCGGGGAATAACCCCGATCTGAGTAGACTGACGACCTAAGCCCCCTGTTCCTGGCGGGATAGATCGTCCCGGCTGGAGACTCGCCGATTGGTAAAGGCCTTGCTTTTGTCCTCCTATCCAGGTCGTCCATCCCGGGAACGTGGGTTCGTCTCCGGGGATATCGGTCAACACTGACAGGGGAAGTCCGGGCCCGTCTAAAGGATCGGGGAAGAAGGTTCGGTTATGTGGATTGTTCGACTTGCATTACGGCGACCTTATACGTTCGTGGTGGCTTCGCTGCTGATTCTGATTGTCGGGCCGTTCGTCATTCTGCGCACTCCCACCGACGTTTTCCCCAACATCAACATTCCCGTGGTCAGTGTTCTGTGGAACTACGGCGGCCTGAATCCGCAAGAGATGTCGGATCGAATCGTTTCCCAGACCGAGCGCTTCATGACGACGACGGTCGACGACATCTCCCACATCGAATCCCAGTCGTTGAACGGAATCGCGGTTGTCAAGGTGTTTTTCCAGCCGCACGCGAATGTCGACAAGGCGATCGCACAGTTGACGGCAATTTCGCAGACGGCGTTGCGCAGTTTACCCCCGGGAACCTTTCCTCCGCTGATCATCAGCTACAGTGCCTCGAGCGTGCCGATTCTGCAGCTGGCGCTTTCCGGCAAGACGCTTTCCGAGCAGGAACTGAATGATTACGGCCTGAACTTTATCCGCACGAAGATCGTTACTGTGCAGGGCGCCGCCGTACCTTACCCTTACGGCGGCAAACAGCGCCAGGTGCAAGTGGACCTGAATACAACCGCTCTGCAGGCGCGCGGGTTGTCACCGGCAGACGTGGTGAATGCGGTCAGCGCGCAGAACCTGATTCTTCCCGCAGGCACATCGAAGATCGGCCCGTTCGAGTATCAGGTCGACCTGAACGGCAGCCCGAAGACAGTGGCGGAGTTGAACAACCTGCCGATCAAAACCGTCGGGACCAACACCATTTACATCCATGACGTCGCCTGGGTTCGCGACGGCTTCCCTCCCCAGACCAATATCGTCCGCGTCAACGGGCAGCGGGCATCGCTGCTGACGATCCAGAAGACGGGGAATGCTTCGACCCTGGATGTGATCTCGGGCATCAAGCAGATTCTGCCCCAGATCCAGGCGTCGGTCCCGCCCGAATTGCACATTGATCCCCTGGCGGATCAGTCCATCTTTGTGCGTGCCTCGATCAACGGCGTGCTGAAGGAGGCCACCATCGCCGCCTGCCTGACCGGATTGATGATCCTGATCTTTCTGGGGAGCTGGCGCAGCACACTGATCATCGCGGTTTCGATTCCGCTGGCGATTCTTACTTCGATCATCACCATGAGCGCCCTGGGCGAGACCATCAACATCATGACCCTGGGCGGGCTGGCGCTGGCGGTGGGCATTCTGGTGGATGACGCGACGGTCGAAATCGAGAACATCAACCGCAATATCGCCCAGGGGAAGGAAATCGAGCAGGCGATCCTGGACGGCGCGGCGCAGATTGCCGTGCCAGCCTTCGTTTCGACCCTGGCGATCTGCATCGTGTTTGTGCCCATGTTCTTCCTCTCGGGGGTGGCGCGGTATCTTTTCGTTCCGCTTGCCGAAGCCGTGGTGTTCGCCATGCTGGCTTCGTATCTGCTGTCGCGAACGCTGGTGCCGACGATGGCCAAGTATCTGCTGCGCGGACACGAACACGAGGCGGGTCATCTGGGTTCCACGCGCAACCCCCTGGTCCGCTGGCAGCTGAAATTCGAGGAGGCCTTCGAGAGATTCCGCGAGCGCTATCACGGCTGGCTGGAGGCGTGCCTGGCCCATCGCAAGCTGTTTCTGATCACGTTCCTGATCGTCTGCGTGGCTTCGCTGGCGCTCGTGGCTCCCTGGCTGGGGCAGGATTTCTTCCCCGCCGTAGACGCGGGACAGTTCAAGCTCCACCTCCGCGCCCGTACCGGCACGCGCATCGAAGAGACGGCGCGCCTGTGTGATCAGGTCGAGCGATCGATCCGCGAGGCGATCCCCCAGGACCAGATCTCCAGCATCATCGACAACATCGGACTGCCTTACAGCAGCATTAACCTGTCCTACAGCAACTCGGCTCCCATCGGGCCCGGCGACGCGGATATCCTGGTCAGCCTTTCCGAGAAGCACCGACCGACCGCAGAGTTCGTGCACGACCTGCGTTTGCGCCTGGCGCAGCAGTTTCCCGGAGTCACGTTTGCGTTCCTCCCGGCCGACATCGTCAGCCAGATCCTGAATTTCGGATTGCCGGCACCGATTGATGTGCAGGTCCGCGGGTACAACCTCCAGGCCAACCGCGTCTTCGCCGACAAGCTCTTTGCCCAGGTACGCCGTATTCCGGGAACCACCGACCTGCGCATTCAGCAGACCTTCGACCAGCCTTACCTGCACATCAACGTCGACCGTACCAAGGCGCAGCAGGTCGGGTATTCGGAAAGGGACGCGGCGCAGAACCTGCTGGTGTCACTCAGCGGCAGTTTCCAGACGTCGCCCACGTTCTGGCTGAATCCCGCCAACGGGGTCAGTTACTCCATTGCCACCCAGACTCCGCAGTACCGGCTCAACAGCCTGCAAGACCTCGAAAACATCCCCGTGGGCGGTCCCAACCCCAACGCGCCACCGCAGATCTTTGCCGACCTGGCCACCTTCCGCCGCGGAGTGGGTATGGGCGTGATCTCGCATTACGACATCGCTCCGGTGATCGATATCTACGGCGCCGTGCAGGGCCGCGATCTGGGCAGCGTGGCCCGGGACATTGACAAAGCGGTCAAGCAGAACGAGAAGGACTTGCCGCGTGGCACAGAGCTGGTGGTGCGTGGGCAGATTGACACCATGCGTTCCTCCTACGTCGGGCTGCTGGGCGGACTGGCGTTTGCCATCATGCTGGTCTACCTGCTGATCGTGGTGAACTTTCAGTCGTGGCTCGACCCCTTCATTATCATCTCGGCTTTACCGGCGGCGTTGGCGGGCATTGCCTGGTTCCTGTTCGTCACCCACACCACGCTCAGTGTTCCCGCGCTGACCGGATCCATCATGTGCATGGGGGTGGCGACCGCCAACAGCATCCTGGTGGTAAGCTTCGCCAAAGAGCAGATGGCGGAAGGCAAGGACGCGGTGGCAGCGGCGTTGCAGGCAGGATTCACGCGCTTCCGCCCGGTGCTGATGACCGCGCTCGCCATGATCATCGGCATGGTGCCCATGGCCATGGGACTGGGCGAAGGCGGCGAGCAGAACGCTCCCCTGGGCCGCGCGGTCATCGGCGGCCTGATATTCGCCACGCTGGCGACCCTGTTTTTTGTTCCCGTGTTTTTCAGCTGGTTGCACGGCGTGCGCGTGCGGCGGGAAGTTGAATCGCGCGGTTAACCTGGCTCATCAGTCTCAGGTAATCCGGAGTTACTTTATGCGGGTGGAAGAGGACGACAGCTTGGAACGGCAAATTGTGAGCGAAGATGTTCGCATCAGCGGCAAACCCGGACCCGGGCGCCCCCGGCGGCGCTGGCTGGTGGCTGGGCTGGCCGTGGCAGCGGCAGCCGTGGTTTACATTTCCGGCGTATTGCCGCGCGTGAAGGCCCGCGACACGGTGCGCAAGGAAACGGAACTGATGGCGGTGCCGACGGTTTCCGTGGTGCGGCCCACACGCTCGGCTCCGCAGCAGGAGCTCGTGCTCCCCGCCAATGTTCAACCCTACATCAGTTCGCCGATTTACGCCCGCACCAACGGATACCTGAAGCGCTGGTATGCCGATATCGGCACGCACGTGAAAAAGGGCCAGCTGCTGGCGGAGATCGAGACCCCGGAACTCGATCAGCAGCTGCAGCAGGCGCGCGCCAACCTGAACACGGCCGAGGCCAACCTGAAACTGGCCGAGATCACCGCCAACCGCTACCAGGGGCTGCTGAAGAGCGATTCCGTGGCGCAACAGGACACCGACAACGCCGTGGGCAGCTACAACGCCGACAAGGCGATTGTTGCCGCCGACGAGGCCAATGTCAGGCAGCTTGAACAGTTGCAGTCGTTCGAGAAGATCTACGCGCCCTTCGATGGCGTGATCACCGTGCGCAATACGGACATCGGATCGCTGATCCAGTCGGGCAGCGGCGGAGGACCACAGACGGCGCTGTTTCAGATTGCCCAGCCCGGAACCCTGCGCGTGTACGTCAACGTTCCCGAGACTTACTCGCAGGCCGCCAAGCCCGGCCTGACTGCGGATCTGGTGCTGTCGGAATTCCCCGGCAAGAAATTCCAGGGCACGCTGGTGCGCACGGCCGACGCCATCGATCCCAACACCCGCACCCTGCTGGCGGAAGTGGATGTGCCAAATCCGACCGGGACGCTGCTGAGCGGAGCGTATGCGGAACTTCACCTCAAGCTGCCCACCACGGTTTCGACCTACGTCCTGCCGGTGAACACGTTCCTGTTCCGTCAGGAAGGCTTGCGGGTGGCGGCGGTTGTCGATGGCCGGCACGCGCAACTCAAGCCCATCACCCTGGGACATGACTTCGGAAATGAGGCGGAGGTCATTGCCGGGCTGGAGGGCAACGAATCGATCATCGTGAACCCTCCCGACTCGATCGAGTCGGGTCAGGAGGTGCGCATCGTGACACCGGCGGTGAGCGGCGCAGCCCAGGGGGGGACTGCGAACTGATGAGCGGCGGGCGCGATTTCACCCAAAAATGGATTCTGGTGGCAGGCGTCGCCGCGCTCGGGGTGCTGAGCGGTTGCACGGTGGGGCCGCGTTACGCTCGACCCAGTGCGCCCGCTCCACCGGATTACAAGGAGACACCTCCGGGCTGGAAGACCGCGCAGCCTAGCGATCAGATCGCCAAGGGAAAGTGGTGGGAGATCTATCAGGATCCCCAGTTAAATGCCCTGCAAGAGAAGATCCAGGTTTCCAATCAGACTCTGAAAGCATCGCTGGCGCAATTCGACCAGGCTCGCGCCCTGGTGCGCCAGGTTCGGGCGGACTCCTACCCCACCGTGACCGCAGGCGCCGCGGCTTCGCGAAACCGGCTCTCCCAGAACCGGGCGCTGAGCGGCCCGGGCATAGCTCGGAACTACACCGACCTGCAGATTCCGATCGTAGGCGTCACCTGGGAACCCGATCTTTTTGGCCGGGTGCGGAAAACGGTGGAAGCGGCGCGCTCGAACGCGCAAGCGAGCGCGGGAGACCTGGAGAACGTCAGCCTCAGCCTACACGCCGCTCTGGCGGCCGACTACTTCGAAGCGCGCACGCTGGATGCCGAGGAGCAGTTGCTTCGCGATACCGTCGACGCCTATCAGAAGGCGCTTGAACTCACCCAGAACCGCTACAGTGGAGGCGTAGCCTCGGGCGTAGACGTAGCCCAGGCGCAGACGCAACTGGAAACCACGCGCGCCCAGATGATCGACGTGCAGGTTGCGAGAGCCCAGTTCGAGCACGCCATCGCCGTCCTGGTGGGAGAGCCGGCCTCAGCCTTCAACCTCGCCTTTGCTCCCTGGCACACGGCTCCCCCTCCCGTCCCCGTGGGTGTGCCTTCCGACCTGATGGAGCGGCGGCCCGACGTAGCCGCGGCAGAAAGGCGTGTGGCGGCTTCCAATGCGCAAATCGGCGTGGCACGTGCCGGATACTTTCCCCTGATCAGCCTTTCCGGATCGGGGGGGTTTGAAAGCAGCACCATCACCAACCTGATCTCCGGGCCAGGCGGCTTCCTTTCCGCCGGAGCATCGGCGGTAGTGACCGCTTTTGATGTGGGGCGGCGCCGGGCCATCTCGGACGAGGCCAGGGCCGGCTACGACCAGAGCGTGGCGAACTACCGCCAGACCTTGCTGGTGGCATTTCAGGAAGTGGAAGACAACCTGGCTGCCCTGCGCATTCTGGAGGATGAATCGAAAACCCAGGAGGCTGCGGTGGCGGCCTCGCGGCATTCGCTCGACCTGTCGACCACGCGCTACAAGGGCGGCGTTACCACCTACCTTGAAGTAACAACCGCGCAGGCCATCGCGCTGTCCAACGAACGAGTGGCGGTCGAGATCCTGGCACGCCGCATGACAGCCAGCGTGCAACTCATTCAGGCCCTGGGCGGGGGATGGGATGCCGCAATGCTCAACAGCATCCAGATGAGTTCGGCGAAGCCGAATCCCCCGCAAACCGCCCCCGTCCAAGGGACCACGCAGCCGTAACTCTCTCTTTACGCAACTTTACGCGGATTTACACAGTCTTTACTCCCCTTGCTGGGGGATCCGGGTTCAATACGATAAGCTTGTGAAATCGTCGCAGGAAAAATTGTGTTTTGTCCCAATTCCAGCTTCTGGCCCAACCGAAACTCCTGGATGAAGTTTCCATGAGATTTTCGGCCGCATTCGTCCTTCGTCCGCCAGCCACTCCGGCTCTCCTGTGCTTGCTGTTGGTGCTCGGTTGCGCCAGCCTTGCCCAAGGCCCGCCGCCCCCAAAGGGCATTCCCCTTCGTGGATTCGTGAAGTCAGGCAACACGCCGATTCCCGGGGCCAAGGTCACCCTGACGGATCCGGCAAGCGGAAACAAGTTTTTCGCCTGGACCGATCTGGACGGAAGCTACTCCGTCGAGGTGCCGGCGGCCGGACACTATGCCGTAACCGTCGAGATGCCCGCGTTCGCGACGCTGACCCGCGATGTGAGCGTTGCGGCATCCGGGAGTCAGAGCAGTTTCGATTTGACGCTGGCCTCCCGCAGCCCGCAGCCGGCTCCGGGCCAGGGACAAAGGCAAGCCGGTGGAAACGGCACGGGAGCAGGGCGGGGGTTTCAGGCCCTCGCCTTGCTGCAGGCGCAAGCGGGACTGGATGCCGGCGGTTCTGGCGATCAGATGGTTCCGCAAGGAATGCCCGTTCCCGGGGTTGCACCCGACACGGCCACCGAATCCATCACCGTCTCGGGCAGCAACTCCAGCCCCAACATGTTCGGCATGAGCAGCAACGACCTGCAGCAGCGCATGCAGCAATATCGGGATCAGCTGGGAGCGGGCGGGGGTTCGCTCGCGGGCGCACCAAATTCCGTAGCCAGTCCCACCAGCAACACGACGTTCGGCGCACCTCGCGGGAATGGGGGCGGTGGGGGCGGTCCTGGCGGTCCGGGTGGATTTGGCGGCGGACCCATGATCATGTTCCGGGGCGGCCGGCTGGACATCAACCACCCCCACGGCAGCGCCTACTACAGCCTGGGCAATGATGCGCTCAATGCCTCTCCCTATTCGTTGACCGGACAGCCCACCACCAAGGCGGGATACCTGCAGCAGCGCTTTGGGGCCTCGCTCGGCGGTCCGCTGATCATTCCCAGGATCTACAACGGCGGCTCCAGGACTTTTTTCTTCGTGAATTACAACGGGTCGCACGCCAGCAATCCCTATGACGCGTTTTCGACCGTGCCCACGATTCCCGAGCGCCAGGGAGATTTCTCGCACACGCTTTACAGCTCGGGGATTTCGAGGGGCCAGCCGATCGAGATTTTCGGCCCCGGAACCAGCGGCGGCAATCAGGTTACCGCCATCAGTCCCACGGCGCTCGCGCTGCTGAACTACATCCCGCTGCCGAATCTTCCCGGCGGTGTTCAGAATTTTCACTACGTGACCTCGGCGACCAGCAATCTGGATGATTTCAACCTGCGCGTGGTCCGCAACTTCGGGGGCACAACCGTGGGCCCGCACCGCCGCGGACCGCAGAACAACCTGAATGTTGGGTTCCACTATCACAGCACCGAAACCGGGCTGACCAATCCCTTCCCTACCGTGGGAGGCAACACCTCGGTAAGGAGCTTCGACATTCCGGTCGGTTACACCCGCAGCTTTGGCAAGCTGATCAACTCTTTCCGCGTGGATTTCAACCGCAATCGCGTTTCCACGCAGAACCTGTACGCCTTCGAGAGCAACGTGGCGGGCGCAGCGGGAATCACCGGCATCTCGACCAACCCCTTCGACTGGGGATTGCCCAACCTCGCGTTCACGAACTTCGGAGGAATTCAAGATACCAATCCGCTGCTCCAGCGCAACCAGACGTGGACTTTTTCCGATTCGATGATTCTGAACCACGGCAAGCACACCTGGCGCTGGGGCGGCGATTTTCGGCGGGTGGAATTGAATACCGAAACCGACAGCAACGCGCGCGGAAGCTTTGTCTTCACCGGACTCAACACCGCGCTGGTCAGCGGAGGAACGGCCGTGCCCGGTACGGGCTTCGACTTCGCCGACTTCCTTCTCGGCGCCTCGCAGCAGAACTCGGTGCAGTTCGGGGAGAACAACTATCATTTCCGGGGTAACTCATGGGATCTCTACGTGCAGGACGAGTGGAAGGTCCGCGGTAACCTGACATTCAATCTGGGCCTGCGCTATGAGTATGTCTCGCCTTTCTCCGAGATCAATGACCGGATCGTGAATCTGGCGGTGAACCCGTCATTCACTGCGGCTGTGCCGGTCGTGCCCGGCCAGGACGGTTTGCCTTCCAGCCTGCTCCATGCCGATCGCAACAACTTCGCCCCCCGCCTGGGCGTGGCGTGGAAGGCGTTGCCGAAAACGGTGTTCCGCGCGGGATACGGTATTAACTACAACACCACGGCGTACTCGAGCATCGTACAACAGCTGGGATTCCAGCCGCCGTTCTCGGTGACGCAAACCAATGTGCAGGCTGTCGGATCGGCTCCGCTGGGATTCGGCTTCGCCGATGTTGTGCCGCCGGGAGTGGTGACCAACAGCTACGGCGTCAATCCCAACTACCGGCTGGGCTATCTGCAGATCTGGAATGTCGATGTGCAGCAGGAGATCCGCCCCACGCTCATCCTGAATCTGGATTACACAGGCACCAAGGGAACGCGGCTCGACGTCGTAACCGCGCCCAACAGCACGCTGAGCGGAACCCGCATCCCCAACGTGCAGCCGTTCCTGTTTCAGGATTCGCAGGCGAGTTCGATCGCGCATGCCGGCACCGTGCGCCTGCGGAAACGCCTGCAAGGCGGCATCTCGGTGGGTGGTTCCTATACCTGGTCGAAGGCGATCGATAACGCGTCCACCATCGGCGGAGGCACGACGGTCCCGGCGCAGAACGCCTTCGATCCCGCGGCGGAACGCGGGCTCTCCTACTTCGATCAGCGCCACCGCTTCACCGGGGACTACCTCGTCGAACTGCCGTTTGGCCACGACCGGCGGTGGCTCGCCCAGTCCGGCCTCCTGCGCGATGTCTTCGGCGACTGGCAGTGGAGCGGAGACTGGACGATCGCCTCGGGCTTCCCCTTCAGCCCGCGCATCCTGGGAAATATCGAGAACGTCAGTGGCGGCGTCAACGGCACGCTTCGCGCGCAGGCGACCGGGCTCCCCAGCACCGTACCCGATCCGTCGGTATCCCGCTGGTTCAACACCGCGGCTTTCACCCTGCCGCCCAGCGGAGTCTACGGCGATGCCGGCCGCAACACCATTGAAGGCCCGGGAAGCCTGCTGGTCGACATGGCCCTCACCAGGGTGGTGCCGCTGAAGGAAAACCGGACCCTCGAGTTTCGGGTGTCAGCTGCGAATGTGTTCAACCGGCCGCAGTTCACTGCCATCGACACCATAGTGAACTCGCCCTCGTACGGCAGGGTGATCCAGGCAGGACCCATGCGAACTATTCTGCTGACCGCGAGATTCAGATTCTAGGAATTGCAACCATGAATCGAGAGAGAAAAGGCGGCTGGTGGCAGAAGATTCCCGCTCTGGGCCTCACGGCAGTCTTGCTGTGCTCCAGCCTTCGGTCACAGCAGTCGCCCACGGGGTATGTGTTTCGCGCCGAGACGGAAGTGGTCCTGGTGAATGTGACTGCGCGCGACCGGAACGGCAACCTGGTGCGCGACCTCAGGCGTGAAGACTTCACCGTCCTCGAGGACAACAAGCCGCAACAGATCGTCTCGTTCGATCTCGAGAACACGGACGCGACGCCCACGGTGGATCTTGCGCAGGTCGAGTTGCTGGGAGGCGGCGCCGGTAAGAGCGTCACGAAACCCGCACCCGCAGGTGAAGGCGCTCCGGCGTTCAAGGACCGGCGTCTGCTCATTTTCTTCTTCGACCTGAGCGCCATGGAACCGGACGAAACCGGACGCGCGGTCAGTTCGGCGGAAAACTATGTCGACCGGCAAATGACCCCGGCGGATCTGGTCGCAGTGGTTTCCCTCGGCAACAGCCTCAGTGTGAACCAGGACTTTACCTCCGACAAAGCTGCCTTGAAGAAAGCGTTAGACGCGTTGAATCCCAACGCCGGGCAGGGATTTGAGGGAGGCAGCACCGGAGGAACAGAAGGAACCGCCGACACTGGCAACTCCTTCACCGCCGACGACACCGAGTACAACATCTTCAATACTGACCGCCGTCTCGCAGCACTGCGGTCGATCGCTCAACAGCTGGAAAAGGTGGATCAGAAGAAATCGCTGATCTATTTTTCGAGCGGCATGGACCGCACCGGCATCGAGAACCAGTCGGAATTGCGGGCCGCCATCAACGCCGCGGTGCGGGCCAATCTCGCCATCTACACCACTGACAGCCGGGGCCTCGAGGCCATGGTGCCCGGCGGTGAAGCGCAAAACGCCAGCCTGCGCGGGACGTCTCCCTTCTCCGGACAGGCAACGCTGAATCAGTACAATTCAAATTTCACGAGTCAGGAAACGCTGGTGACCCTGGCCGCCGACACGGGAGGTCGCGCCTTCCTCGACACCAATGACTTCAGCCAGGTCTTCAAAGGCGTACAGCAGGACACCTCGAGCTATTACATCCTCGGCTATCACAGCGGCAATCCCCTGCGCGATGGCGGCTATCGCCGCATTACGGTGCGGGTGAACCGGCCGGGACTCAAGCTCGACTTCCGCCATGGATACTATGCAC
>DATFTE010000230.1:0-2483 GCA_035262225.1 Terriglobales bacterium
ATCGTGCGTCAGAACAACGGGGTGATCGCCGTGAGCAGCGAGCCGGGAAAGGGGTCGACGTTCTCCATCTACCTGCCGCGCATCGACGCGCCGGCGACTGCCGCCATGGTCTCCGCTGCGGCCGCGGCACCCGTGCGCGGCTCCGAGACCGTGCTGGTGGTGGAGGATCATGACGACGTACGCCAGATGATTATTGCCGCGCTGGAATCCTGCGGTTTTCAAGTGCTCCAAGCGGCGCATGGCCGCGCCGCTCTCGATCTTGCCGCGCAACATGCGGGCACGATCGACCTGCTGTTGACCGACGTGATCATGCCCGGCATGACCGGTAAGGAAATGGCCGATCAACTCACCCCACTTCGGCCGGAAATGAAGGTGCTCTTCATTTCCGGCTACAGCGGAGAAGTGATCGCGCACCGCGGTGTGCTCGACGCGGGCGTCGCTTACCTGGCGAAACCTTTTACGCCGGCCATGCTGGCTGCCAAGGTCCGCGAAGTGTTGGGGTAGGACCGGGTGACCGCCGTGGCACCGGACGACGCAGGTGAGTTGCGGGTTGGTCCTTAGTCAAGATGGAGCGACCAACCGTTTCGCAGTAGCGCGGGTTACGCTGCGAAGAGGTGAATCCAGCGGCGCAGAGCCGCATACGAAAGGAAGGTCGCTCATGTCTAAAGTACGCTTTGTCGGATTGGATGTCCACGCCGACACGATCGTTGTGGCGGTAGCCGAAGCCGGTGGGGAAGTCCGCAGCCTGGGGGTCATCCCGAACCGGCTGGAATCGATAAGGAAAATGATTGGTAAGCTGGCTCCCTTGGAGACGTTGAAGTGCTGTTATGAGGCCGGACCGACGGGATACGTCCTTTACTGGCAGCTCACGCAGCTTGGGGTGGCGTGTGAAGTGATTGCGCCGTCACTGATCCCCACCAAGGCCGGAGACCGGGTGAAGACCGACCGCCGGGACGCCGAGAAACTGGCACGTTGTTACCGGGCCGGCGAGCTGACGCCGGTGTGGGTTCCGGATGCCAACCACGAAGCCCTGCGGGATTTGGTGCGGGCACGCGAGGCGGCGAAGAGAGATCAACTTCGCCATCGTCACCGATTGGGGAAATTCCTGTCGCGCCACGGCCAGCGTCCGAGCGATGCCGGAAAGGCCTGGACTCAGAAGTACCTGAACTGGATCCGGATTCACGTACATTTCGAGCAGCCGGCATGGGAGGCCACACTCAAGCACTACCGGGAGGAAGTCGATCACATCGCCGAGCGAATTGCCAAGCTCGAGCAGGCGATCGACGAGGCCGTGAAACAAGCGTCTCCCGAAATGCGAGCAGTAATCGAAGCCCTGCAAGCGTTGCGCGGTGTGGCGCAGACGACCGCGGCTACGGTGGTGGCGGAGTTGGGCAGCCTGTCTCGTTTTGCCAGCCCCAGCCAGTTGATGGGCTACAGCGGTCTGGTGTCCAGTGAGTACACCACCGGTAACCGCGTACAGCGGGGAGCGATTACTAAAAGTGGTAATGCGCATCTGCGCCGGGTGCTTCTGGAAGCGGCATGGACCTACCGTCATCGACCCAATGTCCAAGGCCGGGTACTGAGGCGGCAGAAGTCGCTGGCTCTAAGCGAAGAAGCCAAGCGAATCGCCTGGAAGGCACAAGAGCGGCTGCACAAACGGTTCGCTGCATTGACGGCTCGCGGCAAGGAGAATAACGTGGCCGCGACAGCCATCGCACGCGAATTACTCGGATTCATCTGGGCCATCGCCGTGCACACCGAAGCGCAGCAGAAACCAGCCAAGGCAGCCTAGCATCGTGAAGTTCTACTGGACAGCAGCGCCGATGACAGTCGAGGGCCCACGAAAAGGAGAACCCTCGACGAAAACTATGCGGTACGGTCTTCGGATCCAACCCGCGCCTTTAGTCCGAGGCAGCTCCCGACGGATCATGTCCATGCGGTTTCGACCCGCGAATATCAGTGTGATCAATCGTCGCGCTAGCTCTCAGGCTGTCATCGGCCCTGCTGTCCAAAACCCGCTCAAAGCCCACCAGCGGGATCATGTTCCCGCTCCGCCGCCCGTCGAAGCTGTACCAATGCCAGAACGGTGCTCGCCGTCAAGGGTTCGCTCCGCCGCGCCCAACTACGGCGCGCCCTTGACGGCTGTGCGCCGTTCCGGCCAGGTGGTCATCGCGACGGGCGGCTCCGGCGGGAACATGAGACGCGGGCGTGCAAACCACGAAAAACCAAAACCTGGTCCCTGAAAGCTTGACAAGGTCGCTCCATATCAGTTTTCGACGGGCTTGCGGTCGATGTGGTCGATCACGAGGACGGGCGTCGGGCGCTTTTGTAGCTCGAGTTTCAGGCCGAGCTGATTAGTCATGGCGTCGAAGAGGCTCACCGCCATGGCTGGCTCGGATGCCTCGGAGTTGGCGCTGTCACCGCCGGCCTGGGGACGGTTGAGTTGGAGAACACCGGCGGGACTGAAGCTGAAGGTGAAATCG
>DATFTE010000231.1:0-25073 GCA_035262225.1 Terriglobales bacterium
CCGCACACTCGATCCACGTCCGGGTCTGCAGTACAACAAAGTCCAGCCACGCTTGATCGAGCCTGATGTCGCGTTCGTCAAGCATGGCGACGAGTGGCTCGTGGTGATGAATGAAGAAGACGTGCCGCAGTTGCGACTCAATCCGGCATACAAGCGCCTGCTCACCCGCGAGGGCAACGACAAAGACACGCGCAACTACGTCAAGGAGCGCTACAAGAGCGCAATCCAGTTGATCAAGAACATCGAGCAACGCAAGCAGACCATCATGAAGGTTTGCTACTCGATCCTGGCACGGCAGCAGGATTTTCTGGAAAAAGGCATCGACGAACTCAAGCCGATGATGATCAAGGAGGTGGCCGAAGAAATCGGCGTGCATCCTTCCACCGTGAGCCGCGCGGTGGCCAACAAGTACGCCCACACCCCACAGGGTGTATTTGAGCTGCGTTACTTCTTCAGCGAGAGCGTGAACGGGCCCGAGGGCGGCAACACCTCGTTGCTGATTCTCAAGCGTCGGGTCAAGAAACTCATCGAGGAAGAAGATCCCACCCGGCCGTTAACCGACGAGCAGATCACCCGCATCCTTCAATCGCAGGGTATCCAGGTCACTCGCCGGACGGTAGCGAAGTACCGGGAAGACATGCGCATCCCGAGCACTCACCAGCGCAGAGTAAAGAAATGAAAACGTAGTTGCCGGCCAGAAGCCGGCACTGCGGCAACACCGGTTGTGCCCAAGACGTAGCAGTGCACTTTTTGGAGGGCGCACAATGAACGTGGAATATACCGGCAGGCATTACCAGATTACTCCCGCCATCCGCCAAGACGTAGAAACCGGCCTCGCAAAAATCCGCAGAATCCTAGCCGACAAATTTGAAACCAAGGTGATCCTGGCGGTGGAGAAGCACCGTCACAAAGCGGAAATCACGATCAGCCCGCGCAATGGTCCCCTGGTGGGGGCGGCGCAGGCGGGCGATATGAAAGCCGCGGTTGGAGAAGCGCTCGAACATCTGGAAAAACAGGCGGTTCGTTACAAGACCCGCTGGCGCACGAAGAAGCGCCAGGCAGGACGGAAGTTCAACGGCAATGGAAAGGCGCCGGTCGAGGAACTGCAACCGGCTGTGGGCGTGACGGAAGACACGGCTATCCCGATCGTGGTGCACAAGTACCCGGCGGTCGCGAAGACCACGGAAGTGCACCTGGTGCGATCGCCGGAGGCGGTAGCGCTGCGTCCCATGACGCTGGAGGAAGCGATCAAGGAAGCGCACTTTCGCGACCGCGACGTGTTTGTGTTTCGCGATCCCCAGGGCAAGGTAATGGTGCTGCATCGTACGCGCGACGGGAAGATGGAACTGATTGAGGCCCCGTGAAGGCCTGCATCAGACGTCGGTCGTCAGCGGGGCCGCGAGCTGCCCCGCCTTTTTTTTTGCCTCCACCACCGAGACCGGGAGACACCCAGACAAACCCAGGACCCAGGTTAGCGCCCCAGAGCACGGCCCGAACCGGGCACGGCAGGCGTCAGGATGGAGGAACCTCGGAATTCTTCCTCAGAATGACAGCCTGGCAGTGGCCGATGGTGGGCCGTTCGACGACGGTGAATCCCGCCTGGGCAGCTTCCTCGAGCTCTTTCTGGAACTTTTCGCTGGCCACGTGGCCGCTGGGTTCGGCGAGCAGCAGGTGCGCGCCGGGTTTCGAAGCCCGCGCTGCCTCGGCGAAGAAGCGCGCGCTATCGCGCATCTCGTGAACCATGGCAAAGGCAAGGGTGAAGTCCACCGTACCCAGCACATCGCTCAGTCCAAGAGAGTCTTCCGTGGCGAGGCGGGCGTCTACGCGGTTGGCGAGACCCGCATGGCTAAGCCGGCGTTTCAGCTCTTTCAACATACGGGGCTGAATGTCGACGGCGATCACGTGTCCTGCGGGCCCGACCTGACGCGCGAGTTCCCGGGTGAAGAAGCCCATGCCCGGCCCGGGTTCAAGCACGGTCATGCCTTCACGGATGTAAGGGGCGAGAAGCTTGCCGGGATCCTGCCACAAGCGACGGATAGGAGATGCCAGAAAATAACCGAGCCACCAGGGGCAGACGCGCCCGCTCATGAGAGCTCTCCTGCGCCCTCCCTCATAAAGCAAGAATCTGCAGCTTGCCGGGCGGGAGAGGGCTGCGGATCCCTCGCTGCGCTTGATGATGAGAGCAGCCAGTATCGGGCACTATGCTCTTTCATGTGTCGCGGTGCACCGTGTCCATCGAAAAAGAGGGGAGGCAGACGGCGATGTATTCGGCGCCGCCTTCGGCAGGAGTGGAGTATTGGATCCACTCGCCGCGTTGGGCGATGACGGCCTGGCCGGCGGATACGTCGAACTGGCCGCCGCGGTGAATAACGCGAAGAGCGCCCTTGAGCACGACAGTGAATTCATCGAACTCGGGCGTCTGGCCAGGCTCCTCCCAACCTTGTGGGCTGCGCATATGGGCGATGCTGACCGCGTTGGTTTGGGAGTTGACGCGGCCGATGTACTCGTCGATGAGTTTGGGTTTGTTGCCCGCAGCGGTGATGCGAGTGGGATTTGTGATCAGAGTCGGCATGTCGGCTAGAAACACTGTAGCAAAGAGAAGATCGCCCCAGGCGCTGAAGCGAAAATTCATATTCAGCCAGCGGTACCGCTGAAGCCGCGCGCCCCCGAGAAAGGTGGACCGGCGAGGACGGCCGTCCTCGACTCAGGCTGAAGTGGCGCGCGATTTTTCAAGCGGCACGATTTCTTCAAGCGGCGGAAACGATTGGGGAACGGTGAGCGTGCGCTCGGGAGGCAGGACACCGCTGTGGACAGCTTTCATCAGCAACTCGGTCGCCTGGCCAGCGTTGGCAGGAACGATCACGGTGGCCGCGAGCAGTCCACGGCGCACCCAGGCTTGCCCGGTCTTGGGCATGCCGTCGCAACCGAGGAAGGGCAGGCGCAGCCAGCGGTCCCGTTCGGGTCCCTGGGGCAGCTCCTGGAAAGCCTTGCGTGCGCCCATGGCCATGGAATCGTCCTGCGCGGCAACGACATCAATGGCTGTCTGACGCGAAGTTGAAAGACGCAGCCAGGAGCTGACAGTCCGAAAAGAACTGGTCTCGGTCCACTGTCCCTTCATCAACTTCAGCTGCACATCCACTGGCTTGGTCTGGTACATGCCGGCGGTGCGCTGCTTGGCAGCGGAGCTCTCCGAAGGTCCCTGGATATAAAGAGCCGACCCCCCTTTGGGGAGGAGAGCCTGCAACTGGCGTCCCTGAATGCGGCCGATCTCGTCATGGTCCGAGGTTACGGCGAACAGGGGAACCTTGTAGGTGCGGCGAAATTCCGCGAGATACTCGACGTCGCGGTTGAGTACCACCCAGGCGATGCCGGCGGCGGCCGCGGCCCGCCCGACCTGAGGCAACGCCGTGCCTCCGGCGGGCTCGAATACGATGCCGTCGGGAGGAGAACCGGCCCGTGACTGGATGACGCTCAGCAGTTGCTGGCTCTGGGTGATGGCGTCATTGCCGGCGTAAAGGATCTCAAGATCGAAGTTCAGACGCCGGGCCGCGTCGCGGGCGGACGCCGCCTGTTCGATCTGGTAGTCATTATCGTCGGTAGTGAGCGACAGCAGAAACTTCAGTTTCTTCATGATCCAAACTGATCCAATACGGTGATCATACAAGGGTGATGGCAACCGGGGCGGTGACCGTGGTAACGGGACCTCAGGGAGAAGATCGGCAGCTCGGGAAAGAGCCACAGGTGCTAGAATCCTGCGCCAGGGAGGGTCTTCGATGCGCAAGGCACTAATCGTTTTAATAGGCGTGCTGTTTTCGGGGTTGTGCGTGGAGGCGCAAACGAAGCTGTCCGCGCATTGGGAGGCACTAACGGCCGAAGACTTTCGTGATGCCATCCATCAGTCCGGGGGCACGTGTCTTTTGCCTTTTGGAATCCTGGAAAAGCACGGACCGCACTTGCCGCTGGGCACCGACCTGCTGAATGTCCGGTACGCGGCTCTGCAGGCGGTCGAGCAAGAGTATGCGGTGGTTTTTCCAGAATATTATTTTGGACAGATTTTCGAGGCGCGGCATGAGCCGGGCACGATCGCTTACAGCACCCACCTGCAGCTGGAGTTGCTGCAGGAAACAACCGATGAGATGGCTCGCAACGGCTGCAAGAAAGTCATCATCGTGAACGGCCACGGCGGCAACGAGAATCTGCTGCCCTTCTTTGCCCAAACCCAGCTGGAGAAGCCGCGTGACTACGTGGTGTATGTGTTTGTCATCACGGAATCGCCGGCGGGCGGGCCTCCCAAGAAGAGCAGTGGCGTCGATTGGCATGCGGGAGAATCGGAGACTGCGAAGACGCTCGTCTCGCATCCGGAGCTGGTGCATCAGGACCGGGCCAAGACGGAATCGGGGGCGGATCTCGGCCGTCTGAAGCTGCCGGAAAGTCTCTACACCGGGATCTGGTGGTACGCACGCTTTCCCGATCACTACTCGGGAGACGGGTCGGTGGCGACCAGGCAGCGGGGAGAGTTTGAGATGAAGGCCTGGGTGGACTCCCTCGTGAAGGCGATCCGCGCGGTGAAGGCGGATGAAGAGAGTTTGAAGCTGCAGAATGAGTTTTTCGAGAAGGCGAAGCATCCGCTGGAGACGCGGCCCTAGGACCCACTCGATTCACTGAGGCTCCGCCAACCTGCTTACATATCAATTACTTACCACGTAACTTGGGTAACGTTGGCCACCCCTCGGGTGCGTGCTAGGCTCCTCATTAAAAGCAGGCATATCAGGACCTTCCGAGGGATGCATGGGTCTCCGCGGCGGTGGATGCGTGTCGGTCATCTTGTGGTCGGTGGCGGTTGCGTTTGCCGGCTCGACCGGAGCGCGGCTTCCGGTGACGACCTCCTCCGCCTTGGCCCGCAAGCATTTCGAGAAGGGCATGCAAGCTCTCGAGTATCTGCGACGCGCCGAGGCCGTAGAAGATCTGCGAACAGCGGTGACGGCGGATCCTAACTTTGCCCAGGCGCTGATTCTCATTTCCCACCTGAGCCAAGATCCGGCGGAGCAACAGGAAACGCGGACGCGCGCCCAACGCCTGGCACCGCGAGTCAGTTCAAGCGAGCAGCTGCTGATCCGGTGGCTGGGAGAGGTGCAGGAAGACAACTACGTTCCGGCGATTGCCGCGATGAACGATCTGCTGGCGCGTTATCCGCGCGACAAGCGGTTGCTGTTTCTGGCCGGACGTTGGCTGGTGCACCAGGAACGATATTCGCAAGGGATCGTGATCTTAGAGCGGGCGGTGGCGCTGGATGCGGATTATCCGGCGGCGCTGAATGAGCTCGGATACGCCTACGCGTACAGCGGTGACTTCGAAAAGGGAATCGCCGCCATGGAACGGTACGTGGATCTCGAGCCCGATCAGCCCAATCCGCACGATTCCTACGGGGAAATTCTGCGCCTGGGGGGACGGTTCGGGGCGGCGCTCGAGCAGTACCGCTTGAGCATCCGCGCGGATCCGAACTTCGGTTCGGAGCTGGGGATTGCGGACACCCTGGCACTAATGGGAAAAGAACCGGAAGCGCGGGAGGAGTATGAGCGCGCGATTGTGTTTGTAAGCAGCGAAAGCGAGCGCGTGGAATACGAACTCCAGGAGGCGGTGACCTGGATTCGCGAGAATAACCGCAAGCAGGCCGAACACGCGCTCAAGGATGTGGGGAAGCACGCCCACGGCGCCGGGCTGGGAGTGCTGGAGGCGGAGTCGCATCGTTACCTGGTGATGTATGAGCCGGACTACAAAGCGGCGATGAAACAGTTGCAGGCCGCTCAGGCCTGTCTGGAAGAGGGCCACGAGATATCGAGGAGCGAACGAAGAGATGAACAGGCGCGCATTCTGAGGGTCCGGGCCGAGCGCGCGGCCGAATCTCAGGACGGCGATGCGGCGGCTGCGGCAGTGAAGGAATTGCTGGAGATGGCACAGAACAGCCGGAGCCAGGTCGTTCAAGTTTCCTATCATGCGGCTGCGGGAGCAGTTCTGTTGGAGCAGGGGAAAGCTGGCGAGGCGATTCCTCACCTTGAGGAAGATGCGGCGAATCCGGAATCGTTGCGGCGGTTGTGGAAGGCCTACACCGTCACCGGCGCGCAAACGGAAGCGAGGTCGGTGGCCGGCAAGCTGGCGGAACTGAACATCCCGACCGTGGAGCAGGCGCTGGTGGTGCCACCCTTTCGCGAGAGCCTGGTCAGCCACGCGGGGCAGCCCTAGCCATGCCTCGCATTCCCATTTTCCGGCTCGGGTCGGTGGTGGAGTTGGAGAGGCCGCGCCTGGCCGGCTACAAACCCTCGCTTGTCCTCGAACATCTGCAATTGGGAGTGGATAACCTCCGCCATGATGTTCACCTGAGCCCGCGGTTTGTGGAACTGGCTCGCCTGCATATCGCGCGCCTGATTGCGCGGTTCGGTGATGTGGAGGGGTTGCTGGCGGCTGAAGCTCCCGAGAGCGGGCGCCGGAGCCACTTCCTTGCCCCCGGTTCCCTGCCGGCGTTGCGGGCCCGCACCGAACCCGCCGATTTGAAGCCTTTGCTCACGGGTATCGAGAGTGCCGGTCTGAACCGAGCCAAGGCTGAGGGAAACGTATCCGTGGACCTGCTGGCACGGGTGGCTGTTCTGAAGTTCCTGCGGGTGGAGTTGCAGGCGCAATTCGCTCAGCTGCTCGAACGTTGCCGCATGACGCTGAAAAGCTACGAGGGACTCCGGCAGCAAAAGGCACTGGAATATCGCGAGCGGGTGGCGGCCTTCCAGGTGGCCAAGAAAATTATCCTGCGTAAGACGGGGCAAGAGCTGTTTCGCACGCTGCGGGAGATCGAGAAAGAGACCCTGGGAAGGACGCGGCGTTCGTTGTTCGGGAATCAATGGGAGGAACTTTACGGCCTGTTTCTCAATCCGTTGATTTTCACCGAAGACGGACGAGACGCCCATCTGAATGCAGAACATTACGTAATGTTTGGAAATTTTGACCGCGATCCGGACCGGTTTGACAGTGTTCGCGAGCTGGCGCGGGAATTCCTGCAGTCCGTCGCACTGCAATCGGAGTCAACCGAGGAAGCCACACTGGATGGCTGGCTCTCGGTTCCGGAGAACGCGCAGGAGTTGATGGGAGGAGGTGGCGCCGACGAGTCGACAGGCGCGGGCAGAAGCCAGAAAGCCCGGCTCGCGGCCTGGACGGAGATGCTGGAGCAGGCGCGGGTGATCGAATATGTGGTTGCGTCGTATGAGGTAGTACCGCTGTTGGCGGAGTATTCGCCGCGCATTAATGCGCAGCAGCTGAAGAATGCGCTGGTGTCCCGGGAAGAACGCGATCGCGTGGAGAAGCTGATTGCCGATCATGGCCGGCTTACACCTGACAGTTTGTATGCGGCCGCGGCACGCGTGGCTGGCTGCCGCGCGGCCGAACGCACCAGAATTGCCGCGCGTTTTCTGCGCGACCTGATGCGCTATCACCGGGACTGGCGGCGGCTGGAAGCGCTGAATGGGGCCATGGACAGCGTCAACCTGATTGGCAATGCGAAGTTGCGCGACCTTTCGGCGATGAACGGAACGCTGTACGAGTTTCTGTTGGCGGAAGAGCATAAGCCCACGGAAGACAAAATCGTCCGCCACGTGGTGATCAAGGCCGACGTGCGCGACTCCTCGCGGTTGACGCGCTCCCTCATGGAGAAGGGAATGAACCCGGCATCCTATTTCAGCTTGAACTTTTACGATCCCGTCAACAAGCTGCTGGCGAAGTATTCTGCGAGTAAGGTCTTCATCGAGGGAGACGCGGTCATCCTGGCCCTGCTGGAACGCGAAGGAGAGCCTGGCCTGGCGGTGGGACGGGCGTGCGTGCTGGCTCGCGAAATGCTTGAAATCGTCAATGGCTACAACCAGATGGTGGAGCGTGCGGGGCTTCCCGGGTTGGAATTGGGTGTGGGCATTTCGTTCCAGGATTGCGCGCCTTTGTATCTGATGGATGGAGCACAGCGGATCATGATTTCCGATGCGCTCAACGAGAGTGACCGCCTGTCTTCCTGCAACAAGAGGCTGCGAAAGGCGATGGAGGCGAAAAAAGTCCCATTTCGTGTCTACGTGATGCAGAGCGATAGCGAGACGGATGTCGCCGAAGGCGGGGAAGATTTCATGATGAGTTACAACCTGAACGGCATTCGCATCAGCGAGGCGGCGTTCCACCGCCTGCGGCAGGAGATCTCTCTGGAGACTTGCAGGCTGGATTGTCCCCGGCTGTTTGGATCGGAAGACTTTCTGCTGTACAGCGGGATGGTCCCGGTGGGCGGCGGCATCTTCCGGCGGATCGTAATCCGCGCGAGCCACATGCCACAGATCGACCCCCGCGGCTTCAACCTCAAGCGCTGGACGGAACGCAATTATTACGAGGTCTGCTCGAACCCCGCGGTGTACGCCACACTCGAGAAGAAGGCAGCGGCGGGAAGGTAAATGGTCGCGCCCGGCATTCCCGGGCTCACGAAAAAAATCTTGAATGGCGCAGGGCGCCGGGAACTCCCGCGGAGTCCGTGGAGTCCGTGGAGCTGACGGCCGAGGTTTTGGTTCGGCCCCTGCGGTTAGAAATTGTTTCGCCAACGCACGGGGTGGAAGGGAATCATGACCACCGCCTGGAGGTCCACGGGTTTGCCATTCTTGGTCGCGGGCTGAAAGTGCCAGCGGATCAGTGCGGAGCGGGCGTATTCGTTGAGGCGATCGTCGCCGCTGCTCAGCACCCGCACGGCGTCGACCGATCCGTCGCTGTGAATGACCGCCGACAAGGTGACAGTTCCTGAGACATTCTGTCGCATCAGTTCGGTGGGGTAGGCGGGATCCACCTTGCGCAAGGCCACGGGCGCGCTCAAGTCCCCCTGGGGGCCGTCCGGATGCATCTCGGCGAAGTGAATCACCCAGCTTCCGCCACCGGAATTCAGATTCGGCATATTCAAGCTCATGCCGTAAAACTTGCGTCCTGCGAAGACTTTCTTTTCCTCGTCGGTGGCCTTGTCGGGAGAAACCTCGCGTACGGGCATCCGGGAAGTGGTGGTGACCGATGGCGGTTTCGCATCGGCCATCAGCCGGGAATCGTTCGATCGGCTGTCGCCATCGGTGCGGTTTCCCTGAACGGCGGATGAGCTTCCCCCCGGGCCGACGTAGAGTCCAGCGGGAGCAGTGCCGTCGCCGGTGGAACTTCCGTTGCCGGTTCCAGCCCTGATGTCAGGAGTTCCGGGCGCACCAGATTTGCCCTGCGGGCCGGCGGCAAATGTGCCGCGCCGGTTGCCCTCGGGAGCCTGAACAGGAGCGGCCGGTGTGGGGCGCACGCTGAGCGCGATCAATTCTCCACCGCCGTGGGAACCTCGTGCCGCAGTGAGGGAAGGGGGAGGAGGCACGACCGCCGGGTTGGCCAGGGCCGCGGCACCTCCCGCGCCGCCGAGGCGCCGCTGTTCCGGCATCGGCAGTTGTAGAGCTGGTGCGACCACATCGCTGTTCCCGATATCAACGTCACCGTACTTGCGGATGGCAGCCATCTGAACGTCGGGCGGGGGTCCTACCACGCCGGTTTGGAGGCCGGCGGCAGCCTGGACCTTGGCATCGATTTTGACGTCAGGCGGAGGAGCCACCACCGAGGTCGGTAACTCGGGAAGCTTCATGGCGGCGGCGTCACGCGCGGTAGCGGCGAGCGGTACCGGGATCCTCTGGGGCGACCAGGCAACTATGTTCGGCATGGGGACATCGTGACCCAGTTTGACCTGGGGTGGAGTCACGATGGTCTGCGTCTTGTTGTCGGCCTCCGCCGGCACCGAGATAATTTCCTGCCGTGCGTACTCGGGTTCACCCTTTTGCTGTTGGTAGGAAAGATGTGGCCGACTGTTGAGGGGTGGGAGGTACTCGGATTCAGGGTAATAGATCACATCCGCACGGTTGAACATTGCCCGAGCCAGGTGCGGTCGATTCCACCACAACAGCCCGGATACCCACAGGGCGGTGATGGCGAGGGCGTGATAGAGCGCCGAGTCGAGGAAACGCCGCCAGGGCAGTCCGGATGCGACAAAAACGTCAGGCCAGAATTCTCCTGGAGGGGAAATGGCCGGCTCCAGATTCCGGCGATTCAGGAGCGGTGTCAGGTTAAGGTGTGGAGAGCCCATTGCCACGTGTCTGCCTTTGCGGCAGAAGTATCAATTATAGTCCGCCGCGGGGTGCCGTCCGAGAGGGGGAAGTCCAGCGGTTTTTGCCCGCGGCATGATCTAATTAAGGTGAAGTCCTTGTTTTCCTTAACGGATACTTTCCATGAAAAAGTTGCTCGTTGGTTGGATGCTTTTTGCGGCCACCGCGTTCCTGGTTGGGCAGACCCAACCGCAGGATTCTGCGAGCGCAACGAAACCTTCCGCAGGTTACACAGGCATGTACAGCTTCCTGCGGGATGGCGAATTCGTGCAGGTCTCCGTGGAAGGCGCCGGAAAAGTGAATGGCTTCGTTTCGCGTTATGGAGACCTGGACAGCGATCGGGGAGCGTTTCTCGACCAGTTCTTCAAAGAGGGCAAACTCGACGGCAAGAACCTGACCTTCACAACTGAAACCGTGCATGGAGTGTGGTTCGAGTTCAAAGGAACGGTAGAACGCGGAGAGGGCAAAAACCCCGGCGACGAGGCGTATTACGTACTGAAAGGGACGTTGACCGAGTACACGATTGACGTCAACAAAAAGACCACATCCAGGGTAAGGGAAGTGGTGTTCAAAGCCTTTCCGCAGGATGACACTCCGGCTGCAGCGCGAAGACGGTAGGGTTTCGAACTCCGGCCCTCAGGCCAGTTTGGTGCCTCCGGACGTGCGGCGTGCCTGGGTAAGCTTTTTTTCGATCCAGTCGCTGTGGCCGGCTTCAAAGTCCACAAATTCCCGGTATAAAGCTTTGAGTTCCTCGTCTTCCGTGGTCTCGCTGAGGCGGTGGTAGTAGCGAACGGCGTTTTGCTCGGCGTCCATGGCGATCTGCAGGGCCATCTCGCGCGGCGAGCGTCCGACTTTCAATTTACTGAGGGTGAAGATTTCGCCGTTTTCCACGCGGGGAACCTCAATGAAGTCGGAAATATCTTCTTCGGTGACGGCACAGGGACGGGTGCCCCAACGGTCGAAGTAACGCTTTTGCAGGGCCGTGCCATGCTTGCGCTCTTCGGTAGCCATATCCCAAAAAGCGGCGGCGATCTCGAGCGACTCGGGATCGCGAAATTCGGCAAACATCTCGGCAAACTGATGGTAAATCTCGGCGTTGCGCTCCTCGATAAAGATGGCCACGTGCAGGGCTTCCTGTGCGCTTAACGAGGCGAAGTCGCGCTTCATAGGTCCTCCGGGTAGTTAGAGCGAGCATAGCGGTTTCGGTGAGGTTTGCACAGAAACAAAGGACTGGGGAGACGTTCTTCTTCCCAGAATGGTAAACCGGCGGGGATTTCCGGGATCGCGGCCGATGCCATCAGCGGGCCGGACTTTTTTGGCCGCGTTCGGTTTCTATACGCGCAATGGTGCGTCGCAGCCAGGTCTTGACTGCGTCCTCGAGTTCCACCTGACTGCACTGCCGTTCCATGCTGTCGACGGTTTCGCCCTCCTGGTTCAGGGGGATGTGGTGGCAGGGAACGTTTTCCTCCTGACAATTGTTGGGGACAAAGTCGTTCAGCAAGCATTGGCTGCAAGGGTGAGGGCGTTCGGAGTCGTTGAAATTGATACAGGAGAGCGAGTCCTGAAAAATGGACGTAGGCTTCCAGGGGGTCCGCACCGGCCGGCCGTAGCCGCCCTGCTCGAGAAAACTAAGTTCGAACCTGAGTACGTCGAGGATGTCGCGTTTGTCCGTGGACATGATGCACCTCCGCCTGGCAGGGGTAACGGGTGGTCCCCACCCGTACTGGTACTCATTGTCGGTGGTGACCTGCATCGCGGCGGTGACCGCACTCACCGGGGCCAGTGATGTTCGTCACAAAGGAGGGGCAGGCCTGGAAGTGGCGGTAGAAGGCACCGTCGAGAAGCAGGAAGGCGGCTTGGGCTTTACCCGGATCGTGTTGCGTCCGATGGTGACGATTGATCGGGAACAGGACCGGGAGCGGGCTGGCCGCTTGCTGGAAAAGGCCGAACGCGGATGCCCGATGACGCGCTCCATCCTGGCGACATTTGTGCTGGAGCCGAAGATCGCGGTGGCCGCTGAAGCCGACGTCTAGCCGCCCGCCGCGGTGCGAGTTTCCCTCGAGTCGGACGTTTGCGCCGCGGCTGAATCAGTTTCGCGCTCGATGATGGTCAACGGGCGGCGCTTAACCTGTTTATAAATTCTTCCCAGGTACTCCCCGATAATTCCCAGGAAAAGGGCGTTCAAACCGAGCGAGCCGAGGATGAGAATGATGACGCTGGCGAAGCCGGGAGGCCAGTTGGCGCCGAAAAAGATGCGACCCACGGCGTAGGCGAAGATGGCCACAAGGGTGAGCACAGAAACACCCAGTCCCATGTAGGTGGCGATGCGCAAGGGAACGACAGAGTGATTGAGAATGCCATCGAGCGCTAAACCCACCAGATCGCCGAAGGAAAATTTGCTGGTGCCGCGCGCGCGTTCGGCGCGATCGTAGGGAATTCCGATCTGGCTGAAGCCTAGGGCGGCGATCGTGCCCCGCAAGTACGGCTGGTAGTCGTCAATAGTCTTCAATTCATCAATCACACGGCGGTCCACCAGGCGAAAATCGCCGGCGTCGAGCGGCAGATCATCTTCGCTAAGGGAATCGATGAGGCAATAGAACGCGTGCCGGGTCTTGTTGATGAGCCAGCCTTCCCTTCGCGAACTGCGGATTCCGTAGACCACCAGGTGCCCGGCTTCCCAGTACTTCACAAACTCAAGGATCAGCGAGGGAGGGTCCTGCAGATCGCAATCGATTTGCACGGCGGCATCGCCGTGTGCGTGGGCGTATCCGGTGAAGATAGAGCGCTGAAAGCCGAAGTTCCGGGAGAAACGCAACCCGCGAATCCGAGGATCGCGCGCGGCAAGTCGCTCGATTACGGAAAAAGTGGCGTCGGTCGAGTGGTTGTCGGTAAACAGAATTTCGAAGTCGTAGCGGTCGGAAAGCTGCAACCAAATGGGCTGCAGGGCCTGGTAAAGGGGTTCGATATTCTCCTCCTCGTTGAAAACGGGCACGAGAACGGTGATCAGCCTCTTAGCCATGCTTTTCACCGAAGACGGCATATTGTGCGCCCAACGGCAGCCAGCCGAGCCAGGGCTCGAGCGGGCGCAGGAGCGAGAACATGTGAGGCATGAAGACAATATAGTCGCGCCGGACCGGGTTGAGGCCGGCAGTCTCGAGGAGCGATTGAGTTTCCGCCGGGGGCAGCAGGACTGCATCCCTGTCGAAGGGGCAGCGGTCCACCACGCGGCGCGTGAGCGGGTTGGCGGGGTTGTGTTCGATGATCGCCAGCTTGCCATGGGGAGCGAGCCGGTTTGTCAGTTCCTTGATCGTTACCATGCGTTGCAGCGGGAGGACGTGGTGCATGACGTTGGCAATCACGATCAGATCGTAGTCCTCGCCGAGGCGGCCAGGCTCGGAGGTAAACACACCCGGGCCGACCAGTTGCTGATCCATGTGGGCGATACTTTCGCGGGAGACGTCAAAACCGTCGAGCCGGGCGGCGGGGAGATGCTTTCTGAGAAAACCGGAGAGCAGGCCCACGCCGCAGCCAAAATCCAGGATCTTGCCGGAAAAGCCTGCGCCCAGCACGCGAGCCAGATACACCGCCTTGTATTCAGCGAAGTACGTGGAGTCCTCGCCCGAGGCGGCGACGCTTTGATCGAGAACGCTCTTGTAATTTCCCGCAAACTGATCAAACTGCATGTTGGTGCTCGCGATTTCGAGGCTTGCGCAGGGCAGTGATCATGCGCTCGATGCCGGTCGCAAGACTCAATTTCGGATGCCACGAAGCAGCCTCGCGAAATCTCGCAGGATTTCCCACCACCCACATCGGCTCATCGCTGCGGTAAGGACGCTTTCCCCATCCGAGCAAGCTCGTGGACTTGCCGAGGAGCTGGGCTGCAATCTCACCCACCTGCCGGATGCGGACGGGCAGGCCGGAGCAGACATTGTAAGCGGTCAGCGGCTCGAGGCTTGCGCACCCGGCGGCGGCCAACAGGGCGTCGGCAACATCCTCCACGTAAAGCAGATCGCGCTGCTGTTCACCGCCGGTGAGTTCGACAGGACGATCCCGTTCGAGGGCGTGAAGGATGGCCGGCAGCAGCCGGTGCGGGCCCTCACCGGGTCCGAAGACGTTGAAGATGCGCAGGGTGACGAAGGGAATTTTCAGCTGCCCGGCGAGGGCATTCCCGCAGAGCTCGGCGGCGGCTTTGGCGGCGCCGTAGAGGGATGTGGGACGAAGCGGCTGATCCTCCGACATCGGCACGTTTTCTCTCGCCGGAAAGCCGTATTCCGAGCAACTTCCCGAGAAGATGAATCGCTGGAGCGGCCATGCCTCCACTGCCGGCAGCAAATGGGAGAGCAGACGAACATTGCCATCGATCAACTGATCGGAATCGCGGTCATGACTCTGTACTCCGTAGGAGGCCAGGTGAAACACCACATCGCAGGAGATTCCGGCCAGGGACTTGCGCAGCTCGTCGCGATCAAAAGATGTCTCAATCACGCTCAGCGTGGATGCGGATTTCATTCTTGCCCGACTACCGGGACGGACGACGCAGTAGACCTGAACTCCTTCCCCCAGCAGACGCTCGACCAGCAGCGAGCCGATCATGCCCGTGGCGCCGGTCACGAGAGCGGAACGGAGGCTAGCCATGCGGCATCATCCCGCTGTATCGCTGGACTTGTTCGGCGGTCTTGCCTGCCGCGGAGCCGGGGTCGCGGTAGTAGGCGCGGTACCACTCCGAAGTCCACTCGACGGATTGCTGGAGATTGAGCAGTGGTTGCCAGTCGAGGCGGTGCTCCGCCTTGTTCGTGTTCAGCCGCAGATACCGAGCCTCCTGAGGCGCGTCTGGATCAGGCTGGACTCGCAGTTCGCCTGCACCCCAGGCTGCGATAAGACGTTCGGCGATCTCGCTGACGGTGACAGCGTCGGACTCGCGGGGGCCGAAGTTCCAGGCTTCGGCGAATTCGCGGTTGTGGTAAAGGCGCTCGGCCAGACGCAGGTATCCGCGGACGGGTTCGAGCACGTGCTGCCAGGGCCGGACCGCGTCGGGACGGCGAATCACGACGGGTTGATTCGAGGCGATGCCGCGCACGATGTCCGGCACCAGGCGATCCTCGGACCAGTCGCCTCCCCCGATCACGTTGCCGGCGCGGGCAGTGGCCACCGCGGCGGTACCTTCGCGGCTAAAGAACGAGTGCCGATACGCCGCGCTGACGAGCTCCGCGCAGGCCTTACTGGAGCTATAAGGATCGCGACCGCCGAGCGCGTCTTCCTCACGATATCCCCAGAACCACTCGCGGTTTTCGTAACACTTGTCGCTGGTCACCACCACGACGGCGCGAACCGATGGGCTCGAGCGGACGGCATCGAGCACATGCGCGGTGCCCATCACATTGGTGGCGTAGGTCTCGATCGGTTCACGGTAAGACCGCAAGACCAGGGGTTGGGCGGCGTTGTGAAAGACAATTTCCGGTTGGTGCTGCCGGAAAATTGAGGAGACGACTGACGACTCGCGAATATCTCCGAAGACAGAGAGCATGCCGCAACTGAGGCAGATGGAATCGAACAGATTCGGTTGGGTCGCCGGCGGGAGAGCCAGTCCGATCACCTGTGCCCCCAGCGATTTCAGCCAGGCCCCGAGCCATCCGCCTTTGAATCCGGTGTGACCGGTGACGAGCACAGTCTTGCCGCGATAAAAATTGGTGAAGGCCGGCATCATGCGATCCACGGGGCCTTGCCGGCGGCCCAGAGCGACTCGAGCAATTGCTTGTCGCGCAGCGTGTCCATGGGATGCCAGAAGCCGCTGTGACGGTAAGCCATGAGTTGGCCGTCGGCGGCGAGCCGTTCCAGCGGTTCGCGCTCGAGCGCGGTCTGGTCGCCGGGAATGTAGTCGAGCACCCTCGGTTCAAAGACGAAGAAGCCGCCATTAATCCAGCCCTCGCCGGTTTGCGGTTTTTCCGCGAAAGCGGTGACGCGATCGCCGTTGAGGGCCAGACTGCCGAAGCGGGCGATGGGAGAGACCGCAGTGACGGTAGCCAGCTTTCCATGAGAGCGGTGAAATTCGACCAAGGCTTTAAGGTCCACGTTGCCGAGACCGTCACCGTAGGTGACAAGAAAGGTGTGGTTCCCCAATAAACCCTGGAGACGCCGCACGCGGCCGCCGGTCAGAGTGTTCAAGCCCGTATCAACCAGGCCCACTTGCCAGTCGGGGGCGAGGGAGTTTGCCACCTGGCAGGTGCCCTCCTTAAGCTTGAGGAAGAGATCGCTGTTGTGCACCAGGTAGTTATGAAAATACTCCTTGATCATCTCCCCCTTGTATCCGCAGGCGACCAGGAAGTCGTTGAAGCCGTGACTGGCGTACAGGCTCATGATGTGCCAAAGGATCGGCTTGCCTCCGATCTCGATCATGGGTTTGGGGCGGGCGGAGGTTTCTTCGGCGAGACGGGTACCGAGGCCTCCGGCGAGGATGATCACTTTCATAAGTGAGCAGCGGCCATCCGCGGGCGCGCATTTGTGGTTCAATAAGCCAGAACGTATCTTGCAGGCAATCGTACCAAAAAATCAATGATTCGAACGATTCGCTCCGTGCTTGCGGTGCCGCAGGCGTATCAGGTGTTCTGGAACGTGATTGGCGCGCCGGCGCGCAGTCGTACGCTGGTGAGCGAATACATACGCCCCAGGGCGACGGATCGGATACTGGAAATTGGCTGCGGCCCGGGAACCATCGTCCCCTATCTTCCCGCCTGCGAGTATGTGGGGTTCGACGCCAGCGCGGAGTACATCGAGCAAGCGCGGCGGCGTTTTCCCCAGGCGCAATTTGTGTGCGAGCGAGTCAGCGAGTACACGCTGCCACAACGAGCGTATTTTGATCGGGTGCTGGCTTTGGGTATCGTGCACCATCTCGACGATGCGGAGGCGCTCCAGCTTTTTCAAATCGCGGAACAAGCCCTGAAGCCCGGCGGGAAACTCGTCACCCTGGACGGGGTTTGGACCGGCAGGCAATCGGCGGCGGCGCGGGCGCTGCTGGCCCGGGATCGGGGAGAATTCGTGCGCAGCGAAGAGGGCTATGTACGGCTTGCGTCCCGGGTATTCGATAACGTAAAAGCCAGCATCCGCCACGACCTGCTTCGCATTCCCTACACCCACATCATTCTGGAGTGCATCCGCTAGCCATCACCGCAGCCAGCGCAGTTCGAACTGGCCGATCATTTCAGCCTGGGGAAAGCGCTCACGCAGGGCGGCGAGGAGTTCAGGCGGCAGAGGGCCGGAGAATTCCGGGGAAGAGTACAGCACGACGGCTTCGACCTGATGGGTATCGATGGCCCGCAGGACGCGGACGGTCTGTTCCCCGGGATCTTCGAGGAATTCGAACATGGCGCGCGTGGGATTGCGCTTTCCCGCAAGAAAATACACTTCCGGGCAATCAGGCCCAGCATAAATGTAATCGCTCCGGCCGGCGTGCGCCTGGATCTCGGGAATCAGCCGTTCGTACTCGATGGCCCGCGGACGATCGACCCTCAGTCCTCCCGATCTCGGCAACCGTAGGGGCTCTGTCTCAGGATCGGGCTGGTAGAAATAGGCCATGGTGTGGAGAAAAGATGGCGTTACGCGAAAAACTGCGAACGCGAGATAAAAGGCGAGCAGCATTCCAAGAACAGGTCTTGAGACCCGTGCAGGGACGGAAAACAGCGCCCCCAGGGAAAGGGCCAGCAAGGGTGCGACATAGCAGAAATAGATGCGGGCAGAGAAGGGAAACTGAATCAAGGTACAGGTTGCCGTAACCGAAACCAGAAGCATGATCTGGCGTCTCGGAAGCGGTGGGACGCGGGTGTTCATCAGAATCCACACGGCGGCAAGGGTGGACAGAGGGATGAGCAGAAGCAGGGGCGCCCACAGCGAGACGAAAACTCTGGGGTAGGTTTTTGAAAGAATGAACGCCGTGACAAGGGAAACAGCGACCGCCACCTGTACCCAGCGTGCGCGGAGACGGTTCATATAGGCGGCGGCCATCAGGCCGGTCACCACCACGGTGGTGAGGATCATGTGCAGCGAAAATCCAACTGGCCGCCGGGAGGCAGAGTCCAGGCGCCGGCCGGGCAGAATGAACACTCCCCCAATGAAGTCTGTTAGCGCACCGGCACGAACATAGGGAATCAGGAAGAGCAGAATCGGAAACCCCGCACCCAGGACGAAGGGCAGCAGCAGGCGGAAGAAAGTGGAAAACCGGCGGGCGGGGGGTCCGGGAACACCGGCAAACTCCCGCAGGATGCACAGGCCGGCGAGGCTCAGCGCCGGAACCATGAACTCCACGAGGACCACGGCTCGGCCGTGGTGCCGCAGGATCAACATAATGCCGAACACGAACGCCGACATCCCGAACACGACAAACGCGGAGTAAAGTCGGGCCTGCGGCCGTTGGCCACGAGGATCGTCGCGGCCGAGATCCTGTTCAAGGAATACCAGGAACAGGACCACGCCGGCGGCAAGATAGATGCCCGACAGCTTGAACAGGAAGGAAACCCCGCAACAGAAGCCGGCGACGAACAGCCATCTGCGGCGGGAAGTGTCGAGGAAGCGCAAGACGGCGGCCAGTCCGAAGGTTGCGAAGAACAAGTTGTACCAGGAAGGTAGGGCGGCGCTGTAGTTGGGGATGCTCCACACAGCCGCCAGCAGGGTGAGGGCAGCAGCCCCGGCGGCGGAACAAAACCGGCGCGAAATTTGGTATACGACCGGCAGCCAGGCGAGAAAAAAAAGGTAAAGGACCATTCGCGGAGCCAGCAGGTTTTCGCCAAAGAGACGAAAGGAAACGGCATTGAGGTAGGACAAGCCCCCGGTGTAAAGCTCGTTGAAATCACGGTGAGGCATCTGGCCTTCGAGAGTGCGCTGGGCGCTTTGGGCGATGGCCCCTTCGTCGTGGGGAACCCAGCCTCGCCCGAGAAGGGATGCCGCGTACAGGCCGCTGGCAGCCCAGACGAGGACCAGCAGGAGCCATTCTCGCCCGCGCGCCGACCTGGGCGGGTGCGTGGCGGCGGGGTCGGCGATGGCCAGCGAAGTCAAGCAGGGACTAGGATCGCAGAAACGGGTCGGTTCTGAACAGCCACGGCGTTACTGACCGGCGCGGAGCGGCGAGATCAACAGACGCCTGGTGGATTTTTCGTTGAGGCTGCCCTTCTCATAGGAAAGATCAAGCGACCCTTCGCTGGTGGGCGCGGCTTCGGCCAGGGTGGCAGCCAGAGACCGGAAGGACCGGCTGATATCTTCTCCGCTCTGAAGAACTACAGGATTGCCTTTATCAATGGCCGGCGCAATGGCCTGATAGTTGTTGGGGAGCTTCCACAGCAGCTTGGCGTTGGTCGCCGTTTCTACATCCTCGTCGGTGAATCCAGGGATTTTCTTGTAGCGATTCAGGACGATACGAACGCGATCGCGTCCCGTGCCTTCTTCCAGGAAGGTGCGGATCCGTCCCGCGCTCCAGAGCGAAACTACGTCGGTTTCAGCCACTAGCAGGACGGTGTTCGACAGATCGGAAAGCAAGCGTGCGGTGGCGTCCATACGAGCCGAAGCGTCCACGATGACGTAGCGGAAATTCGCAACCAGCAAGTCGAACAGCCGAGCCAGTTCGGCCGCGCCGGGCACGACCGTCGCGGGGATCTGCGGACCAGCCAGGAGCTGCAATCCGCCCTTGCAGGGAGTGAGCAGTCCTTCGAGAAGGGAAGTGTCCAGACGGTGCAGGTTTTGTAGTGCATCAACCAGCCCGAAGGAGGGACGAACGTTCAAGTGCAGGGCCGCATGGCCCAGCGCGGCAAAATCAACCAGCAGCACGCCGCCATGGGACTGTTGCAGCGCTACGGCGGTGTTCACCGCGACCGTGGTTGC
This sequence comes from Terriglobales bacterium, assembly GCA_035262225.1. Lineage (GTDB taxonomy): Bacteria > Acidobacteriota > Terriglobia > Terriglobales > Acidobacteriaceae > DATFTE01. The sequence goes on from DATFTE010000231.1 coordinate 20,037, forward strand.
TCCGGCGCCACCTTTAGCGTTGGCCACGGTAAACACCCGCGCCCTCCCGGAAGAAGTACGGGTCTTGCCGCGCGTTGCGGTGAACCGTGTGAGAGCATCGACCAGCGCTTCAGGGGGAACCTGGCGCTCTACAAATTCGCCGGCGCCCGCTCTCATGGCGGCCACGATCGAAGGAGGGTGATTCATCTCACCGACAGCAAAAATTGCGATCTCGCTGGTGGTGGCGCGGATCAGTTCGATTGCGTGAATGGCGCGCTGGGGATTCGCGGGATCGATGTCGACCAGCGCCACTTCGGCATGCACATCCTGAATCTGACGCAAAACCGGATCGGTGGCCGCCGCCGGAAAGCCCACATGGCTGAAGACCGTGCGCGCCATCTGCGTGCTTTCCAGGCGGTGCTGGAACACCGCAAGCCGTTCCCGGTCTTCGCTGAGAACAGTGACCGCTATGCCGTGCATGGCTGGCGCCTCATTCCGCGTGCTGGTGTCTGCATGTTACGAACAGATAACTATCGTGCCAAGTGACCTCAGTAACCTGGCTCGATGGCGGACACTGATTCATGGTGCAAATCGAAGTGGAACTACGACAGGTCATTAAGGAAACTTCCGGAGGTAGCCGGAGTCTCCAGCTGGAGCTGCTCTATTCTACGCAAAGTGACGGCCGTTGGAAAGGACATGCCTGGCGGGCCATTAGCCCAGGTGAAGGGGGCGAAGGCGGTGTCCGGGCACTTCCGGATTGTCCTGATCTGCCTCTGGCGCGACAGGAAGGCGGTCGGCCGCCGGGCCGGTTGCCTCAGGCAGGAACTCGTAGCCTTCGAGCTGCACCGCGACCGCGCACTTGGAGCCGGTGGCGGGCGGGCACACACGCACAACTTTGCCACGGCAGCGCACCCGCATGTTCTCGGCCAGGGTGATCTCGGAAGGCATGACCAGCGTGAGCTCGATGGCCTCCCCCATGTTCAGGGGAAAGTCGCTGTAGAAAAGCGCTCCGCGCGCGCTCAAGTTCTGCGTGAAACCGTTTCCTTCGTGATCGGGACTCCCTGGCCGGCGCACAGAAACCGGAAGATGAAAATCGAACCGCTGAGTTGAGCGTCGCTCAAGTTGAACCTGGGTGGTGGTCATTCATCTCTCCGCACGCCGCTCTGTGGTGCGAGACGGCGAATGCGCTTCGGCCGAGAGCTGAATCCCCAAGATTGATCTTGTGTTCGCGAGTGCGTACCCTTAAGGATTCCGGCTTTCGTGGCAGGTCACTTTACCGCAGCTCGGTGGAACTTGGAAGTTACAATTTGGTGACCAAAGAACTGCTGCGCTTTGATGGACTTAGAGTGGTCTTCGGGAAGTAAAACCGGGGTTGCGACAGTCAGCCCGTGAGACCTGGGGCAGGCGCGGTGCATCCACTCGATGGGAAGTGAAAGTGTCCGATTCCGACATCCCTGACCCAGCCCAAATAGCAGATTCCCGCTCTCCGGTCTCCTCGGGAAGCGGCGGCATCCCTGCGACCGTGCGCGCTCTCAAGCACCGCAATTTCCAGCTCTTTTTCGGGGGGCAGCTCATCTCGCTGATCGGCACCTGGATGCAAAACGTTGCCCAATCATGGCTGGTCTACCGTCTGACCGGATCGGCTCTGTTACTGGGCGCGGTCGGATTCGCCGGCCAGATTCCCGTATTTCTCTTCGCACCCGTCGGAGGAATAGTCGCGGACCGATTCAATCGGCAGCAGGTGGTGATCGGCACCCAGATCGCCTCCATGGTTCTGGCGCTCATCCTGGCCTTGCTGACACTGGCTGGATGGGTCGAGGTGTGGCACATCTTCGTGTTGGCCGCATTGCTGGGGATCGTGAATGCCTTCGACATTCCGGGCCGGCAGTCGTTCCTGGTGGAGATGGTGGGAAAAGAAGATCTGATGAATGCCATCGCGTTGAACTCCTCGATGTTCAACGGCGCACGCATTATCGGACCGGCTGTGGCCGGGGTATTGGTAGCCAAAATCGGCGAAGGCTGGTGCTTCTTTGCTAACGGGATCAGTTACGTCGCGGTGATTGCGGGCTTGTTCATGATGCGCGTTGCCCCGCGAACCTACCGGGCACCGGTGGGTTCGCCCGTGACGCACGTGGTGGAAGCTATTCGCTGGGTGCGGAAGACCGGGCCCATCCGCGCACTGTTGCTGTTGCTGGGACTGGTCAGCCTGGTGGCAATGCCGTACACCGTGCTGATGCCGGTGTTTGCCGACAAGGTGCTGCACGGTGGCGGGCAGGCGCTGGCCACGTTCTTGAAAGCCAGAGATTTGGGCGCGGTGCGATTGGGTGTCCTGATGGGTGCGACCGGGGTGGGAGCACTGCTGGGTGCGTTGACGCTGGCCTCGCGTACCGGTGTCCGCGGACTGGGCCGGTGGGTGGCTTATTCGTGCGGGGGATTTGGAGCTTCGCTGATCCTGTTTTCCGCGTCGCGAAACTTCTGGCTCTCTACCTTGATGCTACTGCCCGTCGGCTTCTGCATGATGCTGCAGATGTCATCCTCCAACACCCTGATTCAGGCCATGGTTCCGGATGAAATGCGGGGTCGCGTGATGGCGGTGTACTCGATGATGTTCATGGGCATGGCCCCGTTCGGAGCCCTGATCGGCGGAGCTCTCGCGGACCGTCTGGGGGCACCACGCACCATCGCCATTGGCGCGCTGGCGGCAGTCGCGGGTGCGATGTGGTTCGGCTCCCAGCTGCCGAAGATCCGCATTGAAGCGCGGAGACTGATTGTGGCCCAGGCCGCCGCTGGCGGAGAGCCGTCTGAAGAAATTACCGCCAGAGTCGTGGAGGAGTAGCCCCCGAGCTACTCTTTGACGACTTCTTCTTCGAGATTCAGAGTTTCCCCGGTGACGGCGGCGGCGTGGGTGCCGTACTCGAAGCCGCGATCGAAGGCTTTGAGGTTCAATTCCTGAAAGCTTGCGGGTACAGAATCGGCGAAGGCTTTGCGCACAGCGTCCGGTTCGAGAAGGTGTGTCACGGCGGTGAAGAATCCCACCATCACCGAGTTCAGCACCATACGCTTGCCCAGTTCTTCCGCCAGGCGCGTGGCCGGGACGCTGAAGACTCTGACTTCTGCGGGAAGGTTGGTCGCCCACACCAGATCCTGCTCGATGATCAGCGTGCCGCCGTCCTCGAGTTCAGGGGCAAAGCGGGTGAAGGCCTCCTGCGACAGCACGACCAGGATGTCGGGCTTGGTTACATAAGGATAGAGAACCGGCGAATCGGAGACGATCAGCTGCGCGCTGCAGCAACCAGGAATCCTGGAGGTACCTATCAGTTGAGAGCGCTTCCCGAGAAAGGGACGGGCGTGATTGTCACGATCAACATGGCTAGACCGAGCAGGGCCCAGCCGTAGCGGGCAGCGTTCATCGCGGGAAAATCGGGTGCCTGGCGCTGCCGCCAGGAAACAGCATTCATCACGGCCACGAGCGCGGCCCACACTCGCCATCCGACATAATGTTTTCCGAGGTAGAGAAGGACAAACACCGTGATCCACGAAACATAACGGTGCGCTCGTGGCCACAAGGCATAGACGATGTGACCTCCGTCGAGCTGTCCGCTGGGCAGCAGATTCAACGCCGTGGCAAACATGCCCACCCAGGCGGCGATTGCCGTCGGATGAAGATAAACACGTGACAGAGGCAGATGAGCGATAGCGAGGGTGGGAGCGATCGCGGCCAGCATGTGGTGTATGAGATCGAAGATCAGGGGATAGCCCAGGTAAATATCCGACGGGCCCATTCCCGGGACCATGGGTTTGGACACACTGATAGACACCATCAGCACTGAAACCGCGACGATGAATCCGGCAATCGGTCCCGCAATCCCGATGTCGAATAGTGCCGCGCGCGAACGGATGGGCGACTTGATGCGGATTACAGCTCCCAGCGTTCCGATCAGCGTCGGCGCCGGGATGAAAAACGGCAGCGTGGCATATACCCGGTAGTAGCGGCAGTAGAGGTAGTGTCCCATCTCGTGTGCCAGCAAAATCAACAGCAGGGTCGCCGAGAAAGGAATGCCCAACAGCAAGCGCGAGGGGGATCGAAACACCCACTCCACGGGAAAAAAGGGAAGAAACTCATCTCCCGCGGTCAACGCAGGCAAGTTGTGGAGAAAGTTGAATTCCATGCGCGCGCCGACGATCAGAGTGGTGAAGATCGTCAGCAGCAGCAGCAATCCATGTAGCCAGTAACGCGGCTTGGGCGGCCGCACCACGAACACTTCAACTGGACTGTAATATTCCGCGGTGGAGGAGAGGGGCGTGATGGGATCAGACATCGGCTTCTGAATTCAAAATGCGGCCACGGTTTCGGTGGGCTATGAACGGGCAAACAAGCAGGCAGCGGATGCCGGATCCTCGCCGCGAGGAAGACAGGCCTACTCGATCGACTGCAACTCCTTGCCGGGTTTGAAGCGGACCGCTTTTCCCGGTGGGATGGAAACTTCCGCGCCGGTGCGAGGATTGCGACCGATGCCGGTTTTGCGCGGGCGAACATTGAATACTCCAAAACCGCGCAGTTCGATCCGGTCTCCCTTGGAGAGCGACCGCTTCATGCTCTCGAAAACGGTTTCCACGGCCAGTTCAGCCTTGGTCTTAGTGATGCCCGTCTTGTTGACCACTTCATTGATGATGTCGAGCTTGATCACAGGAAGCCCCCGCGTTAGACTCCAGTCCAGTTCAAGTCATTGATGCTAAGGAACATAAGGGAGATTGTCAACGGGCAGGTATCTCCCGTAATATGGCCTCACCCTCAAAGTGGTCGAGGTCGCCAGCCCTCAATCTCCATTCGTAATTTGGTAATCGGGCAGTCTGGTAAGGCTTCCGGTCGACAGCCGGCTTCCGGATTGCGAGATTACAAAATTACCCAGTTCCCGTATGGTTAAGGAGTTTCATGCTGAAGAGCGATCGCTGGATCCGCAGGATGGCCTTGGAACATGACATGATTAACCCCTTCTCCGAGAAGCAGGTTCGGGAAGGCGTGGTTTCCTACGGGCTGTCTTCGTATGGTTACGACTT
>DATFTE010000232.1:0-24424 GCA_035262225.1 Terriglobales bacterium
GTGCCCTCAACGCCAGCGCCGCCGGCGCCAGCACGCCGGTCAGCAGCAACAACAAAAGAAATCTGGCAGTCCAGCGTTGCAATGAGGTGTCCCCCACACCTCGGCACAGAATAAGGGCGGTCCCCCGTCGAAAGCAAGCCCGGGCCCACCTTTTTGGCGGCTTGGCGCGCTTTACCGGGAAAGGCCTTCCCTTACTTCATCAGCACCCAATGCCCGCCGGCGAAAAACAGAATGACCAGATTCATCACCACTAGCATCAGGTCATAGTGCCAGCCATACGCTTTCCCGCCCCAGAATCCAATCTTCCACACGAAAATCTTTTTTCCTATCGCGCCCAGCATCACCAGGATCAGCCCGATCGCCGCCAACTGCGTCAGCACACCGAACATCACACCCAGTCCGCAGGCCAATTCCACCAGGCCCAAAAAAATGGTGAACCCTCGGCTCATCCTGATGCTCTTGCTGCGCTCTTGCGCCCGACTCGCGTGACTCCATCCGCTGCTGAGGAAGATGACGCCCACCAGCAAACGCATCAACAGCAGGCCCAGATCCTCGAACCGCGCGAGCTCGGGAAACATGGCTCCTCCCCCAGGCGACAGATCTCCGATGCTCCAGGCTCTTCACGGGATTGCTCACGCCTCCACGAAGGCCTGTAGCCGGCCCAGCGCCTCGTCCCATTGCGCCGACACTCCCTCCAAATACTCCCGGAGTTCTTCCATCGGCCGGGGATTGAATGCAAACCGGCGCTCCCGGCCCGATCGCGCACAGCGCACCATCCCCGCCCGCTCAAGCACCCGCAGATGCTTGGTGATGGCCTGCCGCGTGAGCCGCGAGCCCGCGGTCAATTGCGCAATGGATTGAGGTTTCCCGGCGGCCAGCTTGACCACCAGCAGCAGCCGGGTCTGGTCGCCTAGAGCGGCAAACACTTCCGCCTGCGCCTCGAACCGGGCCCGCTCGCGGCTACGGCTTCTCGGCGACATATTTCTCAATGTTCTGCATCTGCTGAGTCCAGCCCCCGTCATTCTTGCGGTAGGCCTCCTCGCGCCGGTGGCCGGGAACCTTGTCAAACCCGGACTCCGTCAGCAGCAGCAGCGTGCCGCTCGCCGTTTTTTCCAGCCGGAACTCCACCAGTGTTGGGGTCTCGTTCGAGTAGTCCACCTTGGGATCGATGGCGTAGGGATGCCAGGTAAAAGAAAACAGTCTCTGCGGCTCGATTTTCTGGATCACCGCTTCCCAGCGGACGTGTTCGTAACCCGGATAGGTAATGTGCCCCCGCGACACCTCCCCGGCCACAAACGGACCGTCGATCTTCACCTGAAACCACTCGCCAAACTGGCGATAATCGGTCAACGCTTGCCACACTCGCGATACGGGCGCCTTCAGTTCCAGGCGCTTTTCTACGCGATCCTGCATGATATGCAACCTCCAAGTTGCATATTAACCTCGGCCGGCATAAAACGCAACCCGCAGGTTGCGGATCGCGGTTCAGTTTCGCCCGGGAGCGCTGCGGAGACTAGGCGGTGGGTAGCATGGGTTCGGCAGGAACCAGCCTAATTCGATACCGCATCCACATCCGCGGTGCGGACGGAAACGTCCTCCGGCTCCGGCCTGAACTCTATGCCGTACAAATACAATGCTCGATGGCGAATCGTTCCCTCAACGCGCACACGGTTTTTGGCCCGCGGAGGAACAAACTCTACCGCAATTTGCCCTCCCACCGGCAGATCAGCCAGGGTGAACAAGCACATCCCCGCAGCGCTCAGATTGATACCCAGAGCACGTAGCTGAGATGACCCGCTGAATACCTCGACCGCCGTATTCAGCAACTGCCGTGGCTGCCGCCGCCGGTTCTGGAGGTTGCGCCTGAGCATCGCCAGCCTCCACCCTAGCGCAGGGGCTTCCGCCCACGAAGGTTACGGAGGTCCAGTGGCTCCCATCAGTTCCGCCCCGGGCAGCCTCATCCCGGCTCCCCTGGCCCTCCTCACGCCTGGGAAACGGGTGTACGATGTAGGGGCCGGTTCGTCGACCCGGGGAAATCGCAGCTCCTTGCTTTGGGTTCCCTGTAGTGTTGCACTAGAGCCGTAACCAACCCTACGGGTTCCAGCGCACAACCGACAGAACCCGGCACCCCGTGTGAAGCTGGAGTGGAGCGTCCTGCGTGCCTCCACTCGGAGGAGTTCGCAATGAAGCATCAAATTTCCCTGGCCCTGTCGTTGTCCATCGTCATCGCGCTTCCGGGATTCGCCCAGACCAATCCCAACTCCAGCGCTCAACCGGCTACCACGGTCCCCGCCGCCCAAACCGAGGAGGTTCCTCGCCTGGAGCCGCTGCTTCCTCCCGACACAGACTTCTGGGAAGGTAAGGAACCGAATCTCAAGAACCTCATCACCCAGCCCATCACCACCAAGGGCTATGTCCGGAAGCTGACCACACCCATCCAGGACCGCCTGAATGAACTCAATGAGTTGACCACTGCCAACAAGAGCATGATTAAGGACGTGGACGCTCGCGCCCAGCGAGGCATTCAACTCGCCTCCGAGCGGGTCACCGAAGCGGATCAGCATGCGACCGATGCCACCAACAAGGCGCAGGCCGCCAACCTGGCCACCACCGAGCTGACCACCAGGGTATCTGCCAACGAGAAGCGGGTCGGCGCCCTCGGCGAATTCAAAGAAGGAGCGCAAACCGAAATCCGCTTCCGCCCCGGCGAGAGTGTTTTGAGCAAGCAAGCCAAGGACGCTCTCGACCAGATGGCCAGCCCGCTGCGCGATCAGCGTGGCTACGTCGTCGAAGTCCGCAGCTACGCCCCGGGCCGTGGTCAGGCCGCCATCGCCAGCTCGCAGAAGATGGCCGACGCCGTCGTGCGCTACCTTGTTCTTAACCACCAGGTGCCGCTCTTTCGCATCCACGTATTGAGCATGGGGAACCCACCCGCGGCGCAGGGCTCGACCACCGCCAGGCGCCCCGGCGGCGGGCGCGTCGAAATCAGCCTGTTGCAGAACGAACTGGTGGGCTCAACTCAACACTGAGACAATCACAGAGGGAACGGCCGCCTCGGCTGTCACCCAGGCAGATTGAGGGCGCGGGACGGCTCGGCTCGCCCCTCATTTCCACTTACAACGGCCTCGCACACCCCACCCTGCTTCTTGTTCCCCCATTTTCCCCTGTGTTAGCATCCATTGTTTTGGCAGGCAGTTTCACCTTGGCCTTTATCCTGTCCTCTTCTTCCTGGCCATTGGGAGCCCCCAACGATCCTCAACGGATCGCTGACCCCCTGCGGAGAACCGCCGCCGAAAAAGTTTTCATGATCATAAGGAGGCTGCCGGGGGATTCGTTCCACATAGGCACAGCCGGCTCGCCTGTCCGCCCGGCGATCCTCCCAGCCAAAGGAGCTCACTCGTGAAGGTTTACGAAGGCGCGAATATCCGCAACATCGCGTTCATTGGTCACGGCCACGCCGGCAAGACTTCCCTCATCTCCGCCATGCTCTATACCGCGGGCGCCACCCAGCGGCTCGGTCGCGTCGACGACGGCTCCGCCACCACCGACTACGACGAGGAAGAAATCGCCCGCCAGATGTCCATTGCCAGCAGTCTGGCCTACGTCGAGTGGGAAAAGACCAAGATCAACATCATCGATACCCCCGGCTTCAACATGTTTGTCCACGAAGCCAAAATGGTTCTTCCCGTCGTCGACGCCGCCGTCGTCGTCGTGGATGGGGTCGCCGGCGTCGAAGTTGTCACTGAACGGGTCTGGAATTACTGCGAGGAGTACAAAACCCCGCGCCTCATCGTCGCCAGCCGGATGGATCGCGAGCGCGCCGACGCCAACCGCGTCCTTGCATCGCTGCAAAAGGCCTTCGGTCGCAACGTCATTCCCATCGAACTCCCGATCGGCAGCGAGAAGAACCTTTCCGGTGTCATCGACCTGGTTCGCATGAAGGCTTACACCTATCAACTGGGGGGCAACGGCAAAGGCAAGGAAACCGACATCCCCGCCAACTTGAAAGATCAGGCGCAGGAGGCCCACGAACGCCTGGTCGAACTCGTCGCCGAAGGCAACGACGCCCTGATGGAAGAATTCTTCGAGAAGGGTACCATCCCCGAAGAACACCTGGTTCCCGCCCTGCACAACGCCATTCGCGAAGACAAGATCTTCCCCGTCATCTTCGCCTCCGGCCTCGGCAACATCGGCGCCGATCGCGTCATGGACTTCATCGTCGATTACACCCCTGCTCCCTGCGAGCACGAATGGGTGCAGGGCGAACCCGCCGCTTCCGGCAACGGCGATGCTCCCAGGCGCCACGAGAGCGACGCCGAACCCGTCTCCGCCTACGTCTTCAAGACCGTGTCCGACCCCTTCTCCGGCCGCATCTCCTACTTCAAGGTTTTCTCCGGCGTCCTCAAAAACGACGTCGGCCTGCAGAATTTCCCCCGCAATTCTTCAGAAAAATTCGCCCACATCTCCATCATGCAGGGCAAGACCGCAGTTCCAGTCAATGAACTCCATGCCGGAGACATCGGCGCCGTCGCCAAGCTCAAAGACACCTTCACCGGTGACACCGTCGGTGACAAGTCCGCTCCCATTCAATATCCGACGGTCAAACTGCCTGAGCCCGCCATCACTTTCGCCATCGAGCCCAAGAGCCGGGCCGACGAAGACAAACTGGGCGCCGGCATCCACAGGATGATGGAAGAAGACGCCATGCTGCGCTTCTTCCGCGACCCTCAGACCAAGGAATTTCTTATCGCCGGGACCGGCCAGCAGCACATTGAAGTCGTCGTCAGCAAGATGAAGAAACGCTACCACACCGAAGTCGTGCTCAAGGCGCCCAAGGTTCCCTACCGCGAAACCATCCGCGGCAAAGCCGATGTTCAGGGACGCCACAAGAAACAGACCGGCGGCCACGGCCAGTACGGCGACTGCAAAATCAAGATGGAACCCCTGCCCCGCGGCGGCGAGTTCGAGTTCGTCAACGACATCTTCGGCGGCGCCATCCCCAAGAATTTTATTCCCGCCGTCGAAAAAGGCATCAAAGATGCCGCCGCCCGCGGTTATCTGGCGGGATATCCCGTCGTCGATTTCAAAGTCGTCCTCTACGATGGCTCCTATCACGACGTAGACTCCAACGACCTCTCCTTCCAGATGGCCGGCCGCATCGCCTTCAAGAAAGCCATGGAAGTCGCCAAACCCACCCTGCTCGAACCCATCATGGCGGTCGAAATCAGCGTCCCTGACGAGTTCGCCGGCAGCATCATGGGCGACCTCAACAGCCGCCGCGGTCGCATCCAGGGCATGGACAACAAAGCCGGCAACACCCTGGTCAAGGCCGAGGTCCCCATGGCCGAGATGCTGAGCTATGGCGTCGACCTGACTTCCATGACCCAGGGGCGCGGTAGCTTCAATATGGAAATGCACCACTACGATATCGTCCCCGCCCAGCAACAGGAAAAGATCATCGAGAAGTACAAATCCGAGCGCGGCGGCGAAAAAGAAGAAGAAGAATAACGAACCACGCAGGAGACGGTGTCCTCACCTGCCCGGTTGCGCAGCGGCTGGCATGCATAAGCCAGGTCCGAAGCGGCGGGGACAGGGAAACCGAACGAGTCGGCTGCAGCGGACCGCAACCTCTTCCCCCACCAAAAGTTCGGGCGCCGATCCTAACCTCGCGCCATTTTGCACTCCACGCTTTCACCGGGTACCGGGTACCAGTACTGGATCCGCCCACGCTAAAATCCCCTCATGCGTCCGCCAGTCCTCATTCTCCCCGGACTTTTCAACTCTGGCCCCGGCCACTGGCAGACCATCTGGGAATCCCAGCATCCCGACTACAGGCGAGTGCAACAACGAGACTGGACCACCCCCCGCTGCGCCGACTGGATCGCCGCTCTCGACGCCGCCCTTTCTGCCGCCGGTGGCCCGTTCGTGCTCGTCGCCCACAGCCTTGCCTGCGCCACCGTCGCCCACTGGGCCAGGAGCTATTCCAGCAACCGACGCATCCACGCCGCCTTCCTCGTCGCCCCCACCGATGTCGAGGCTCCCACGTTTCCCACGGGCAGCACGGGCTTTCAACCTATGCCCATGCAGCGCTTGCCTTTTCGCTCCGTCGTCGTCTCCAGTGTCGACGATCCCTATGTGACCCTACACCGCGCCGAAGCCTTCGCCACCGCCTGGGGCAGTCAGTTCATCCACCTCGGACGCGCCGGCCACATCAACTCCGACTCAGGACACGGTGCCTGGCCGGAGGGCGAGCAATGGCTCGAAGACCTCCGCGGCTAGTCCCCGAAGGACAGTCGACCGGGGGGGGAGACCTCAGTCAATTGAAACTCCGAAGGAACGGCGCACTCCCTTGTGCCGATTGGCTTCCGTTTTTGGGAGTGGGCAGGGCTTCAGCGCCGCGATTCAATGCCGCCTTCCGGAATCTTTGGCGCCGGAGGGTAGGATTTCAGGCTTCCTCCATGTACCCTACTGTATCTCCCCCTAGACAACCTCCCGGCTCTGTGTCAACCTAACTACCCACCTGGCTGTTTGGGCGTCTAACCGCTTGCGCAAGGAACGGACCCGTGGCCTCGACTTCATTCTCGTTCGCACCCCACCCCAATCTCAGTGATTCGGTAAACCACAACATCGTCCAATCGGAAATCGAAGGCGGCGTCTTCCTCGAACGCCTCGCTCCCTGGACCATCCTCGAAATCGATACCCAACATCACTCTTACACCGCGGTCATGTTAGGCAACAATTACGCCTATCTCTCCGGACATCCTCATTTTTGCCCCGAGCCCGTCCTCGTCTCCATTAGCGGATCGACCTGGGGAGGGTCCATGCTCAAACTCCGCTTTGTGGGACGCGGCATGCACCTCGAATTTCACCACCCCTCCTACCGCATGCCCATCATCACCTCCCAGATCCAGGAAATCCGCGAGTGCCGGCAAACGGTCGAAATCTCCGTCCCCGCCTTGACCTGAACATGTAATTGACTCCCCCACCGGTCCCCGCCTACCATGTCCCGACCGATGATCGGCCAGACTATCTCGCACTACCGTATCGTCGAAAAACTCGGCGGCGGAGGCATGGGTATCGTCTACAAGGCCGAAGACACGCGCCTCCACCGCTTCGTCGCCCTCAAGTTTCTGCCCGATGAGGTGGCCAAAGATCCCCAGGCCCTCAATCGCTTCGAACGCGAAGCCCAGGCCGCTTCAGCCCTGAATCACCCCAACATCTGCACCATCCACGACATTGGCGAGTTCGAAGGGCGCCCCTTCATCGCCATGGAGTACCTCGAAGGCCTCACCCTCAAGCACAAAATCGCAGGCCGGGCGCTCGATCTGGAAACTCAGCTGTCGCTCTCCATCGAGATCGCCGACGCCCTCGACGCCGCCCACACCAAAGGCATCGTCCATCGCGACATCAAGCCGGCCAACATATTCGTCTCGACGCGCGGCCACGCCAAAATCCTCGACTTCGGTCTGGCCAAAGTAACCATGCGGGCTGCCGGTTCGGAAAGTGCCACCGCGCTGCCCACCGTCGCCGAGTCACCTGAATTCCTCACCAGTCCCGGCACCGCCGTCGGCACTGTCGCCTACATGTCTCCCGAACAGGTGCGCGGCAAGGATCTCGACGCGCGCACCGATCTGTTTTCCTTCGGCGTCGTGCTCTACGAAATGGCAACCGGCACGCTCCCCTTCCGCGGAGACACCTCCGGTGTCATCTTCGAGGCCATACTCAACCGTGTCCCCGCGCCACCGATCCGGCTCAACCCCGAGCTTCCCGCCCGGCTCGAGGAGGTTCTGAACAAGGCTCTGGAGAAAGACCGCGACCTGCGCTACCAGCACGCCTCCGACATGCGGGCCGACCTGCAACGCCTTAAGCGCGACACCGAATCCGGACGCAAAGCGGTTTCCGGAACCATCCCGCTGCCAACCCCGGTCAGCTCCTCCGTTGTGAGCCCGAGACTCGAAGCCTCAAGCAGTTCGGTCGCGGTCGAAGTCGCCCGCAGACACAAACTCGGTTTCGGCCTGGGCAGCCTCCTTGCCATTCTCCTGATCATCTCCGCCGGCTTCGGCGTGTACTCCTTCCTGAATCGCGCCCGCCCCACGCCATTTCAGAATTTCTCAATTAAGAAACTGACCTCCACCGGACGCGCAACTCTCGCCGCCATCTCCCCCGACGGCAAATACGTCCTGAATGTGCAAAAAGACGAGAACGGCCTCGAGAGCCTGTGGATTCGCAACATCCCCAGCGACAGCAACACCCAGATTCAGTCGGCCGCCAAGGGCATTCACTACACCAGTTTGCACTTCTCTCCCGATGGAAACTTCATCTACTTCCGGCGCTCCGAATCCGAAAGCTCGAATTATATGACCCTCTACCGCGCCCCGGTTCTGGGAGGCAGCCCCAGTCCCATCATCCGTGACATCGATAGTGACACTACCTTCTCTCCTGACGGCAAGCGCGTCGCCTACCTGCGCGACAATAGCCCCGATTTCGGCCAATACCGCGTGCTCATCACCGACCTCGGCTCCGGTGAAGAAAAAACCTTGCTCAGCGGCCCGCTGTCCACCAACTTCGCTTCCGTCGCCTGGTCGCCCGACGGCAAGACGCTCGTCACCGATCAGACCCAGCACGGCAAGCTAGGTCTGTTTCTCATCGACCTCTCCTCCGCCACCATTCGTCCGCTGATCGTTGCGAATGACAAAATCTTTCGTCGCCCTGTCTGGCTCCCCGACGGCAGCGGCGTCCTCACCCTCTACAGCCTCAACGTCAACAACGACCGGGTTCAGATCGGTTTCGTCTCCTATCCCAAGGGCGAATTCCGCACCGTCACCAACGACACCAACAGCTACCAGAGCATCAGCCTCTCGGCCGACGGAAAGACTCTGGTCACCGTCCTCAACGATGAAAACCGGCGTGTCTCTATCCTTCCTGCCGATGCCAGTGCTGCGCCCACCCAACTGACAGCGCGGCAAATGGCCTGGAGCGTCGACTGGACCCCCGACAATAAGGTCCTCACTGATCTCGACTACTCGATCGTCACCCTCGATCCCGCGACCAGTCAGAAGACCACGCTCATCGGCGCCGGAACCAATCAGTTCGCCAATGCCCGCATCTGCCCCGACGGCAGAACCGTGGTGCTGGTCGGCGGAACTCTGGTGACTGGCATTTTTCGCATGGACCCGAGCGGTGCCAACCTAAAGCGCCTCACCTCCGACAAGCACGATCTCAGTGCCCAATGTTCCCCCGACAGCAAATCGGCCTACTACGATGATTTTGGGGACACCGGTCTGATCCAGCGCGTCTCCCTCGACGGTGGCGCTCCCCAAAGCGCCTCCAAACTTCCCGACTGGGGCGGCGGCTTCGACTTCTCTCCCGACGGAAAACTCCTCGCCTTTGTCGCCCTGATCAAGCCGGCCCCCGACTATCTGCTGAACCTCGTTGTCTTGGACCTTGACTCCGGACAAACCCTCCACTCCTTTCCCGAAGACGTCACCGCCGGGTTCAACCACGTTCGCTTCACCCGCGACGGAAAAGCCCTCATCTTCGTCAAACACCAGGCCCGGGGCGACGGCCTCTGGCTCCAACCCCTCGACCAAGCCGCCGCCCGCCAACTCACCAGCTTCCCGGGCGACGTGATCTGGGACATGCGCTACTCCCCCGACGGCAAGCGTCTCGCCGTTGTCCTCGGCCACACCGACTCCGACGTAGTCCTACTAGAAACCTCCCAACCCTGAAACGCCGCCAAGCAGCGGCGGGTGTCCACAACCAACCAGCCATGAAACGGCACAAGAATGCGGCTCGTGGCGTAATGCGTGGGTGCTTACGAAGGAAAGAGCCAGCCCCGGGGGTGCGAAAGAGAAACGACCACACCGGCCCCTCAAAATCCCCCGAGCAAAATGAAAGTAAGCCGGGTGCCCATCCTGGCGTCGCGCCCTGTTGCGACGTCAGACGGGATTCCTCGTACAACCATAACGTCATCCTCAATTCCCGGTCGCACCGCGACAGCATTCATTGGCCCACCACGTAAGCGGCGGGAAACGGGGAGAGACAACCAGAGTCTCGTCGAGCGGACGACGACCCTTCCCCCAATCAGGAAACGCGCCAGAGCGTGGGATTCTCACGAACCGAAACCGATTGGGGCTCCAGGGAGCAACGCGACGCGGAATACTTGGGTGCTGTGGAGGGGCTTAGATTTTTTAGGTACCAGGTTTCCGGTCCTACTTTTTCATTGCCATGAACGCGACGTTGAACAACAGCGCTACCGCCACCCCGGCGATCACGTACACGGCAATTTCCAGGCGTCGGCTGGCTTCTTTGGTCTCCTCGAGCAGCCGCGTAATCTGGCCGGTGGTCTCATGCAGGGTATCCGCCAGCCGTTCGAAATGCTCGGTCGACGCCCGCATCTTCTCCAGCACTCGCGAGGTCGACACCAGCGCCGCCGCCATCTGCTCTCCGTTGCGTGTGTCCAGCTCGGTCTTGCACGCCGACCACCACGCGCTGCCCGGCGGATTGTCATACATCCGCTGCCGGATCTCTTCGTACGACCGGTTCTTCAGCAGCTGCACCAGCGCCTGCACCGCGTCGGTCTCTTTCGCTTGTGACGGAGTCGCCATCGCGCCCCAGTCTACCAACCCGCCCTACGGTCCTTCACGTACCCGAAGGCCAAGTCCCGCCGGAGTATCGTAACCATGCAGCGGCAGCCGCCTCGGCCGCCCACGTCAAGCGCAGCTCCACACCGCTGGCCCTCGCCACCACAAAGGAGCACAATAGGAATACCGCGGGCAGCGGAGGTGCTCCCGCAAGCCCCTGGGTCAATCAAACCACGCGCCACGCGCTTGCGCGGGATGCCAGGAAAGTTCTTTTTAGGTACACTTGGGGTCGCGTTTTTCGTGCGGCCGGACTTTTCAACTCCCAGCCGCTCCCGGCCTCGCTAGCATCCAGTCCCGAAAAGAGGTCCTTGCCATGAAAATTCTGAAAATCGTCGGTATCGTCATCGCGATCCTTCTGGTCGTGCTGATCGTCCTCCCCTTCATCATCAATGTGAACAGCTTTCGTCCCAAGATCGAATCCGAACTCTCCGACGCCCTGGGCCGTCAGGTCACCGTCGGCAACCTGAGCCTCTCGCTGCTCTCCGGAACGGTGCGTGCCGACAACATCGCCATCGCCGACGATCCCAACTTCGGCAAGCAGCCGTTCGTTACCGCCAAGTCACTTAAAGTCGGCGTCGAACTCATGCCCCTGATCTTCTCCAAGCAGCTCAACGTCACCGGCATCACTCTCGATCATCCGCAGATCACGCTGCTCAAAAAGCCCGACGGGACCTGGAACTACTCCAGCATCGGCGGAGCCTCCGCCAAGCAGTCCTCGGCTCCCAAGCAGGGCGGAACTTCCGCGCAGAACCTCTCCGTGGCCCGCCTCAATATCAACGACGGAAAACTGCTGGTCGGCAAAGCCAATTCCACCGCCAAACCCGTGGTCTACGACAAGGTAAACATCGAGGTCACCAACTTTTCTTTCACCTCGCAGTTTCCCTTTAAGCTGACTGCCGCGCTGCCTACCAGCGGTGACGTCAATATCGCCGGCAAGGCCGGCCCCATCAACGCCACCGATGCCTCCAAAACGCCGTTCGATGCCGCCGTCAAAGTCAACAACATGAACATCGCTTCGATGGGTGTCGTTGATCCTTCGAGCGGCGTCGGCGGCATCGCCAACTTCGACGGCACGCTGAACTCGGACGGCAGCATGGCCAAGGCCGTCGGCCTGTTCCGAGGCACCAGCCTGAAGTTTTCTCCCCATGGAACTCCCGGACCCTTGCCCGTCACCATCAAGCACGTGGTTGACGTGAACCTCGATAAGCAGACCGGCATCATCACCCAAGGCGACATCTCCATCGGTAAAGCCCAGGCTCATCTCACCGGGACCTTCGATTCCCGGAACGATCCGCTTTCCGTCAACATGAAACTCAACGCGCCGGGTATGCCGGTCGATGAACTGGAAGCCATGCTGCCCGCCATGGGCATCGTTCTGCCCTCGGGATCAAGACTCAGCGGCGGAAGCCTCACCACTGAACTCTCCATCGCCGGCCCCATCGACAAACTCGTGATCATCGGCCCGGTGCGCCTAGCCAACTCCAAGCTCAGCGGATTTGATCTTGGCAAGAAACTCGGCGCCCTCTCCGCCTTCGCGGGAAAGGCCGTCTCCAATCCCGATACCTCGATTCAGAACTTCAGCCTCGACGCGCGTGTCGCCCCTGAGGGCACCAACGCCAATAACATTAATCTGAACGTTCCCGCCATCGGCGTGATCACCGGCGGCGGCACCGTGAGCCCCGCGGGAGCCCTCGCCTTCAGCATGCTCGCCAACCTTCACGGTGGCATGGTCGGCGGCCTGGCTCAGGCGGCCGCGATGGGAAGCGGTAAAGGAGGCATTCCCTTCACCATCGGCGGCACCACCTCCAACCCGACGTTCAGCCCTGACATGAAAGGTGTGGTCGGGGGGGTAGCTCAAGGCGCGCTGGGCCAGGTCATGGGCGGAGCCAAAGGCGCCAAGAACGCCAACCCAGTCAATGCCCTTGGCGGCTTGCTGGGAGGCAAGAAGAAGCAGTAAGCGGGGGCGCAGTCACCCGAGCCGCCCGGTCCGAACTCCCGCGGGGACGGACGCCTTCACCGGCAATCACGCTGGGGCGGACGCCCAACTCAGCGCAGGTCGGGCGAAGGTTGACTCCGGTTGTGAGTGGCGCAGCGCTTCGGCCCCCGCGGATCGATTCCGCGCCGTCGAGGCGCTTTAGGACCGAACAGCAAAAAAATAGGGGCGGCCCAAGCCATCCCCGGCTTCACGCGGTATGTACTGCTCAGGGCAGCGTCAACGCCCCGCCCTCCGGCACATTGGTTTCGTAGCGCAACCCCTGCCACAAATAAATCACCTTCAAGCGCTTCGTCTGCCCCGGCGCCGGATCGCTCCCCATCGTCTGCCGCGTCACCTGCATGTTCACCGTGTCGTTCTGCACCGCCGACGAAACCAGCCCAGTCACATCCGCATTCCGGTCCCCGGCCCCAAAGCGCGCGCGCATGATCTGCAGCTGTCCCCCGCCACCTGGCCAACTCCCGTTCCAGCCTCCGCCCGCTCCCGGCAGCGTCAGCGTATCCTTTTCGTTCACCACCAGCTTTCCCGGCTGGCCGTTGAACACATAGGACACGGTTAGAATCTTCCGCCGGTCCGGCGCGGGGTCCCCGCCCATCGAATCATTTGTGATCCTCAGGTTCAGCTGGTCGCCCGCGATCCGCGAATTCAGCAGGTCCGTCACATCGCGAAAACGGTAATCCGCCCCGTACTGCGCCCGCATGATGCGCAGATTCCCCAGATAAGAAGGATTCCCGGTGGGCAACGTAATCACGCTCTTCTCCGGCACCGTGATCTGCGCCGTCCGCCCGTTGTACAGGTACCACACGGTCAGCTGCTTGCGGTGATCCTCCGCCGGGTCCCGTCCCATAGTGTCGTTGTTCACCAGCAGTGACAGCTGTCCATTTCGGATCTGCGAGTTCAACCGGTTCGTCACATCCACCAGACGCTCTCCCACCCCGTATTCCGCGCGCAAAATCCGCAAGTCCGAAGCTCCGGGGTACCCCCCACCACCCCATCCGTTCCCACCATTGTTGGCGATCGCCAGGCTTACGAAGTCGTTTTCGTTGAACGTCATCGTCTGCACATCGCCGCGCTCGCTCCTCACCTGCAATTGCAGCTGCTTTACCCTGCCGGGCGCGGGATCGCCGCCCAACCCCGCATTGGTCACCTGAAAACTGAGCTGATTATTTCGGATAAGCGCCATTACCTGGCTGGTCACCTCGCGAAACGAACTACCCGATCCGTAGGCCGCCCGCACCACGGTGTAGCGTGGCGCACCGTACTGCGCCCATCCTACAGAAGCCGCCAGAACCACCGAAAGCAGCAAAAACCTCGACGGTTTCATCGCTCGCTCCTTTCCCGATTGTGAAATAAGAAAAGTAGCCGACCGAGCTCGAACCGCTTGCCGCGGCAAGTATACGCCCGGACAAAGGCGACGTCCGTCCGCCCAGTGGGCGTAGCTCGATCCCACCTCCGACACTGCGCCCACAGCCATGAAATCCGACCCCGGTCGAGCAACGACGGCCTTCAGGGCGCACGGCATTCATACGAATCTCCCCATGGGGCGGCGACAACCTTCATGAGCCCACGCGGATGAGCGGTGGGACACGGGAAAAGAACCACAGTCCCCCCGGAGCCGGCGACAGCCAATGAGAGACGGCGAGTGCTAGATTCCACGACTCCGATTGTCATTACGAGAACCCGCTCTGATTTGCCTCCGATTCTCATGCATAGTTGCTTTTCCCAAAAAAGAAGGACGGCGAAGCCCGCACTTCTCCCACCCGGTACCAGTAACCCGGAACAACTGCTGCGACCTCGCTCCACCTGTTACCGTTCTGATTCGTCCCCAACGAGGTTCCCGTCGCGTTCGTTTGGGCACTCCGTGGTTAGTGCTTCTTGCAAAAAAAAGAGGGACGGCGAAGCCGTCCCCCGTTCTTCGAAACCCGGCACCAGAGACTATTTCCCGCGAAGCATCTTCACCACTCGATCAAAATCCTCCAGGCTCGCATAATCGATCGTGATTCTCCCCTTCCCCTTGCGGTCGCGGATCCGCACCCGCATGCCCAGCACCTGCTCGAGCTGCCGTTGCGCGGCCCGCACATTCGGATCCACCCATCGTGCCCGTCCGGTCCCCTGTTCTTCCTGCTGCTTCTTGAACGGTACGTTGAGCTGAAAGACCACCTCCTCCAGCTGCTCGACCGACAGCTTTTCCTTGACGACCTTGTCCGCCACCCGCGGTACCAGAGAATCGTCCTCGAGAATGAGCAGCAGCCGCGCGTGGCTGAACTCCAGCTCCCCGTCTTGCAGATAGCGTTGCACGTTGTTCGGCAATCGCACCAGCCGCATGTAATTGGAAATCGTCTCTCGCGCCACCCCCACGCGATTGCCAATCTGTTCCTGGGTCAAATGGAAGGTCTGACTCAGCATGACGAAGGCCCGCGCCTGGTCCATGCAGTTCAGGTCCTGGCGCTGCAGATTCTCGACCACCGTCATCTCCGCCGCCTGCTGATCCGATACCTGGCGCACCAGGGCCGGCACCTTGTCTCTGCCCGCCAGCTTCGACGCCCGCCAGCGCCGCTCGCCGGTGATGAGCACGTAGCGTCCTTCTTTTGCCGGCCGCACCGTCACCGGCTGAATCACTCCGCTGGCGCGGATCGATTCCGCTAGTTCGGCGAGCGTGTTTCCCCCATCCTCGGTGTCGTATGTTTCGTGGTTTCGGGTCTGGTAGGGATTGGGATCAATCGCCTCCACGGAAACCTGCAGCACCAGGTCGCCCGCCGGAGGCGACGCCTGCGCCTGCAATTCGCCGATCACTCCCGGCGCAGCCGCAGCCACACTGTGGATCCCCGGCGCCGCCCCCGGCACCGGACGGGGTCCGGGCAACAAAGACTCCAGCCCACGGCCCAGCGCCCGCCGCTTCTCCGGTCCCGGCGCCGCCTTCTCCACTGTTGCCATTTCTTCCGCACTCTTCTCAGCAGTCGTTGTCATAAGTTTGTTTTCTCGCGGTCAGAATCACCATCACTCGGAGTGCCCCCGCCAGGTCGCGTCCTTTCTGATGTCGGGGTGGGACGCCCGAGGCCTGTCCCGAGCCCCTCCGGGGGAGCTACAGATTCCACACATTGACCATCATCGATCCGATATATTGATGGTGATCAATTTATTCCGTTCCTTCCAGCGTCGCCAGCGGGGCGCGTTCACCACCTGCTTCTCCTCCGCCTCGGCCGGCGGCGCAGCTTCCTCCAGCGGCGCCTCCGCCTTTACCGCCAGCTCCGGCATCGTGCGCTCGATGATCTCTTTTGCCAGCTGGATGTAGCTCTCCGCTCCCCGCGAGCGCACGTCATACATCAGCGCCGCCTTGCCGTGGCTCGGCGCCTCCGCCAGGCGCACGTTGCGCGGGATGGTCGTCCGGCACAGCTTGTCGCCGAAGAAGCGCTTGAGCTCTGCTGTCACCTGCTGCGCCAGGTTGGTGCGGTCGTCGTACATGGTCAGCACAACGGCGTCGACGACAAGTTCCGGATTTAAAGCCGCGCGAATGCGCTCGATCGTGTCCAGCAGTTCCGAGATTCCTTCCAGAGCAAAGTACTCCGCCTGCATCGGAATCAGGACCGCGTCGGCCGCGACCAGTGCATTCAGGGTCAGCAGGTCGAGCGCAGGTGGACAGTCGAGCACGATGAAGCGAAAACGCTCGCGCAGGGGCGCGAGCGCATCGCGCAGGCGGAACTCGCGGCGTTCGGCGTCGACCAGCTCAAGGTTCGCGCCGATCATGTTCTTGTGCGCGGGCAGAATCCACAGCTGCTCGAGCTCTGTCGGCTTGAGCGCTTCTTCGGCTGTGGCTGCACCCATCAGGAGGTGGTAGGTGCTGATGCGTTCCGGATCTTTGACCAGGCCCAGGCCGCTCGAGGCATTCGATTGAGGATCGCAATCGACCAGCAGAGTATTGACCTCTGCCGCGGCAAAGGACGAGGCCAGATTGATGGCGGTCGTGGTCTTGCCCACGCCGCCCTTCTGGTTGGCTACCGCGATCACGCGTCCCATTTCAGTTTTGGAGAACCGAGAGTGAGCGCAGAATAGTCCGACTCAATCTGTGATTGCAATGACAGAATTCAGTGCAGTCGACCACCAGGGATACCAGAAAGCAACGGCAATGGTACGCGGTGATTCGCATGACGACTTTCCACAATGTTCCACGTGGAACATTGTGTCGTTTGGCTCAACTGTTCCACGTGGAACACGCTGTCAGCTGGCATCCTGTTCCGCCGGGAACGTTGGAGCGATTTCGCATCCGAGATAATGTTCCACGTGGAACATCTGTGGAAAACTATTCGCGCGTTTCCCACTTGCTGTTTATCAGCGGCAATAAATTCCCACCCAAAGCGACATTGGGCGCAGTTTTATTGCGCTGCACTCCACTCTTGTCGACTATGGTTCTCCGGATTTGCCGCCGACCATCAGGATGCGGCTGTCTGATAGGGGTACAGGAATCGGGTTCAGCCAGTCGAATCCGGGTGTCAGGCGGTGGACGCGGTCGAGTTGGGCGGAACCGATCAGAAGCGCCAGGCGTCCTCGCGGGGCGACCAGGCGTGTGGCAAGGGAAAGGGCTTGGTCGAAGCGCTCGACAGCGCGGAGGGTGACCAGGCCATTGGCCGCTGCCGGGTAGCCTTCGCCGCGTGCGGCGAAGACCGTGGCATCGATGATGCCCAGGGCACGGATGACTTCGCGCAAGAAGGCAGCCTTCTTGTGATTGGACTCGATCAGGGTAAGCCGCAGTCGGGGGTGGGCGATCTTGATGGGAAGTCCAGGGAAGCCGGCGCCGGAGCCGAGGTCGACATAGGCGACAGCCGTTCGTGAGTCGCCGCCGGCGGGGAACAGGTGCTGGGCGGCGAAGAGGGACTCGCCAAAATGTCGCGTCACGATACTGTCCTCAGGGCGCACCGCGGTGAGGTTGATGCGGGCGTTCCAGTGAAGCAATAGATCGATGTAGATCGATATTTGAGACAGTTCCAGGTCGGCGAGCGGGGCGGCCATGAAGGGTTTCAGGAGATGCCGGATGCGGGCCTGATCCATGGAGGGATTGTAAGGTCGGTGCCGGGTACGTACTACCTGGTTTCGCGGGAAATCCCGATGGCCGAGTTCCGGAGTATTTTGCCCTGAAGGGGTCCTGAGAGAAACGAAGGGCCCCACCGCTGAAGCAGCGCCCGGATACGAGTTTCCTTCTCCGCTGGCACGGAGGGCGCAGAGGAGCCGTTCCGTTTACAGCCTTAAGACGCCGGAGGCGGGAAGCGTTGAACCTGAGCGGGTTTCCTTTTGACGGCTTCCCCGAGTGTTGTGTGCGTGTATGCTGGCGGGGCGGAGGAGAACGTGGGAAAGATCCTGCTGGAGATTTGTTGCGGGTCGATTGACGATGCGATCGAAGCCGAGAAGGGCGGGGCGGACCGGGTGGAGCTGTGTTCGGCGCTGTTTCTGGGCGGGCTGACACCGTCGCTGGGGACTATTCGCGAGGCGAAGCGGCGGCTGAAGATTCCGGTGATGGTGATGGTGCGTCCGCGAGGGGGAGGGTTCTGTTACACGGAAGCGGAGATGGCGACCATGGAGCAGGATACGGAAGCGGCGGTGGCGGAGGGCGCCGACGGGGTGGTGTTCGGGATTCTGCGGGCGGATGGGAACATTGATGTGGATCGATGTAAGCGCTTGCGCAGGCTGGTGAGGGAGCGGCAGGCGGTGTTTCATCGGGCGTTCGATGTGACTCCGGATGCCTTCCGGGCGCTCGACGAGCTGGTGGAAATGGACATGACGCGGGTGCTGACCAGCGGACAAAAGGAAAGCGTAGCGGAGGGAGCGGAGCTGATTCGACGGCTGCGGGAGCGGGCGGGGGAGCGGATAGAGATATTGCCGGGCGGGGGAATTCGTCCTTATCAGCTGCAAGAGGTGGTGGCGCGGACGGGGTGCCGGCAAGTGCATTTGACGGCCTGGAAGACAACCGCGGATGCTTCGACCTACGCGAATCGCGGCGTCACCTTTGGTGGAGCGCTGTATCCGGCGGAGGACCGCTACGAGGTGACTGACGCCGAGTTAGTAAGTCGGTTGAAGGAATACCTGGTGCCCGGTACCCAGTAAGAGCAGACTCCTCATCGCGTTGCTTCTCGTAATGACAACGGGTTTGGGCGGGACCTCCCTGTCCATGCGCTCTTCATCCAGTTAGGGGAGACGCGGAGCGCCTTCAGGCGACGATGCGGCTAATAGTTTCGATGTTGCGCAAGATGTGATCCAGAGGAACGGGGTCGTGGCGGCGAGCGTGAGGCGCATCGGGTTGGGGGAGAACGATGAGGCGATGGACGCCGGCGGCGGCATAAGTGTCGACGGCGTGGCGGTCGAAGGGGCCGACGGGAGTGACGGAGATCTCGAGTTCTCCCAGGTCGACGGGGCGGGAATGCTGATCGCCGGCTCGTTTCAGGGCGGCGATGCGGGTGCGGGTCTGGTCCACGGTGAGGCCGAAGCCGTACCATCCGTGGCCCATGGTGACGGCGCGGCGCAGGGCAGCGGGACTTTCGCCGCCGATGACGATGGGCGGCGTGGGGCGCTGGAAGGGCCGGGGGTAAGCGGCGATGCCGCGGAATGACGCGGCGGGGCCGTGGTGCGCGGGGTGGTCCATGGTCCAGAGGGCGCGCATGGCGCGGAGAGCGTCATCGAGGAACTGGCCGCGTTTCTCGAGGGGGATACCCAGGGCCTGGAACTCGGGTTCGAGCCATCCAGCGCCGACGCCTATGATGAGGCGTCCGCGGGAGACGACGTCGATGCTGGCGAGTTCTTTGGCGATGAGCGGCGGGTTGCGCTGGGGCAGGACGACGATGCCGCTGGCAATACGGATGCGTTGGGTATGGGCGGCAATCCAGGTGAGGGCTACGGTAGTGTCGAGAAACGCGGTGTGGGGCGGAAGCGGGAAGGAGGGCAGCATGGGATCGGGGAGAACGATGTGCTCTCCCGTCCAGAGGGATTCGAAGCCCGCGGCTTCGGCGGCCTGCGCGACCGCAATCGCGGAAGTAGGATCGCCGCAGGTGCCGTAGTTGATGGCGAAGAGACCGATCTTCATAGACGGATGATAGCGGGTTTGTTGCCCTAACGACCGCCAAGGGCGCGCGATTGGGTTGTGCCACCCTGAGGTAGTTGAGATGCCGATCGGCGGTGGTCTTTGGTGATGTTTTCCGGGGGTGCGGGGGTTGATAGCGTCAGACGAGAACGGTGGGAAAGGACTGTTCGGTCATGGCGAAATCCTCGGGGAAATTACGCATTCTTTATGGAGAGGGTGAAGCGGAAGTGATGACGGCGCAGGCGGCGGCGATGGAAAAGGCCGGGCATCAGGTCGAGACGGCGCTGGGGCGCAAGGACGTGATCGAGGCGCTGAAGCAGGGACCGTATGATCTGGTGATCCTGGGCGGGACGCTGACGCGCGATGACCGGCATCATCTCCCGTACATGGTAAAGAAGGCGCACGCGGGATTGCGCGTGCTGGTGCTGCACACCGATGGGGGACGGCATCCGTATGTGGACGAGAATCTGGATACGGGGAGCGACATGCAGCATTTGCTGGAGAAAATTGGCGGCGGCATGGTGAAGGCGGTGGCAGCGGGTCGGTAGTCAACCAGGTGCGACAGAATGGTGCAGTTCGCCGCCCTTTCTTTCTGTGCGGCTGGGTGGCACAGGCGCCGCAGCGCGCGGATGGTTCCCCTGACCCGGCAGCAGGAGTCAACTCGTACCCTCCCCCATCTTAAGTTCACAGGGTTCTTTTTCCTGCGGGTTGTGAAGTTCCCGTCTTCGCCAGATGCGGTACGGAGAGTTTAAAACGCAGAGGGCGTGGAGAGGGGCTCGAGAGAAGTTGGCCCCTCAACGGGCATCAAGCATTTCATGCCTCGCCGCACCGCTGACGTGTGCCCTGCTACGAGTTCCATATTCTTGCCAGT
Organism: Terriglobales bacterium; assembly: GCA_035262225.1. Classification (GTDB taxonomy): domain Bacteria; phylum Acidobacteriota; class Terriglobia; order Terriglobales; family Acidobacteriaceae; genus DATFTE01. The sequence continues at coordinate 20,571 of DATFTE010000232.1, forward strand.
TCGTGAAGGTGGGGCTCCGGAAGCCAGGCAACGCAGATCGTGCGCAGAGTGCTTGGCTGCGCGGCGGCGGGCGGGGACGGCGGTCCTTCCGGGTTTGCATTCCTGGTGGCGGACGAGGCGTCCAGCCCTGCGAGCGTCGGGATGCTAATCAGAGGCCGCTGAATTGGTTGCCTGGGATAGACAATTTTGTGGGCGGAACTTTTTCTTGAGGTCGCGGGTTTGCAAAGAGTGTCGGGAGAAAAACCATGAACACATCGAGGATCTGGATCACGGCATTGGTGGCGGCCGTGATGACAGCAGTGCTGGGGGTGCCGCCGGGGGCGGGAGCGCAGGAGCAGGATCCTCCGGGGCGCATTGCGCGCATAAACTATCCGGAGGGATCGGTGTCGTTCCAGCCGGGCGGAGAAGGCGACTGGTTGCAGGCGGTGCCCAACCGTCCCCTGACCACGGGCGACAATTTGTGGGCGGACCAGGATTCGCGCGCCGAGCTGCATATTGGATCGACGGTGATCCGCATGAGTTCGGAAACCAGCATGACCTTCCTGAATCTGGACGATCGCGCGACGCAGCTGCGGCTGGCGCAGGGATCGCTGATGCTGCGGGTCCGGCATCTGGATGACGATGACGATTTTGAAGTGGACACGCCCAATCTGGCGTTCACCGTGCGACGTCCGGGCGAATACCGCGTAGATGTAAACGAAGCTGGAGACACCACCCTGATCACGGTATGGAAAGGGCAGGGTGAAGCCAGCGGAGGCGGCGGGAGCTATACGGTGATCGGCGGACAACAGTCGCGCTTCACGGGAACGGATCAGCTGGATCACGACATCGCACAGATTCCGCCCGATGATGGATTCGATCGCTGGGCATTCGACCGCGATCGCCGCGAGGACGCGGCAGTGACTCCGAACTACATTTCGCCGGAGATGACGGGCTACGAAGATCTCGACGACTATGGGCGCTGGAACTACGTGGCGGGCTACGGCAACGTGTGGGTGCCGTCCGGGGTGCCGGCGGGATGGGCGCCCTATCGTTACGGACACTGGGCGTTTATCGCGCCGTGGGGATGGACCTGGGTGGAAGACGAGCCATGGGGCTTTGCTCCTTTCCACTATGGACGATGGGCGTATGTCGGTGCTGGATGGTGCTGGGTGCCGGGGCCGGTGGTTGTGCGCCCGGTGTATGCGCCGGCGCTGGTCGCATGGGTAGGCGGACTGAGCATCGCGGTGGGCGGCGGTCCGGCGGTGGGATGGTTCCCGCTGGCTCCGGGGGAAGTGTTCGTGCCGACCTACCGCGTGAGCCCGACGTATGTGAACCAGGTGAACATCACCAATACGACGGTGAATATCACCAAGGTCACGAATGTGTACAACAATGTGAATGTCACGCACGTCACCTATGTGAACCAGCATGTTGGAAACGCGGTGACGGTGGTGTCGCACGATTCGTTTGTAAACGCGCGGCCAGTGGCGCGGGCGACAGTGCAGGTGAACGAGCGGCAAATGGCGGAGGCGCAGGTACTCCATGAAACTCCGGCGCAACCGGTGCGGACGAGCGTGCTGGGCGCAGGAGCGATGGCGCGGGTGCGGCCTCCAGCGGCGGTCGAGCAGCGGCAGGTGGTGGCGCAGCGGGCACCGGCGCCGGTACGGCCTTCGTTCGAACAGCGTCAGCCGACTACCGCTCCGGCGGGAGCGATGAACCGTCCCGCGGGCCCGGCGCGGCCGAGCCAGCCTGCGCGACCGGTGGAGCCTGCGCGACCGGTGGAGCCTGCGCGACCAGTGGATCCGCCACAGCCGGCGCGGACCGTGCCCCGTCCGCCGGAGGGGAATCGGGAACAGCAGCCGGCCAAGCGGCCGGAGAACAACCATAACAATATGGCGCGTCCGGCGGAGCCGAGCGGGAACGAGCGCGGGCAGCAGCAGAACTGGTCGCATCCGCTGGCGCGGCCAACGCCTCCGCAGCGCGAGATGAGCCAGCAACAACAGCAGCAGGAGGAGCAGAAATATCGCAGCTGGCAACAGCAGCGACCGGAGCCTCCGCGCCCGCCGCAGAAAGAGGCGCCGAGGGCAGAGCCTCCCAAGTCGGAACACCGCTAAGGGGGAAGAGGTTTTTCAGAAGCGGCCTGCGGGCCGCTTTTTTTTTTAGGTTTTTCTTGTGCCCTCTCGGGCGGAGATTTTTTCCAGGTCAGGGCGGACTTGAGCTCGAAAGGACACAAAGCATGCGAAGACACCAGTACCTGGCACCTGTTGCCTGGTACCTGGTCAAGACTGCCTGGACCAAGCTGGGCAGGAGGCAAAAGAGTCAACAGGTGGGACGGCCCGGTATTGTTTCGTTATCAGGGGAGAGGGGAATTGCGGACTTGGCTGGGGAAGTGGGAGGATGAAAGCATCTTGCACACTTATTTAGGCGCGGGGAGTGATTGCGATGACTGCTGGAAATGGAAGTGGGGAAAAGAAGATCTACGTCACTTTGAGCGGGTTCCCGCTTTCGTTTGAACTGAAGTGGCCGTTTCATCGTTCGGCCTCGGGGGCGGATTTCTGGGTGCTGCATGGCGACATTCGCCTGGAGAACGGGTCGGGCTTGCATGCTCCGGTGGCGGTGAATCTGTCGGCAACGCTCAAAGAAGTGGTGGCGTCGCTCGAAGCGAAAGACATCGGGGGGCCGGTGATCAACGCGCTGCGCAAGGAAGTGGACCGGCGGCAAGTGGAGTTTCTAAAATCGGGGAAGCTGGTGCCGGTGAATTTTTCGAGCCGGCATTACGACTTCACCCGCAACAAGTGGATGTTCGGCAAGGCCAGCGATGAGCAGATGCGTGGGCTGATTGCCCGCAAGGTGTATTGGCAGACAAAAGTGACGGGCGGCGACGTGTGGCTGGGAGATCCGACCGAGGCGCTATATGTGGAGACGACGATGGATCACGTGGTGGAGGTCGCCAACACCATGGCAAAGGAAGGACTGTTCACGCTCGAGAGGCGTTATGCGCGCGCCAACCAGGCACTGATGGCGCAGCATGAGAAGTTTGAAGGCGATATGCAGATGGCGCTGGCGGAGTTGGAAAAGAAGCATGCCTTTGAGAGGGGTTAGAACCCGGTGCCTGGCACCTCGAAGGGGCCTGGACCGCGCGAAGAACGGTAGGCGAATCTCAAAACGCGCAGGCGCGCAGGGACGGCCGAGGCGACTGGCCCTAAGGGGAGTGCCCAGGTGAGTTGTCGGGAGTGGAAACCATGTTGGGTTGGGGAGAATCAGACAGAAAATGGATCCAGTCGGCCGCGCAAAAAGCGTGTGGTATGGTGCTGGGGAGGTCTTCCTTTTTGCGTTCGTTTCCACGTCTCTCGTATTGCGTCGCCATCCTGCTGATCGCGGCCTGCACCCGGGCCCAGGAGACGCGGGAACTGCCGGAAGCGCCGTCGGCGGTCGAGCCGCACGTCTTGCCAACCGCTGAGGACGCGAGCCCGCAAAATCCCTCCCCGGAGGAAGCTCCAAAGCCGGCCGCCGAGGAACAGCATCCCTCGGCGATCGGCAAGGTTAAAGACCTGCCCGACAAGGTGAAGGTTCTGCCGAGCAAGATAAAAGACCAGCCGATCGTGTGGCTGATTGGTCCTTATGTTTCCCAGCAGACCGCACTGACACCGTTGACGCTGCGTGAGCGCCGGGAGGTGTATGTGCGGCAAACCTATTTGAATGCCGGAGCGTATTTCGCGCGCGGGTTTGCTGCGGGGATCGACCAGGCGCGCGGCATTCCCTATGAGTGGGGCGGAGGGATCGGGGGCTACGGGAAGCGGTACGCATCCCACTTCGGACAGTTCGCCATCGGCAATTCGCTGGTGGCGGCCGGTAACGCTGTCCTGGGTTAC
>DATFTE010000233.1:0-3730 GCA_035262225.1 Terriglobales bacterium
CCCCGACTGCGCGGGGGACTCGATCGATGCCCGGAGCCCGTACCGATAATCTTGAACGCTGGTCAGTCTAGAGTCTGAAAATCCGCCGAAAAGCCCCTCGCGTTGAACGCTTGCAGCGTTATCGAGGTCTCAGTGTTATGCAGAGGATTTTAAGCAGGGTGCCAAGACGCACTGAGTGTCAAGCGTCGTCGGAGATCAGTCGGCACCCTGCTTAAAATTCCGTTGTGCTAAGCCGCTGGAGCAGGCCTCGAGCTATGTGTTTTGAAAGGATAGGAGTGGCGAGTTGGAGGCCCAGGCAACGGATTTTGTGGATGACTCGCGAGGAATTGGCGGCGAACCGCTCTGTCTTGGCTTCCAGGAGCGGTGTGAACCGGGATTTTGCCGGTGAAGAAAAAGATTGTTGGGGTAAGGAAGGGAGCGCAAGGCACACTGGTCGGGAACCGTGTTGGCACGGAGAGCGGGAGACCCATCAACGACCAACCCAGCCGCTTTCATGAGCTATTCCATAATGGAACCGGGCGGGCCACGGGAAGAAGGATGGCGATGCGCACCATTTGGCCGGTCTTGCATTGCGGACATCGTAATGGGTCCTGGCCGCTCAATTGTCGGCAGCGCTCACGATAGTCCGGCTCTGGCTGAGGAATTGGGACGGGTACAGCCAGCAGTTCCCGGCAACGGGCCAAGTTCTCCGCGCGGTGGCGATTGCCAAGCAGCCCGTAGTGGCGGATCCGCTGGAAGCCATCCGGAAGGACATGCAGCAAGAACCGCCGCAGGAACTCGTCCGCGGACAAGGTCATCACTTTCTGCTGCTGTGCGTGCTTATAGTCCTTATAGCTGAAAGTGACTTGTCCGTCTTGCAAATCGAGGAGCCGGTTATTGGAGATGGCCACTCGATGTGTGTAGCGGCCCAGGTAATCCAAAACTCTTTCCGGACCACCGAACGGCGGCTTGGCGTAGACCACCCAGTTCATTTTATGGAGGGGCGCTAACCACCGAGCGAAGTTCTGAGGATCGGACAAGGACTCGAGGTCGCCGTGAAACTGAAGCTTCCCGCGCGCATAGGCTTGCTGTAAATGACGGAGATAGACTTTGCGGAAGCGCCGCGACAGAACCTTGACAGGTAAGAAGAAGGCGGGACGGCAGGCCACCCAACGGCTGCCGTCCAGCGAGATTCCGCCACCGGGCACGACACAGTGCAGGTGGGGATGGACATTGAGGGCCTGTCCCCACGAGTGCAGGATGCAGAAAAAGCCGATTTGCGCGCCCAGGTGTTGGGGATCGGCGGCGATCGTCAGTAAGGTCTCAGCGGTCGCTCGAAACAGCAGATTGTATATCTCCTGTTTATTCTGCAGGCTGAGCTTGGCGAGCGGTTCTGGCAGCGTAAATACCACATGGAAATATTCCACCGGCAGCAGTTCGGTCCGGCGTTTTTCCAGCCATTTGGCTCTGGCCAGGGACTGGCACTTGGGGCAATGGCGGTCCGCGCACGAGTTATAGGCATTGCGTTCGTGGCCGCACTGGTCACATCGTTCCAGATGGCCGCCCAGCGCTGCAGTGCGGCACAGCTCGATATTGCGTAGCGCCCGCTTCTGTCGTGGGGACAGAGAGGTCGCATGCGCCCGGCGGAACTCATCGCCGTGGGCGCGCACGATATCGGCGACTTCCAGGGCCGGTCGCATGCGAGAGCGAGCGGCCTAGGATTTGGAATCGACGACGGGCAGCGGCAGCAAATCCAAGGGACTGGTCGTAGCGCAGACTGTGGTCGTGGCCAGACGCAGGTAGCGGGCCGTGGTCGATAGACTGCGGTGACCCAGCAGAAGTTGAATGCGGCGTACGTCCGTCCCGGTTTCCAACAAATGGACCGCGTAGGCGTGGCGGAAAGAATGGGGGCTTGTGTGCTTCTTGAGGGCTGCGCGCCGGCTGGCCTCAGCCACGGCATTACCAACCGCATCTCGGCTTAGAGGTTGATGGGGATTCTGTCCGGGGAACATCCATTCCCCTGGCCGTACTTTTCGCCAATAGCAACGCAGAAGTTCCAGTAGCTTGGGGGACAGTTGGACATCGCGGTCCTTGTGACCTTTGCTCAGCTCGATGCGGATCATCATCCGCTGGCTGTCAATGTTGGCGGCGCGCAAATGCACCGCTTCACTGACGCGCATCCCAGTGCCGTACATGGTGCTGAAGATGACATGGTGAGGAAAGGAAGGAGCCGCTTGCAACAACTGGAGGACCTCCTGGGGGCTGAGGATGACCGGCAATCGATGATCTTTCTTGGGGGTGGGAATGAGTTGCGCGGTCCAATCACGTTGCAAAGTGACGGCGTAGAGGAACCGCAGCGCGCTGACCGCGAGTATTCGCGTGCTCACCGATACCTTCCTCTCCTCACTCAAGTAGATCTGGTAGGCGCGGATCTCTTCGGGGCCCAGTTGCTCCGGGGACTTACCGAAATGGCGGGCGAAGAGGCCGACCTGACTTAGATAACTGTCTTGCGTATTGGGTGCGAAGTTGCGCACCGTCATGTCTTCGATCATCCGCTGGCGCAAGGGAGAAAACCTGCGGGCGGTCGGAATGGGATAACCAAACGGGGTTGTGTTGCTCATGGAAAGCAACGATAACGACACCTTCCCCGAAGTGCGGAATTGGAAGCCTCATTTCCACCACGGGGCTCCAGCTTGGGGAAGCGGTGCCGCGAAAATTCGAGAGGACACTGAGGAACTCTGGGAAAAGGGGGGCCCTCTGGCTCACAACCGGTTCCTGGAGAGCGAGCACAAGAAGGCCGGGTCGAAGACGTCCGCTTCGCGCGAGCGCACGCCGTCAGCCTGAGGGTTGGGAGCGAGCGCATGGCGGCTGGGTGGAAGAAGCTGACCTCTCGCGAGCGCACGCCAATCCCCGAGGACCACCTGTTACGAAGAACGGTCGTGACAACCGAATTCCCGCGTAGCGGGTTAGTAGTGCGCTGGGCATGCGCAGCAGCTTGGGGGTGAAAGTCCCCCGCCCAACCTGATGGAGGTGAAGGGCTAGTGATAACGCAAGGGCTATCGCCGCGAGGCGGGGTCTGAAGGAAGCGTATAGCAAACGTGCGAGTCGATGGACAAAAACCGGATATAAGGCGCCAGTGCCGGACGAGCGGGCTACTTACCGCGAAGTCCATATCCATCAAAGGTGCGAAGCGTAGATCCGGCGACTGTGCACGGAAGGCAGTTGAGCTTACCCCAGGAGATCTGTTCCGTGTCGCTTCGGCGACTGAGGTTGTCGAGAGGCAGCCTGACCGCGGAGCAGAAGTCAGCAGAGGGCATAGTTAGGTCATGACGTCGGCAAGGCTAGTGAGGCACTCCGCAACCGAAAGGGGAGTCAACGGATAGGTCGAGCCGGGAACGGGGGCCGAAGGCCCGAACGAGAGGAGAGGCCAGTAGGACATGAGTCTCAAGGACGGCGAGCAGCAGAACATCCAGTTGGAACTGGACTTCGCTTCTGTGCTGACGGGTGAAGCCCGAGAGGCAGGAAGGGAAGGGACTGAATCGTCCGGGGCGACGAGTGGACCCGAAAGCCCAGCCAGCACCAATCGATTGATGGAGGCAGTATGTGAGCGAGAAAACCTGAAGGCAGCATTGCGGCAGGTGAGGGCCAATCAGGGTAGTCCGGGCGTCGACGGGATGACCGTCGTCGGCATCAAGGATTACCTGAAGCGGCACTGGCCAGCCATCCGGGAACAACTGCTGAACGGGACCTA
>DATFTE010000234.1:0-2992 GCA_035262225.1 Terriglobales bacterium
ATATTGATCTGAGAGGGGGGAACGGGGTTGACAAAGCCATCTATCACGCCACCGAAATTGGTGACACACCCGCCAACGGACTGCGACCTTGCCGGGACAGCGCTCAGCAACAATAGGCCGAAGGAGAACAGCAGGATTGCGATCCAGCTGTAACCCACCCTCACATGGTTTGTGCTGCAAGATCTCATCTACGCCCTCGTCCCACTCACGAAGCGATTTCATGGGACCGAGGCAGTCACGCTGTGGACTGGATTTCGGCGGTCCCGCCGTCATAGAGCCTCGGGCCCGTTAGACCGGTGACTTTGCGTCGCCATCTTTCAATGGCTTTGCCTTTGTCAAAATCGCGTCGAACTTATCTGATCAGATTCGCAGCTTCTCCAAACCTCCTGGTGTACGTGCCTTTTCCGCTTCGGCCGCCGGCTTCACGCCGCCGGCAGGAAGTCAATCGGGTACACGATGGTCACGGCCGGCACACCATCTTTCGCGCCGAAATTGATGGTCCGGACGCGGCCAACGACCTGAGCGGCGAGATCCGGCGCATCCATGTCAGTCGACTGCAGCGCGCACATCGACACACTGCCGTCCGGCTCGATCGTCAGACGCAGAACCATCTGGCCTTTGAGGGCTGGGTTATTGCGCAGCTCACGGTTGTACAGCCGGTAGAACGATGCCTTGTAACGGTCGAACACGATCTGTATTTCTTCGTCGGTGCGGGCAGGACCTGGACCGCCGCGTGCTTTTGGTCGGTCGGCGCCGGTGATCGGGGTGATCGAGCTGACTGCGCGGCCTATTCCCACACCACCAATCCCGCCTCCTCCGCTACCGTCAGCGCCATTGCCGCGGCCACCCACACCTCCACCGCCGTTGCCACCCCCTCCACCACCGCCACCGCCTCCCACACCACGGCTCAGGGAAGCGACGTTGATACCACCGCTCGATCCCGCCGTATTGCTGGTCAACATCGAGCGTGCCGAGGGCCGGCCTACATCATCGGCGGCAATGTGACGCGCATCGGCTCCGAGGGGCACCACGACGGTGTCCTTCGCCAGGCTCGCGAACTTGTCCTTGAATGCCAGGATGCCGGCGTTTCCCACCTTCGGCTTTGGCTCCACTGGTACGCCCACCTCCGGACCTAGCGGGAGTTCCGCTTTGCCAGCCAGGTCTGGACCTGCCGGGGCGTTCGGTTTCGGTTTCAGCGCGGGTGCGGGTGCCCCGGGCGGGCGCCCAACCTCACTGGCCCCTCGCGGTATCGGACGCGAAACGGCTCGCGAGTTGACCGCGATCTCCGGTGGACGATAGAAGACGATGTCGAGTTCTTTGTTGGGGGGCTCGCTGCGAAACAGCGCTTGCGCCGGTATGGCCATCAGCACGGCTAGCACGAAGACATGGATCGCCACGCTCTTCGCCATGCTGCGGGCCGTCGGAGCCCCGGATGTTTTTAAAATGCTCTTTGCTTCCATGGTTGTCACCAAGCAACCACCTCAATTGGCCGCGACAAATTCGATCTTCAAATCCTCAACCCCCGACTTCGCGAGATCAATGATGCGTAGAACCCCCTCGTAGTTCAGGCGATCGTCGACGGCTAGGAACAGCGCGCGCTGTTCCGCAGGCCGCCGGCCCAGAATCGACGCCACTCGCGCCGGTAATTCGGCTGCAGGGATCTTTTGATCCGCTAGGGTCACCTGACAGTCCTTCGGGATCCCTTCCCCTGCCGGCGGCGCGAGGATGGGGCACGCTGCGGACCCGATGCTCAGGATTAACTGGGATTCGGCCACCTGAGTTGACGTATCGGTGGAAGCTCGAGGGATATCAACGTCGTAGCCTTCCATCAGGAGTGGCACCACGACCATAAATATGATCAGCAGCACGAGCACCACGTCGACGAGCGGCGTGATGTTGATTTCAGACTGCAGACTGGAGCCAGAATCGTTGCTGTTGAACTGCATGATGTCACTTTCCTTCTGCGCCGGTGCGCTTGGCGATCAGCCCCACGCCGCGGAAGCCGGTCTGGTCGATCGCGACCATGACTTCCCGGACTTCGCGGAAATTGAGCTTTGCATCGCCCCGGATCACGATCTTGGGGTTCGGCTCGGCGCCCACCGCAGTGCGGAGAGTTTCGTCGAAATGGTCAGCTGCGACGGGCCGATCGTTGATCCAAAGCCCGCCGGCCTCGTCTATGGAGACCAGGATTCGGCCTCTCTCGTCCCCCTGCGAGTTCGGTTTCGTGGTGTTCGGCAGGTTGACGTCAGGTCCCTTTCGCATCTGCGGGGCCATCACCATGAAGATGATCAGGAGCACCAGTACCACGTCGACGAGCGGCGTGATGTTTATGGCCGCTTGCATCCGGGCCGGCTCACCGAGTCGCATAGGCCGGGCCCTCCTTCTTGACCGTCGGCGCCTTGACTTCAGCCATTTCGACGTCAAGCCCCTTAAGCTCCGGTATTTTGAACAAGCGGTTCACGAGCTGGGACGAAGCCCGATTCATTTCGACATGGAAAGTTTCAATCTTGCCCGTGAAGTGGTTAAAGGCGACGACGGCCGGAATTGCGACGAAGATACCCAGGGCCGTCGAGACCAGGGCCTCAGCGATGCCGCCCGAAACCACGGACATTCCGCCGGACCCTGTGGCCGCGATGCTCCGGAAAGCGTTAATGATTCCGACCACGGTGCCGAAAAGACCAACGAACGGGGCAGTGGAGCCGATCGTGGCAAGGAACCCGAGACCCCGCTTCAGCTGAATCAGAGTTTCGGAGATGGAGTCCCTAATTGCGCTCGTGACGAGCTCGAGCGAAGCGGCCGGATCGCCTCCGCTGCGGCCCACGTCGTCGTACTCCATGATGCCTGCCGAGACCACTTGCGCCACGTAGGAATTCTGGTGCAGCTGTCCGGCTTCGATCAGATCCTTGACATCTCCTCCGTGAAGGAACTTCTTGAACTCGGGCTTGAACTTTTCCGACTCGCGCGAGGCTGAAGAGAATCGACGGTGCTTGTC
>DATFTE010000235.1:0-5405 GCA_035262225.1 Terriglobales bacterium
GCGGGCCTATGTGAGCCAGCATCGCGAGGAGTTGGACAACGTCGTCGCCATGATTGCCTGGGATGACGGCGCCGGGCGCATGACGGGGTTCTCGCTGGGCGGGCGCAAGGATATTGGCGAGGCGGTGAAAAAGCTGATTGCACCGCTGCGGGTGTACGATGCGACCACCTTGACGTTTGATGTCAGCGCTGAAACCGATCATTTTGATTTTCTGCTCGAGGGCGTGCCCACGCTCTATGCGAACCAGGTGGAGGGGAATTACCTGATCAACTACCACGCGGTTTCCGATACCTTCGACAAGGTGGATATCCCGGAATTGAAGAAGCTGGTGGCGCAGTCGGCGGTAACCACGTTTGCCATTGCCGATGCCGCCGAGCGCGTAGGCCCGCGGCTGCATCGTGCGCAAGTGGAGAAGATTCTGCATGATTCGCACATGGAGGACAGCATGAAGATGACCGGAGCGTGGGCGGACTGGGAGAACGAGAAGAGGGGGAGGAGGGAGTGATGATGGTTGATGTCTGATGGGAATCCGGGGGTGGCACAAGCTGTTCAGCCGAATTCAATCAACCATCGAAAACCAACCATCAAGACTCATCCAATCGATTTCTAGCTTGGGGTCGTCCTTGCTCATCTTCTGGGTACTATTCAATCTATTTGTCGCGGCGATGCTGGCGCTCGACCTGGGCGTGCTTCACCGTCCCGGGCACGTGGTGAAGTTCCGCGAAGCGGTGGCGTGGAGCCTGGTGTGGATCGCGCTGGCCGCGGGTTTTGCGGTGCTGGTTTATTTCTGGCACGGGCGGACCGAGTCGCTGGAGTTTGTCACGGGGTATGTGATCGAACTCTCGCTCAGCGTCGATAACCTGTTCGTCTTCCTTCTGATCTTCCGCTACTTCAAAGTGCCCGCCGCCAATCAGCACAAGGTGTTGTTCTGGGGAATCCTGGGGGCGCTGCTGATGCGCGGGATTTTCATCCTGGCGGGGGTGACCCTGATTGCGCGCTTCCATTGGATCCTTTATCTCTTTGGAGCGTTCCTGGTTTATAGCGGCGCCAGGCTGATGTTCGAGGATGAGGAGGGGATTGAGCCGGAGAAAAATCCGGTGCTGCGGCTGTTCCGGCGCTGGGTGCCGGTGACCACGGATTACGAGGGCGACAAGTTCCTGGTGCGGCGTCCGGGGCTGATGGCCACGCCACTGCTGGTGGTGCTGGTGGTGGTGGAGACGACGGATCTGCTGTTCGCGACCGACTCCATTCCCGCGGTGCTGGCGATTACGCTCAACAGCTTTATTGTGTACACGTCGAATGCGTTTGCCATCCTCGGGCTGCGGTCCATGTATTTCGCGCTGGCGGGAATGATGGAACTGTTTCATTACCTGCATTACGGGTTGTCGGTGGTACTGATGTTTATCGGGGCAAAGATGCTGGTTTCGAACTATTACAGGATTCCCACGGGTGTGGCGCTCGCCGTGGTGGGAGGAGTGTTGCTGGTGTCGGTCCTGGCGTCGCTGGTGTTTCCGAAAAAAATACCTGGCACCTAGTGCCCTGGTACCTGGCTTTCATTGTCGATCAGAAATCGGCAGTGGGAAATTGCCTACTGGAAGCGGATGGTATCGCCCTTGACGACGGAGTGTTGCAGGAATTTCTGGTCGTTGTGGGCGGGGTAGTCGGTGCGGTAGTGGGCGCCGCGGCTTTCTTGGCGGGCGAGGGCGGAGCGGGCGACGAGCGATCCGGCCAGGCGGATGTTCTGGGCCTCGTAGGTGCGGCGGGTGTGGGGGTGGGCCACGCGGGAAGCGAGCTGTTCGAGGCGCTCGACGGCGCGTTTGAGGCTTTGGCGGTCACGCACGATGCCCACGTCCTGCCACATGAGATCCTGCATCTCGCTTATGACCTCTTCCAGGCCGGTATCGACCGGGCCGTTGGAGTAGCTGGCGCGCGGGGGTTCGGGGGCTTTGGCGGTTTTGTGACGGAGTTCGTCGCGCATGGCGTGTCCGGCGCGAGCTCCGTAGACGAGGCCTTCGAGCAGGGAATTGCTGGCCAGACGGTTGGCGCCATGCACTCCGGTGGCGGCGGCTTCTCCGGCGGCGTAGAGGCCGGGAATGGTGGCGCGTCCATGGAGCTCGGTGCGCACGCCACCCATGGCGTAATGGGCGGCGGGGCGGACAGGAATCAGGTCGGTGGTGATATCGATGTTGTACTCCATGCAGGTGGAGTAGATGCGCGGGAAGCGCTTCTTCACGTGCTCGGCGTCGAGGTGAGTGAGGTCGAGATAGACAACCGGATCCTTGGCCCTGCTGACTTCGAGTTCGTGGACGATGGCGCGCGCGACGACGTCGCGGGGAGCGAGTTCTGCGAGCTGGTGATACTTGGGCATGAAGCGGTGCATTTCCAGGTTGCGCAGGTAAGCGCCCTCGCCGCGCAGGGCTTCGGAGAGCAGGAAACGCGGGGCCTTCTTGAGATAGAGCGCGGTGGGATGGAACTGCACGAACTCCATGTCGCCGAGTTCGGCTCCGGCACGGAAGGCCATGGCGACTCCGTCTCCCGTAGCGACGGAAGGGTTAGTCGTATTGCGATAGAGCTGGCCCAGGCCTCCCGTGGCGAGCAGGACGGCGGAGGCGCTGATGGTCTCGGGCGCGCCTTTGTTGCCGATCAGGTCGATACCCGTGACGCGCCCGCTCTCGAGGCGCAGTTCGGTCGAGAACTCGAATTCGCAGACGGAAATGTGCTTGAGGGTTTTGGCCTTGGCGTAGAGGGCGCGGAGGATTTCCCGTCCCGTCGAGTCTCCGTGGGCGTGGAGGATGCGGTCGCGGCTGTGGGCGCCTTCACGGGTGAACGAAAGCCGGGTGCCGTCGCGATCAAACTCGGTGCCCCAGTAGATGAGTTCCTCAATGCGCTCGGGGCCTTCTTCCACCAGGACCTTGGCGGCCTCGACGTTGCACAGTCCATCGCCCGCGACGAGAGTGTCCTGCAGGTGAATGCTGATTTCGTCCTCGTCGCTGAGAGCGACGGCAATACCGCCCTGGGCGTAGTGAGTGGCGGAGTCGGTGACTTCGCGCTTGGCGAGGACTACTACGCGTCCGGCGGCGGCAAGTTCGATGGCGGCGCGCAATCCGGCGACCCCGGCGCCGATGACCAGAAAATCCGTTTCTGACGGGGCGCATTTCATCGCTGAAAAATGGTATCACGCGGGTGGGCGGAAGGTTGTCGGCGAGGCTACGTTATGATGAAAGCGCATGATCCGGGTGGTGGTCGAGGTCGAGCCGCGTCCCTATGAGGCGGTGATCGAGAGCGGACTGGTGGAGCGCGCGGGGGCGCAGTTGCGCGAATTGCTCGTCGGGCGGGCGGGCGTGTTCGTGGTGACCGTGCCGCCGGTCAGGAGGAAGTGGGGAAAGAAGCTTCTGGCCTCGCTGGCGCAGGCGGGCCTTGACGCAAAGATGATCGAGATGGCCGACGGTGAGCCGGCGAAGAAGCTGGCGACAGTCGAAGCGCTGGCGGAAAAGCTGGCGAAGCTGGGGGCGGATCGCGACGCGGTGATCGTGGCGTTTGGTGGCGGGGTGGTGGGCGATGCGGCGGGGCTGCTGGCGTCGCTGTACATGCGCGGGGTCGGCGTAGTGCAGGTTCCTACCACGGTGCTGGCCCAGGTGGATGCGGCGATCGGGGGAAAGACCGGGGTGAATTTACGGGCGGGAAAGAACCTGCTGGGGACGTTTCATCAGCCGCGCGCGGTGTTGATTGATCCCGCGGTGCTCGCCTCGTTGCCGGCGCGGGAGTTTCGTGCGGGATTGTATGAGGCGCTGAAGTGCGGAGTGATCGGGAATCCGCAGTTGTTTGTGCGGTTCGAAGAGAACAGGGACCGGATTCTGGCCCGCGATCGGGAAACGCTGGAGTGGGTGATTGGCGAGTCGGTGAAGCAGAAAGCGGCGGTGGTGGCGGCCGATGAGAAGGAAAGCGGGCTGCGGCAGATTCTGAATTTCGGTCACACGATCGGGCACGCGCTCGAGGCGGAGAGCGGATATCGGGGATTTCTCCACGGTGAGGCAGTTGCGTGGGGCATGGTGGCGGCGACCAGCATTGCGTTGACGATCGGCAAGTTGGAAAACGTGACCGCGCGGCGGATCTCGGGCGCGGTGCTGGGGCTGGGGAAGTTGCCGCCGGTGAGCGTGAAGCCGGCCAACATCCTGCGGCGTCTGCAGGCGGATAAGAAGACGCGGGACGGCGTGGTGCACTTTGTGCTTCCGCGGGAAATTGGGCAGGTGGAGATTGTGAGGGGAGTGCCGGAGAAGGTGGTGCTCGAGGCGATGGGGGAGTTGAGGAGACTGTCGGGGCGGTAATTTTCAATCTGGTCGTCGAAAATCGGCAATATCGGAAATTGTTTTGTGGCAGAACCCGGAAAATCTGCGGTGATGGGGGCGGCGCCGGCGGGGGCGGGCGATCGCGAGACGGCGGCGCGCGCAGTGCGGGAGATGTTTACCTCGATTGCGCCGCGCTACGACCTGCTGAATCATCTGCTGTCGTGCAACGTGGATCGCTTGTGGTGGGCGCGGGCAGCGCGAAGTTTCGCGGGGATTCTTTCCCGGCCGGATGCCTGGGTACTTGATCTTTGCTGCGGGACCGGGGACATGACATTTGCCCTGCGCCGGCGGGCGAACCGGACCGCGAAGATTGCGGGAGCGGATTTTTCTCACGCCATGTTGCAGCGGGCCAGTGTGAAGTCGCGCGGAACGTCGCTGCGCTGGCTGGAGGCGGATGCGCTCCGGCTGCCGTTCGCCGATGGCCAGTTCGATCTGCTCACGTCCGCATTCGGATTCCGTAATCTGGCGGACTACGATGCCGGGTTGCGAGAGATTCTGCGGGTGCTCAAGCCGGGAGGGGAGTGCGGGATTCTCGACTTCGGAGAGCCGAAGGGCGCGATGGGAAAGATCTACCGGGTGTACTTCAAGCGCGTCCTTCCCTCGGTGGGGTCGGTGATTTCCGGCGTCAAAGGTCCGTATGCCTACCTGCCGGCGTCGGTGGAGCGTTTTCCGGAGCCGCACGAGATGCTGGAGCGCATGCGGGCAGCAGGATTTCGTGAAGTCGGGTGGGCACCTTATACGTTCGGGATTGCCGGGTTGTATCGGGGGAGGAAGGGCAGTTAGCACCGAGTACCTGGTACTGAGAAAGAGACCGAGAAAGACTGCTTTCCGCGATGTTCTTGATGGCGGCGCCGACATACGGGTTTCCTCGCGGCGTTCGGCATGACAGGTTGGGGGCGTTTGGCATGGCGGAACGCTCAATGGGCGGCTTTCAGCAATGCGGTGAGCTTTGCGATGTCTTCGGAGCTGGCATCGCCGAGGACGAAATACCGGAGGCCGGAGTCAGTCCAGGTTTCAAGATTGAACGTTTGTGCTTTGTTCCCGCCTGATGGGAGGCTC
>DATFTE010000236.1:0-17321 GCA_035262225.1 Terriglobales bacterium
TGCCCGATGACGATAAAAAAGACGGAGAGTCGAAATCGGGCTGGGTGAACTGATCCTCCCGCCGGCCTGCCCGTGGTCCTCGAGGACGTTCCGCCTTTCCCCCCCGCTCTGGTATTGGCCTGGATCCGGTAGTCCCAGCGCTCTCGAGTTAGGTTGACTCCACGGCGGGAAGTCCACGGCGCCACAGCCAACAACTAACCGAAGAATGAGAGGAAACTTTCCAAGGCTATTGCCGGCAGGCTGTCGAGTCTCTTCTTCCCGCTAAACCCCAGGTCGTGCCCCACGCCTTCGACTGGCACCAGCTTCGTCCTGGCGGGCACCAGCGGCAGTGCCTTCTCCACCTCGGCGATGGTTCCAAACGGGTCGCGCGTGCCCTGGATGACAAGCATGGGCGTTCGCAGTCGGGGGAAATGCTGCACCCGAAGCTGTTGCGGTTTCCCGGGTGGGTGGAGCGGATACGAAGTCAGGAACAATCCCTCCGCCAGCCCGGGCTCATCCGCGCACAGCATGGTGGCCTGGCGCCCGCCATAAGATTGGCCGCCTAGAAATACTTTGCCAGAGACGAGCTTACGCATCTCCTGTACGGCGTTCTTTAACCCCTGGCGGTCCCGGTCAGCTTCGCCGGGCCGGGGCGGGCCAAACCTGCGGCTCTGGCGGAAGGGGAGATCGCAGCGCAATACGGTGAAGCCGGCGCCGGCAAACGCATCTGCCAGAGCCGTCAGCATGGCACCTTTGGCGTTACCTCCCGCGCCGTGCGTGAACAAGAGGCCGTTCTGATTGGACTTGACGGGATGGTCGAGAAACCCGCGCACGGCGGGATCGACAGAGTTGACGGCAAACAGCTCGAGAGTCGCTGCCATGTATTACTCGGGGAAACTTCAATCCGCAGACGATCATAGCCGCAAAGCGGAGCAGGATGAAAGCCCACGCCGCCTTGGGTCAGAAACGGCTTGGTTTCCGGTCCGGGGCTGCGGCGGCGGGATTTGTTCGCCCGCGCCTTCTGGTTGACGCGGCCTTCTCCCTTTGGCCACCGGCCATTATCCCAGGTCTACTTCGTCGAGGCGCTCGTGGATCTTCACAATCTCAATCTCTTGCGAAAGCTTGGCCAAAGCGCGCAGCACTGCGGGGTCTTCCAGGGCATTGCGGCGGGCCTCCTCCGACTCCCAGTGGCGGACCACGACGTACTCTCCATTGCTGTCCCGATACAGGCGGTCGCGGCTGTACCCGCCGGCGGAGAGGGCGGCCCGCAGACGGCGCATGGTGTCGAGCGCGTCGGCTTCCTTCCCGGGCAGGGGACGGAAGATCGCGACCGATAGAATCTCTTGCGGCATATGAATTTCAGCGGCGGCGCTTGCGCCGGACCAGATCAACATCTTCGGCCGTGACCGTGTGCAAGCGCATGAAGTTTGTGGAACCCGAGGCCATCTGCGTTCCCGCCACCACGCCCAGCACGTCGCCGACGCTGACGTTGCCCTGCCGCAGCAATTCGCGCTCCGCGGTAAGCACCATATCTTCGGTCGAACGGGCGGGTTGCGTGGGAACGGGCTGCACCCCCCAGAACAGATTCAGCCGGTTGCAGACCGCATCATTTTGCGCAAAGGCGTAAATCTGGGTCTGGGGGCGGTACTTGGAAATCATGCGCGCCGTGTTTCCCGACTCGGTGAAGATCGCGATCGCGCCCATGTGAAGATCGTCGGCGGCATGGGCCACTGACTCGCAGATGGTTTCCGCGATCGAAAGCCTGCGATGTTCGCGGCGCCTGCGCGGCAGCGTGAATTCCCCCATTTTACTCTCGGCCTCGACCACGATTTTGGCCATCATGGCCAGGGCCTCGCGCGGATATTTTCCGCTGGCGGTTTCGGCCGACAGCATGACCGCATCGCTCCCGTCAAACACCGCATTGGCTACATCGCTGGCTTCCGCGCGCGTGGGCCGCGGATTCTCCACCATGGATTCCAGCATCTGGGTGGCAGTAATGACCGGCCTGCGCCATTCCGCCGCGCGCCGGATGACATGTTTCTGAATCACCGGTACACGCTCCGGCGGCAGTTCGACGCCCAGGTCGCCGCGAGCCACCATGGCGCCCTCCGCCGCCTCAAGAATCTCTTCCAGGCGCTCGATGGCCTGGGGCTTCTCGAGCTTGGCGATCACCGGAACATCGCTGCCTCGATCCGCAATGATCTGCTTCACCATCAGGACATCGTCCGCTGAGCGGACGAACGACAACGCCACCATGTCCACCCCGTGTTTCAGGCCGAACTCAAGGTCCTGGCGGTCTTTCGCCGTCAACGCGGGAATGGTCAGCGCGACTCCCGGGAGATTGATGCCTTTGTGCTCGCCCAGCACTCCGCCGTTCAGCACCTCGCACTCGATGTCGGCGCCATGCACGTGCATGACGTGCAGTTCGATGAGCCCGTCGGAGAGAAGAATCCGGGTGCCGGCCCCGACTTCGCGGGCCAGGTCCGGGAAAGTGGTGGAAATGAGCTTGCTCGTGCCCGGAACCGGGCGCGGAGTAATGGTTACCTTCGCTCCCGTTTTCAAGCTCACAGGCTTGTGCCCCTCGAGCCGTCCGGTGCGAATCTTCGGCCCCTGCAGGTCCTCGAGGATGCAGATGGTGCGGCCCTCTTTTTCCGCCGCGCTGCGCAGGCGCCCGATGTGGGTGGCGTGTTCGCGATGGGTTCCGTGGGAAAAGTTCAGCCGGGCCACATCCATGCCGAGGCGCATCAGGTCGCGCATCACGGATTCTGAACCGCTGGAGGGCCCGATGGTGCAGACCAGCTTGGCGCGACGGCTCGCGGGCGGCGGGACCGCCTCTCCCCGGCCGCGCTCCGCCCACCCTTCCATAGTCACTCGATCCAGCCTGCTGTCTTTCAAGGGATCCCCAAACCTGGTTTCAGATGCCGCTAGGCGCGTCTTATGGCGGCTTCCCCGATGGCCTGCAATTCCTTCCCCAGCTTGGCGCGCGGGAAAAGCATGGCGTTGAACTCGGCTCCCACCAGCACCACGAGCGAAACCATGTACATCCACACCAGCAGCGCGATGCTGACCCCCAGCGAGCCGTAGATCAGGCTGTAATCGGCGTAACGCTGCAAATACCAGCTGAACAGGGCGGTGGAGGCGAACCACAGGCCGGTGGCCACGACCGATCCGGGAAGCACGCTGTGCCAGGGTTGCGTGCGCGGCACCGCGTTGTGATAGATGAGCGCGATGACCGCGATGCTGGTGAGGGTCGCGATCAGCCAGCGCACCGCGGTCCACATCAGCAGGATGTAGAACCCGAACTCGTGATTCAGATGAAACAGAATGCGGGTCTCAATGCGGCTGCCGAAAGCTACCAGGATGGTCGAGAACGTCAGGGGAATGCCCGCCAGGATGACGAGCGCGAATGCGATCAGGCGTTCCTTCACCAGCCCCCAGATCTTGGGCAATTGGTAGCAGCGCCGGAAGCCTTCCATCCAAGACACCATCACGCCCGAGGCGGTCCATAGCGTGATCAGGGACGCCGAAACCAGCAGGCTGACCGGCCGATTGGTTGTGCTCTTGAGATAGGCGATGGCCGTAGCACTGCCGGCCGGAAGCATGCGTCCCAGGGCGTAGGAAATCTCGCGCAGATAGGCTTCCCCCTTGCGCGAAGTGGCCAGGACTGAACCCACGACCAGCAGCAGCGGGAAGAACGTCAGGATGGAGGAATAGGCTGAAGCTTTGGCGGTGGCGAAGGCGTCGTGCTCGAAAGCACGCCAAAAGGCGAGCCGTATCAGGCGCAGGAAACGGAGCATGCGTTCAGCAAGGGTATTGTCCGCCGTCCGTGTGCGCAACTCCGAACTGGAAACCCGGCCCTTATCCGGCAAGATTTTGGGGTTGGCATGCATGGGATCTGGGGAAAAACCAGGGGCGGTGGGAGCCGCCCCTGCCTGTTTCAGAAGGAGTTATTCCGCGGTCAATTCTTCGGTTTCGCCTTCATGCCGCATCAGCTCGAGCGCGCGCTCGGCCTCCTCGTAGGCCGCCGAAACCTCTTCCTGGACCTTGGCGGCAGCCTCTTCCATCTCGGGCGAGAGGCGCACGTTGCGGTAGTACTCCATGCCCGTGCCGGCGGGGATCAACCGCCCCACGATGACGTTCTCTTTCAGACCGCGCAGGTGGTCCACCGCGCCCTGTATCGAGGCCTCGGTCAGGACGCGAGTTGTCTCCTGGAACGAAGCGGCGGAGATGAACGAGTCCGTGGAGAGCGAAGCCTTGGTGATGCCCAGCAGCAGCGGACGGCCGGTTGCCGGACGCCCACCCTCCTTGATCACCCGCTCATTCTCTTCCGCGAACTTGAACTTATCCACCTGCTGCTCCAGCAGAAACGAGGTATCGCCCACGTCCTCCACCTTGCGCCAACGCATCATCTGGCGAACGATCACCTCGATGTGCTTGTCACTGATGTTGACACCCTGCAGCCGGTAGACTTCCTGGATTTCGTTCACCAGGTAAGCCTGCAGCTCCTTCTCGCCGAGCACCGCAAGAATGTCGTGCGGGTTGAGCGGGCCATCCATCAGCGGTTCGCCCGCCTTGACGCGCTCGCCTTCCTGCACGTTGATGTGCACGCCGCGCGGCACCGAGTACTCCTTCTCCGTACCGTTGTCGGCCTGGACGTAGAGTTTGCGCTGACCCTTCGAAACCTCGCCGAACCGCACCGTGCCATCGATTTCGCTGATGACCGCGGTCTCGTGCGGCTTGCGGGCTTCGAACAGCTCGACCACGCGCGGCAGACCACCGGTGATGTCCTTGGTCTTGGTGGTTTCGCGCGGGATCTTGGCCAGCACATCTCCAGGGAACACCGAATCGCCGTCGGCCACCATGAGGTGAGCGCGCGACGGCATCAGGTAACGCTTGCTGCTCTTGCCCTTGATCACAATCGCCGGCTGGCGCTTCTCGTCCGGCGAATCAGCCACCACGTGACGCGAGAGTCCGGTGACTTCGTCGACTTCCTCGTGCAGCGTGACCCCTTCCTGCAGGTCTTTGAACTGCACCGTGCCGCCGATTTCGGTCAGGATCGCGAAAGTGTAGGGATCCCACTCCACCATGACCTGGCCGAGTTGCACCGCATCCCCATCGTTGACTTTCACCTTGGCGCCGTAAACCACCGAGTAGCGCTCGCGCTCGCGGTTTTTTTCGTCGACCACGGCGATCGAGCCCTGGCGGTTCATCACCACCAGATCGCCCGACTTCGCCTTGACCGTCTGCAGCCCGATGAAGCGCACCGTGCCGTTGCTCTTGGCATCGAGGCGCGACTGCTCGGAGACTCGAGACGCGGTACCGCCGATGTGGAAGGTACGCATCGTGAGCTGCGTTCCCGGCTCGCCGATGGACTGCGCCGCGATGACGCCGGTCGCTTCGCCCAGTTCGACCAGGCGTCCCGAAGCCAGGTTGCGTCCGTAGCACATTACGCAGACACCGCGCTTCGATTCGCAGGTCAGCACCGAGCGGATTTTCACCCGCTCGATACCGGCGGCCTGAATCGCTCCCGCCAGCTCTTCGGTGATTTCCTGGTTGACATCGACCACCACGTTGCCGTCGTAGTCCTTGATTTTCTCCAGCGAGACGCGGCCCACAATGCGGTCGCGCAGCGGCTCGATAATCTCGCCGGCTTCGACGATACCGGAGACGTAGATGCCATCCACCGTGCCGCAGTCGTACTCGCTGATGATCACGTCCTGGGCCACGTCGACCAGGCGGCGGGTAAGGTATCCGGAGTCGGCGGTTTTGAGCGCCGTATCCGCCAGGCCCTTGCGCGCGCCGTGGGTGGAGATGAAGTATTCGAGCACCGTCAAACCCTCGCGGAAGTTGGCGGTAATCGGGCTTTCGATGATTTCGCCCGACGGCTTGGCCATCAATCCGCGCATGCCGGAGAGCTGGCGGATCTGCTGTTTCGATCCGCGAGCGCCCGAGTCGGCCATGACGTAAATGGGATTGATTTCGCCCTCCTTGTCGCGCTTCTGCATCTCGCCGAACATCTCGTCCGCGACCTTTTCGGTAATCGCCGACCAGATTTCGACGACCTTGTTGTAGCGCTCGCCGTTGGTGATGGCGCCGTCCAGGTACTGCTGCTGGACGCTGACCACCTGCTTGTCCGCATCGCGCACCAGGATTTTCTTGCTGTCGGGGATAACCATGTCGTCGATACCGATCGACAACCCGGCGCCGGTGGCGAAGCGGAAACCAAGCTCCTTGACTTCGTCGAGCATCTTGACCGTGGTTTCAAGGCCAAAGCGCAGGTAGCAGTAATTCACCAGTTGCCCGATACCCTTCTTCTTGAGCAGGCCGTTGATGTACGGCATGGTCTCGGGAAGGTGGTCGTTCAGGATGGCGCGCCCCACCGTGGTGTTCAGGAACTGACGGTCGTAGGCGACCGGCTCGGTGTGAGTCACGTCCTGGTCGTCGTAGGCGGACGCCAGGTCGATCACTTCGCCCGAGTAGCGCAGCCGGATGGGAGTGAGAGTCTCGACTTCGCCGGCATCGAGAGCGAGTAGCACCTCGTCAATGTTGGCGAAGGAGCGGCCTTCTCCCTTGGCGCCCGGCTTGGCCTTGGTCAGGTAGTAGAGTCCCAGCACCATATCCTGCGTAGGCACCGTGATGGGCTGGCCCGAAGCCGGCGACAGGATGTTGTGCGACGACAACATCAACACGCTGGCTTCAACCTGAGCTTCGGGAGACAGCGGAATATGAACCGCCATCTGATCGCCGTCGAAGTCGGCGTTGAACGCGGTGCAAACCAGGGGGTGGATCTTGATGGCCTTGCCTTCCACCAGCACCGGCTCGAACGCCTGAATGCCCAGACGATGGAGGGTAGGCGCGCGGTTCAACAGGACAGGGTGGTCCTTGATCACCTCTTCCAGGATGTCCCAAACGATGGGTTCCTGCTGCTCCACCATCTCCTTCGCCTGCTTGATGGTGGTGCAGTGTCCGGTCTGCTCCAGCCGGTGATAGATGAACGGCTTGAACAGCTCGAGCGCCATCTTTTTCGGCAGACCGCACTGGTGCAGCTTGAGCTCGGGACCGACCACGATGACGGAACGGCCCGAGTAGTCCACGCGCTTACCCAGCAGGTTCTGACGGAAACGTCCCTGCTTGCCCTTCAGCGTGTCGGAGAGCGACTTCAGGGGACGGTTGTTAGCGCCGCGCAGCACGCGCCCGCGGCGGCCGTTGTCGAACAGCGCGTCAACCGCTTCCTGCAGCATGCGCTTTTCGTTGCGCACGATGACCTCGGGAGCATGCAGGTCCATCAGCTTCTTCAACCGGTTGTTGCGGTTGATGACGCGGCGATAGAGATCGTTCAGATCGGAGGTAGCGAAGCGGCCCCCATCGAGCGGAACCAGCGGGCGCAGCTCCGGCGGAATCACCGGAATCACGTCGAGAATCATCCAGTTCGGCTTATTGCCGCTCTTGCGGAAAGCCTCCACGACTTTCAGCCGCTTGGCGTACTTGAGCCGCTTCTGCAGCGAGCTCTCGTTCTTCATCTTCTCGCGCAGCTCGCTCGAAAGAGATTCGACGTCGACGCGCTTGAGAAGCTCCTTGATCGCCTCGGCACCCATCATGGCTTTGAAGCCGGCGGGGCGGTACTGCTGATCGAGTTCGCGGAACTTGGCTTCGTCCTTGATGACCTCGCGCTCTTTCACCGGAGCATCCCCGGGTTCGACGACCACGTAAGCCTCGAAATAGAGCACGGACTCAAGGTCGCGCAGCGAGATATCGAGCAGATGCCCGATGCGGCTGGGCAGCCCCTTGAAGAACCACACGTGCGAGCAGGGTGACGCCAGCTCGATGTGGCCCAGGCGTTCGCGCCGGACCTTCGACAGGGTGACTTCCACGCCACACTTGTCGCAGATCACTCCGCGGTGTTTCATTCGCTTGTACTTCCCGCACAAGCACTCCCAGTCGGTTACCGGGCCGAAAATGCGAGCGCAGAACAAGCCATCGCGCTCCGGTTTGAACGTACGGTAGTTGATGGTTTCGGGCTTGGTGACTTCACCATGCGACCAGCTCCGGATTTTTTCCGGAGATGCCAGGCTGATGCGGATGGCATCGAAATCGGCAATCGGGTTCGCCATGTCAAAGGGGCTCGAACGATACAAGGTGTTCCTCCACTTCCTGTGATGTACGCCATCACCGGCGGCCCTTCATGAGTTCTCAGTTCCCGGTTCCGGTGAAAACCGGTTCTGACGTTTCCGCTCCCCTCGACCGAAGGACCAAGCCCGGGGGAGCTCATTTCCCAAAATCTGCGCCCGTACCCTCCCGGCCATTGCGCACCGGGAGGGGAACGGAGAACGGCTTCTCAGTCGGCTGCCGCGGTGGCCGCGACCGGCTTCTTTTCGCCGGCCTTGATCAGCTCCACATCCAGGCAGAGCGACTGCAATTCACGAATCAGCACGTTGAACGATTCCGGCACTCCCGGTTCCATGGCCGCCTCGCCTTTGACGATGGCCTCGTAGATCTTGGTGCGGCCATACACGTCATCGGACTTCGCGGTCAACAGTTCCTGCAGAATGAACGCCGCGCCGTAGGCTTCGAGCGCCCAGACTTCCATTTCTCCGAAGCGCTGGCCGCCGAATTGTGCCTTGCCCCCAAGCGGCTGCTGGGTGATCAGCGAGTACGGCCCGATCGAACGCGCGTGAATCTTGTCGTCGACCAGGTGCGACAGCTTGAGCATGTAGATGTAACCCACCGTGACCGGCTGCTCGAACTTGTTTCCCGTCATGCCGTCGTAAAGATACGTCTTGCCCGAGGTCGGCAGGCCCGACTGCGCGAGCAGGGCTTTGATCTCGACTTCCCGCGCGCCGTCGAACACGGGCGAGCCCATGAACGCGCCGCGGGTCAGGCTCTCCGCCACCGCCGGCAGTTCCTCGTCGCTCAGTTCGGCGATGGTGTCGGCCAGCGCGCTGTCTTTGAACAGCGCCTTGAGTTCACGCCGGATGGCTTCTTCCTTGCTGTTCTCGGCCAGCAGCCTGGCCACCTTCTCACCCATCTTGTATCCCGCCCATCCCAGGTGGGTCTCGAGAATCTGGCCCACGTTCATACGGGAAGGAACGCCCAGCGGGTTGAGCACGATCTCCATCGGCGTGCCGTCTGCGAGGTACGGCATATCCTCTTCTGGCAGGATGCGGGCAATGACTCCCTTGTTACCGTGACGGCCGGCCATCTTGTCGCCCACACTCAGCTTGCGCTTCATGGCGATGTAGACCTTGACCAGCTTGATCACTCCCGGCGGCAGTTCGTCGCCCTTGGTCAGCTTTTCCTTCTTTTCGTTGACGATCTTCTTGAGCACATCGATCTGACGCGAGGTCATTTCCTCGATCTCGTCGATCTGCTCATTCACCCGCGGATCCTTGTCGTTGTACTTGATGCGCTTCAGGTTGCGGGTGGAAATGCGCTCGATGGCATCGCGATCGAGGATCACGCCCTTAGTCAGCAGGCGCTTGTTGGTGCGCTCGTCGTGCAGGTCGGCCTGCACTTCCTTGCCGCCCAGGATGTTTTCCAGACGCTTCAGCCGCTCGTCGGTCAGAATGCGGATTTCGTCCGAGAGGTTCTTTTCCAGCTTGCCGATCTGCGACGCCTCAATGGCCTTGGCGCGCTCGTCCTTTTCTTGCCCCTTGCGGGAGAAGATCTTGACGTCGACGATGACCCCCTCGATCCCCGGCGGGCAGTAGAGCGAAGCGTCGCGCACATCTCCGGCTTTCTCGCCGAAGATCGCGCGCAGCAGCTTCTCTTCCGGAGTGAGCTGGGTTTCGCCCTTGGGCGTAACCTTGCCCACCAGGATGTCGCCCTGCTTCACCGTGGCGCCGATACGGATCACCCCCGCCTCATCCAAGTTGCGTAGCATCGACTCGCTGACGTTGGGGATGTCGCGCGTGACTTCCTCCGGCCCCAGCTTGGTGTCGCGGGCTTCAATTTCGAACTCCTCGATGTGCACCGAAGTGTAGTAATCCTCTTTCACCAGTTTCTCGGAGACCAGGATCGCGTCTTCGAAGTTGTAGCCGCGCCAGGGCATGAACGCCACCAGCACGTTGCGGCCCAGCGCCAGTTCGCCGTGATCGGTACACGGACCGTCGGCGATCACCAGCCCTTTCACCACCCGCTGGCCCTTCTTCACCGTCGGCTTCTGGTTGATGCAGGTGTTCTGGTTGGAGCGCTTGAACTTGGTGAGCTGGTAAATGTCGCTGCCCACCTCGCGCGACAGTTGTCCGGGATGGTGCTCGCCCTCGACGCGCACGATAATGCGCTCGGAGTCGACCGAATCAACGATGCCGTTGCGCTTGGCCAGGATCACCGCCCCCGAGTCCCGCGCCGTGACCCCCTCCATTCCCGTGCCCACGATGGGAGCTTCCGCCCGCAGCAAGGGCACCGACTGGCGCTGCATGTTGGCGCCCATCAGCGCGCGGTTCGCGTCGTCGTGCTCGAGGAAGGGCACCAGCGAGGCTGCCACCGAAACCAGCTGCTTCGGGCTGACGTCGATGTAATCCACTTCGTCGCGGTTGACCAGCACGAAGTTGCCGGCCTTGCGGGCGTTCACCAGCTCGGCCACGATCTTGCCCTTGTCGTCCAGTTCCACGTTGGCCTGCGCGATGGTGTGCCGGTCCTCTTCCCAGGCGGAGAGATAGAAGGAATAGGGCTCAAACTCCGCCGCCCGCTTCCTGCGTTCCTTCAGTTCGCCGTTGATCTTTTCGATCTCGTGCTTCTCCACGTGATCGCCGACTTTGAAGTCACCGTCGCCGGCATTGACGATGCTGACGTAATCGAGCACCCGGCCGTTTTTCACCCGGCGGTAAGGCGACTCGATGAACCCGTAGTCGTTGATCCGGGCATAGCAGCTCAAGGACGAGATCAGGCCGATGTTCGGACCTTCCGGGGTCTCGATCGGGCAGATGCGTCCGTAGTGCGTCGGGTGCACGTCGCGGACCTCAAATCCCGCGCGCTCGCGCGACAGGCCGCCCGGCCCCAGCGCCGAGAGACGACGCTTGTGGGTAATTTCCGACAGCGGGTTGGTCTGATCCATGAATTGCGAGAGCTGCGAGGAACCGAAGAACTCGCGGATCGCCGCCATCACCGGCTTGGCGTTGACCAGGTCGTGGGGCATGGCGGTCGACATTTCCTGGTACACGCTCATCTTCTCCTTGATGGCGCGTTCCATGCGCACCAGGCCGATGCGGAACTGGTTTTCGAGCAACTCGCCCACCGCGCGCACCCTCCGGTTGCCCAGGTGGTCGATGTCGTCCACCGCTCCCAGGTTCTTGCGCAGCTTGAGCAGGTAGCGGATGGTGGCGTAAAAGTCCTCCGGCTCCAGTGTCCGGTTGTCGAGATTGGTGGCGTCGTTCTTTTCGAACAGCTTGATGTTGAACTTCAGCCGGCCCACGCGCGAGAAATCGTACTTGCGCGGGTCGAAGAACATCCCGTGGAACAGCGCCGTGGCCGTGTCCAGAGTCGGCGGATCGCCGGGACGCAGCTTGCGGTAAATCTCGATCAGCGCCTCCTGCGGAGTGTGCACCGAATCGCGCTTCAGCGTCTGGCTGATCACCGTGCCCACGTCGTCGCGCTCGGGGAAGAACAGGTTCAGTTCCACCACGCCGGCGGCATCCAGGATCTTCGCCAGCTTGTCCGCCGTCAGCTCGGAGTTGGCTTCGAGCAGCACTTCGCCGGTGGTGGTGTCGACCACGTCGCCCGCCACCCAGGCGCCCTCGAGATCGGAAACGTCCACTTCGATTTCCGAGATCTTCGCCTTCTGAATCTCCTTCAGCGTGGCGGTGTTGATCTTGCGGCCCGAGTGAGCCACTTCCTCACCGGACTTGTTCTTGATGCTGTGCGCCAGCTTCATGCCCAGCAGGTTGGTCGGCTTCTCGCCGGTGGGATCAAACGTCCAGTAGAGTCTCTTGTCGCGAATCACCAGACGGTCGACGGTGTAGAACGTGCGCAGGATGTCTTCCCCGGAGCGCAGGCCGAGAGCCCGAAGGAAGATCGTTCCCAGGAACTTGCGCTTGCGGTCGATGCGAACGTAGAGCACGTTCTTCTGGTCGTATTCGAACTCGACCCACGATCCGCGATAAGGGATGATCTTGCCCAGAAAGTAGGTGCGGTTGTTGGCCGTCTCGAAGAATACCCCCGGCGACCGGTGCAACTGGCTGACAATCACCCGTTCGGTGCCGTTGATGATGAACGTGCCGTTCTGGGTCATCAGCGGAACATCGCCGAAGAAGACCTCCTGCTCCTTGATGTCGCGGATGGAGCGGTTGCCAGTCTCGGCATCCTTGTCCCAGATGGTCAGGCGCATGGTGACCTTGAGCGGCGCGGAATAGGTCATGCCACGTTCCTCGCACTCGCTCACGTCATATTTCAATTGCAGGCCGACGGGGTCGCCGCACTTGTTGCAGAAATCGGGAGTGTTGGCGTTGTAGGTGCCGCACTTCTGGCAAAGCACGTCGCCGGGATGAAAGGGGTCGGTGATTACCGTGGACCCGCAGTTCTTGCAGGTGGTGCGCAGGTGATGCAGGCCCTTCAGGTGGCCGCACTTGCACTCCCAGTTACCGATGGAGTAATCCACAAACTCAAGTTGCGATACGTTGCGGAAATCGGTGATGGGAAACACCGACTGGAAAACCGCCTGCAATCCTGCGTCGTCGCGCTCGCTGGGCAAACGATCCATCTGCAGGAACCGCTCGTAAGAGCGCTTCTGCACCTCGATGAGATTCGGAATTTGGATGGTGGCAGGGATTTTGGAGAAATCAAAACGTTTACGAAAGATGCTGTTGTTATTCTTCATCGACATTCAAGAACTCCCAATCTTCGAAGCGCAACCCGGGGTTGCGAGAAACGCAGACCGGGCGCGTCAGCCGCGCCGCGGTAAAACGGAACCTGGAAAAGCCGAGAAAATAGGCACGCGCCCGTAGGGACATAACTCCCCGCAGGCGCCAATTCGAGCGCACAGTCCTTGTTGAAATGTATGTTTCCGCGCCAGTCTTAAAGGCCTGTTTCCGTCCCGCTGCCCGCGGAACAGTTGCCTAATCCTTGCCGCGACCGTTCTTCGCCCCGCCGCCTCTGTTCGGTAAAGAGAGAAGTGATCGCCCGTTGCCTCGATGAACTCGAGGAAGCAGTGTTTATATAGATGGTAACACCCTTCCCAAAGATGCACCAGACCTAGATCGCCAACTCCTCCCCGACTTCGATTCCCCAGGGGGAGGAGAACCAGGCGGGCGCGGGACCGGCCCGCTCCCGCCACCCGACTGAAACTACTTCACTTCCACGGTTGCACCCGCCTCGGTGAACTTCTTCTTGATGGTCTCGGCTTCTTCCTTCGAGACCCCTTCCTTCACGGTTTTCGGCGCCCCGTCAACCAGGTCCTTGGCTTCTTTCAGGCCCAGGCTGGTAACTTCGCGCACGGCCTTGATCACGTTGATCTTGTTCGCGCCCACCTCTTTCAGCACGACCGTGAACTCGGTCTTCTCTTCCGCCGGAGCCGCGGCCGCGCCCGCGCCCGCCCCGCCACCGCCGACCATCACCGGCGCTGCCGCCGCCGCTGAAACCCCCAGGCGCTCTTCGAGCTTCTTCACCAGGGCCGCCGCATCGAGCAGCGACAAGCCTACGATCTGATCTTCCAATTGCTGCAAATCCGCCATATCAGTTCTCCGCTTATTACAGTTTTTTTGATTTCGTCATCCCTGGGCCAGGTTTCCAGTGCGTCCAGGTCCAGGCCTCGCGCGCCAGACAACGCTTGAGACCCAACCGCGCAACCCCTGACTTGGGGGACAACCAAATCTCTTTCGGGAGGCTTTCACCACCCGGAACTTGTTGCTGCTGCCGGCAGCTGTCGAGCTTCCCTCGGCCGGCCGGGCCGAGGCGCCCGTCCCTCGACCAGCAGCTATGCCTCTTTGAACTTCTTCTCTTTCACGCCCTGGTCGACCACCACTGCCAGGTTGCGTCCCACGGCGTTCATCGCCGTGACCAGCCGCTGCGCCGGAGCATTCAGCAGGAACAGCAGCTTGGAGTAAATCTCTTCCTTTGACGGCATCGTGGCCAGCGCCTGGATCTCTTTGATCGAGATCACGCGGCCTTCGACCACTCCTGCCTTGAAGGTAAACTCGGGATTGTCCTTCGCGTACTTGGCCAGCGCCTTGGCCAGCGCCACCGGATCCCCGGTGGTATAGGCGATCGAATTCACCCCGGAAAGGTTCTTCAGGACTTCTTCGACCTTGGTTCCCTTCGAAGCCCGATCCGCCAGGGTGTTCTTGACGACCTGGTACTTGGCGCCCGTACTGCGCAGTGCCTTGCGCAGCTCGTAGTCCTGCGCCACGGTCATCTTGCTGTAGGTGGAAACGATCACGCTGGAGACGTTCTTCAATTCGTGCGACAGCTTGTCGACTTGCTCTTTCTTCTTGGCTCTGCTGACTGCCATGTTCAATCCCTCTCCATCTCGTCTGGGGACAGCCGCTCCCGGCTGTCCGGCCGGCGAAGCCGGCAGAATTTAGGCTTTCGCCGCCGCCTCGAGCGCGGTCGTATCCAGCGGAACTCCCGGGCCCATGGTCGAGCTGATATAGCAGCCCTTGATGTACTTGCCCTTGGCCACCGATGGCTTGGCTTTCACCACGCTGGTAATCAGCACGGTTGCGTTCTCGACCAGCTTCTCCGGGGAAAATGAAATCTTTCCCACCGGCACGTGCACCAGAGCCGTCTTGTCGGTGCGGAACTCCACCTTGCCGGCTTTCACTTCCGCGACCGCCCGGGCCACGTCGAAGGTCACGGTTCCGGTTTTCGGGTTCGGCATCAGCCCTTTGGGGCCCAGCACCTTACCCAGGCGCCCGACCGATTTCATCATGTCGGGGGTGGCGATCAGCGCGTCAAAGTCGGTCCAGTTCTCCTTGGTGATCTTCTCCACCATGTCTTCGCCGCCCACGAAATCAGCCCCCGCGGCTTCCGCCTCACGCACCTTCTCGCCGGTGGCAATCACCAGGACCTTCTTCGACTTGCCGAGCCCGTGAGGCAGAACCACGGTTCCGCGCACCATCTGATCGGCGTGCTTGGGGTCGACTCCCAGACGGAGCGTGACTTCCACGGTCTCGTCAAACTTGGCGTACTTCACCTTCTGCAGCAGCGAAACCGCCTCCGGCAGAGGGTAGGGGCGCAGTTCGACCGCCTGCCGCGCCCGGGTGATGTTCTTTCCTGCTTTTCTCATGCTTCCCTCGTCTCCCACCGCTCAACGCTCGCCTGCTGAGCCGTAGTGTTATTGACTGCAACCCGCCCGGTAGGGATGGGTGTCCTCGCCCTCCCGGCCGACCGGGTCGGCAGGCCTTCCCCCTAGCCCACGACCTCAATTCCCATGGACCGCGCCGTACCGCGCACGCTCTTGATCGCCGATTCCACCGAGGCCGCGTTCAGATCGGGCATCTTCTGCCGGGCAATGTCTTCCACCTGCTTCAGCGTCACTTTGCCAACCTTGTCCTTGTTGGGAGCGCCCGATCCCTTGGCGATGCCCGCCGCGCGCTTCAGCAATACTGACGCCGGAGGGGTCTTGGTGATGAAGGTGAAGGAGCGGTCGTTGTAAACCGTGACCACCACCGGAATGATGAGGCCTTCGAGTTCCTTCTGGCTGGTCCTGGCGTTGAATTGCTTGCAGAACTCCATGATGTTGATCTGCGCCTGTCCGAGCGCCGGACCTACCGGGGGCGCCGGCGTCGCCTTACCCGCCGCAATCTGAAGCTTTACCGAACCTGTAACTTTCTTTGCCATAAATCCTTCTCAAGCATTGCCGATTGCCGGTCTGCGATTGCCCCCGGAAGGGTGCTCTTCGATCGCCCACTCGGAACCGGCTATCGCAAATTCTTAGGCGGTTTTCTCCACCTGCCCGAACTCCAGCTCCACCGGAGTTGAACGCCCGAAGATCGTGACCATGACCTTCAAGGTCTCGCGATCCTCGTTCACGTCGTCGACCACCCCCTGGAAAGTGGCAAACGGGCCTTCGGTGACGCGCACCGTCTCGCCCTTTTCAAACTTGACCTTGAGCTTGGGCTTATCTTTCGCTTCGCCCACGCGATAGACGATGTGCTGCACTTCTTCTTCCGAGAGGGGCGTCGGCTGCTGCCCGGTGCCCACAAATCCGGTCACGCGCGGCGTCGATTTCACCACGTGCCACACGTGATCATCCATGTCCATTTCCACCAGCACGTAGCCGGGGTAGAACATGCGCTCGACGACATATTTCTTGCCGCCGCGCACTTCGGTGACGGCCTCGGTCGGAATCAGCACTTTGCCGATCTTTTCCTGCAGTCCGAAGGCTTGCACGCGCGACTCCAGAGACTCTTTCACCTTGCGCTCGAATCCCGAATAGGAGTGGATGATGTACCACTTCATGTTGGGATTGCGCGGAGCTTCGCTTGCGCCCTCGACCGGCGCTCCTTCCACGGCTCCGGATTCATTCTTCGCTTCTTCCGGCATAGATTGCTGTAAAACCTCGGCTTCCTTCCTCGCCATCAGTGGTGCCCCAGGGTGCGGAAAACATAATCGACGCCCTTGCCGATGACGTTGTCGATGATGAAGAAGTACAAACCGAACAGGAACACGGTAATAATCACCACCGCGGTGGTAGCCTGCACTTCTTTCAGGGAAGGCGCCGTGACCTTCTTCATCTCGGTGCGCACGTCGTTGTAGAAGGTCTTGATCCGCTCCGGCCAGGACTTGATGCGCTCCATCCAGCTGCCGCCGGCCGCGGTAAGTGCGTTTGTCATTTTCTTCGTCTCGACTGCCATCACCACTCCTGGCCTTCTCTGTCTCCCGCAAAACTCTGGCAGGGGCGGAGGGATTCGAACCCCCAAGTTCGGTTTTGGAGACCGACAGTTTAACCGTTGAGCTTACGCCCCTGTTTTGAAATTGGAGATTGTCGATGCTTCACGGTTGAACCTGAATTCAACCATCACCCAGCGAACAATCCACAATTATTTCACTTCCTTATGCGGCGTATGCTTCCGGCACCGCTTGCAGAACTTCTTCAGCTCGATGCGATCCGGAGTCGTCTTCCGGTTCTTCGTCCGCGAATAGTTCCGCTCCTTGCATTCACCGCACTGTATGGTAATAATCTCTCGGGGCATTGCTCCCACTCCCTGTAAAAACAGCTCTTTGGCTTTTAGCCGGCAACTTCTGGCCGCCGGCTTTCGTCCGGTGCCGAGGTACCGGTACTCGGGCTACTGAATAATCTCCGAGATCGTGCCCGCGCCCACCGTGTGTCCGCCTTCGCGGATGGCGAAACGCAAACCCTTCTCCATGGCCACCGGCGTGATCAGCTCGATCGTCAGCGCCACGTTGTC
>DATFTE010000237.1:0-2395 GCA_035262225.1 Terriglobales bacterium
AGCGGTTCGAAGTTCTCCAGAATAGCGCCATTGAGCCGACTCTCCAGTCGCGGTCGACCTTGTCCCCTCAGCTAGCCTCTGCGGTGGATCACGCGGTTGCCTTCGAGTGGGGTCGCCGCAAGGAGGCGGCGCGGCACCTGGCGGCAACATTATCGACAAAATGGAAGCATTGTAGAGAGCCAGATCAGCCGGTCCATCGCCGCAAACCTGCTATAAGGATCGCCTGTGATGGTGCGCCGAACGGGGGTGGGTGTAGTGACCGACGAAGTCATTCATTATCTCGAAGGACAGCACGAGACGATCCTTGAGCGGCTGAAAGCGGTGCTGCGCTTGCCGAGCATCAGCACTGATCCGGCCTATGCCGAGGGCATGGCCGCAACCCGCGCGCATTTCTTGCAGCGGCTCCAAGAAATGGGCCTCGACAACGTCCAGTTGCTCGATGGCGGCGGTCATCCGGCTTTGTATGGTGCCTGGACGGGCGCGCCAGGTGCACCGACCTTCATCATCTACGGGCACTACGACGTGCAGCCACCGGACCCGCTTGAACTGTGGAATACGCCGCCGTTCGACCCTACCATTCGCGACGGTTGCCTCTATGCGCGTGGCGCGTCCGATGTGAAGGGTTCGACGACCATTGCCGTCGAAGCTGTGGCCGCGTTCCTGGCGGTGACCATGTACTGCCCTGTGAACGTGAAGTTCTTCCTGGAGGGCGAGGAGGAGATCGGCAGCCCGAGCCTGCGCAGGATCGTCGAGCGCCACCGCGATCTGCTGGTGGCGGACGCCATGATCTCCGCCGACGGCGGGCGCGGGAGCACTAGCGTGCCCACGGTCAGCGTCGGAAACCGCGGCATCGCTAGCCTCGAGGTGAAGGTGCGCACGGCCGCCAAGGATGTGCACTCCGGCCGCTATGGCGGCGCCATCCGCAATGCCCTGCACGAACTGGCGGCGTTGATGGTTACGCTGCACAATGCCGAAGGTCGCATCGCCGTGCCTGCGTTCATGGCAGAGGTGCCGAAGCTTACCGCCCAGCAGCGTCAGGACACAGCGGCGCTGCCGTTCGACCACGCCGCGTTTTACGCTGGCATCAGCGGGAGCCCCTACGGCGATTCGGCCTACACAGTTCGGGAGCGCCTGACGCTGCAGCCGACCATCGAGATAAACGGCATGTGGGGCGGCTACACCGGACCCGGTAGCAAGACCGTGATCCCGTGTGAGGCGCAGGCCAAGATCACAATGCGGCTCGTGCCGGGCCAGGATCCCGACAAGGCGGCGCTGGCAGTGCGTCGTCACCTCGAGGCCCAGTGTCAGCCGGGCGTCACGCTGGCCTTCTCCGAGATCAGCGGCGGCTCACCGGCCTTCTCGCTGGTGCCGGACCATCCCCTGCTGGCAGCGGCTGCGGCCGTGGTCGAGCGCACCACAGGCCGCCGGCCGATCCCGACGCGTGGCGGCGGCACCCTGCCAATCACCTCTATCTTCAAGGAAATGCTCGGGCTCGATACCTTGGCTTTCGGCTTCGCCATGCCGGACGAGGACGCGCATGCGCCTAACGAGTTCTTCCGTATCTCATCCCTGCACGATGGGCTGCGCGCGTGGCCGCTGCTTCTGGTGGAGCTAGCCCGCTACAAGCCGGGTGACTTCCGCGGGAGCGCGTAGCTGGCAACTATCCCACAGTCTTCGCAGCCCACCCTCATCTCCTCGGCGATGCTCTCTTACTTCGAGCATTCGGCCCCATGGCGCCGCCGGCACCCTCTTCCCCCATCTCTCGCGAGTTCCTTCCTGCAGACTCCCCGGCGCCGGTCCTGGTGCCTGCCCCAGCCTCGCCATGAGCTGCATCTGGAAAACCTTCAGAGGAACACACCTCCCACGCAGCCCGTCGGGGATGGTGCAAGTAACTCTGTAACCAGACAAAATCGCTGCACCGCCAAAGACTTCTGCTCAGTGCCAAGGCACGAAATCGCTGCCGCGATAGCCGCTGCGCGGAAGAGTGGCCTGGGGCAGCCGTGGGAGCAAAAGATAGCTGGTAACGGAACGGGGAGCCCCCTCCTGATCTGAGGCGTCGTGAACCTCAGATAGGAAGGAACTCCCCATGAGTACCAATACCACCGTTAGCCCGCTGCGTCAGCGCAGGCGGTTTGCGAAGTTCTTGAAGCGCTCGCCCGACACGGCCACCGCCGACGACGTTCGCCGCTTCCAGTTGCACTTGGTCGAAGCCGGTCTCAGCGTCGGTAATCGCAACCGCATCATGACCGGGGTGAAGTTCTTATTCCGGGTGACGCTGCGGCGGCTGGATCTACAACTCCGTTCCCGGGCGAATGCCCGCTATGGGTCAGTCAGAGACACCAAACCATGTCCGCTGTGAGGGCAGCTTTTTCCGAAAGCAGCCACGCGGCAGATG
>DATFTE010000238.1:0-4029 GCA_035262225.1 Terriglobales bacterium
ATGCTGCGCACCTGCTGGCAGCAGGGCAAGGACGCCTTCACGCGTTGTGTGAGGCTTTTGTGTGCGCCCCGGAGCGTGATCTTGGACATTGTGCCTGGCACGGGCTGACCGCGCCATTCTTCCATCGCATGCCCGAATCCCTGACCTTCTGCGGACGCACGTTCGGCCCCAGCGAACTGGCGTTGATGCGCCAGACCGCGCGGGACTTTTCCGCTCTCGACGTAACCGAAATCGCGCGCACCGTCTGCGAGTTGCTGGGGTGGACACGACCCAATGGAGGCTTGAAGAACCACGAGTGCCGGCAACTGCTGGAGCGACTTCAGGCCGAAGGCTTCCTGAAGCTTCCCGAGGTGCGGAAACTGGGCGGAAGGGGTCCGCGACGGGCGGACACATCTGGGTCCGGCTCGGAACCGGCGCCCATCGAGTGCGGCGCCAGCGAGTGTGAGCCTCTGGAATTGGCCCTGGTAGAAGGCCCCGCCGAGAGCCGCGGGTGGCGTGAGCAGGTGGAACGGTATCACTACCTCGGATGCCGCGTGCCCTTCGGCGCGCACCTGCGCTACTGGGTGCGCCATGGCGGGCGGGAGTTGGCCTGCCTGCTCTGGACATCGCCAGCCTGGAAGATGCAAGCTCGGGACGAGTGGATCGGCTGGAGCGACGAGCAACGGCGACACAACCTGCAGTCGATCGTCAATAACGGCCGGTTTCTGGTTTTGCCCTGGGTGCGAATCAAGGGACTGGCCAGCAAGATTCTGGCGCTGAGCGCGCGGCAAATGCCGCGCGACTGGGAGACCCGCTACGGGTGTCGTCCCGTGCTGCTGGAAACGCTGGTGGATGCGGCCCGCTTTCGCGGGACCTGCTATCGGGCTGCCAACTGGATCCATGTTGGGCAAACCGCCGGAGGCGGTCGCATGGATCAGGAGCACACCGCTCACGGTCAAGCGGTCAAAGATATCTATGTTTATCCGCTGGCGCGCGACGCGCGGCAGCAGCTATGCCAGGATTAACATCGAGGAGAGCTTATTATGCTGACGAAGAAGAGCGTGGTTCCTCCCGAAGTTTTTCAGCTCAAGGTTACTCTGTTGGGCACGATGCCGCCGATCTGGCGCCGGCTACTGGTGCCGG
The DNA here is from genome assembly GCA_035262225.1 of Terriglobales bacterium. Classification (GTDB taxonomy): domain Bacteria; phylum Acidobacteriota; class Terriglobia; order Terriglobales; family Acidobacteriaceae; genus DATFTE01. The sequence goes on from DATFTE010000238.1 coordinate 1,123, forward strand.
CTGGTCTGACTCTGGCGCAGTTACACGACGTGCTGCAAGCCGCCATGGGGTGGCAGGACTGCCACATGCACGAATTCAGCGCCGGCCACCGGCATTTTGGAAAGCCCCATCCGGAAGACCGGCTCATGGGAATGCCGCCGGTCGAAAATGAGCGCACGGTTCGTCTCTCCAGCATGCTGGGCAGGGTCAGTGCTAAGGCCGTCTACACGTATGACATGGGCGACAGTTGGGAGCATGGCGTCGTTCTGGAGAAGCGCTTGTCTGCCGACCCCGGCACGGCCTATCCAGTCTGCACGGACGGCGAACGCGCCTGTCCCCCTGAAGATTGCGGCGGCATCGGCGGATTTTATGACCTGCTGGATGCTCTCGGAGATCCCACGCACGAACAGCACGAAGAGCTCCAGGATTGGGTTGGCGACGACTACGATCCCGACGCTTTCTCCATCGATGAGGTCAACCAGAAGCTCACACCCTTGCGTCGTTGCCGGGGCAATACTTCACGCGGTTGGGCGCCGGCCCAGTAAACAAATACAAAATATACTGCCTTGCGTTGTGAAAAGCTTCCGAGACTTAGGAATTATCTACGCATTATCGGCGGCTATCCTTTTCCGCCTTGGCACACCGCTTGCCAAACTGCTGATTGGCGAAGTCCCGCCGGTCATGCTGGCCGGTCTGCTGTATGACGGCTCCGGGCTAGCTACTTTCTGGCGCAAAAAAGGCGTTTCCAGCAGGCCTAGGCCCTAGCGGAGTGGTCCGGGGGCCTGCTCGGGGTTTGCATTTCTGCTGTCCCGAGCTTCGGTTCCCCCGGCGGGCAGTTCTCGATTCCCCGCCGGAGGACCGCACCCGTTCATCCACTCTTCCGGCTTGCCAAAACTCTTCCCATAGTGATGAGTGTGTCTGCGACTACCCCGAGTCCGACCCACCGGTCCATCCCTTCCTCACCCCGATACCGGCTGCGGTTCAGTCCGTGCCGCCGCTTGAGCACGCTGATCCGGCCCTCGCACCCCGTCCTCCATTGCTGCCCCTTGCGGAACCAGCGTTGCTTTTGGTGCTTCCGCCGCGCCACGCTGTGGGTCGAACGATTGGGGATCGAGACCCGCTTCACCCCCAGCGCCTGGGCCTCTCGTTCATTTTCCGCCGAGTAAAACCCGGCATCGCCGGCCAACAACTCGGGCGCCCGCCCCAGCCGTTGCTGATGGAGCTGCACCGCTCCCAGCAGCAAAGTCGAGTCGGCCGGCCGCTCTCGGCACACCGCATAGTGGGTAATGATCTGATTCTCGGCCTCCTGAATCTTCACCAGCTTGCCGAACTCGGTCGGCTTGTTCACTTTGCCCTTGCGGATGATTTCCGCCGTAGGTTCGAACACGCTGACGATCTTACCAGGCGTGTCGGTGACGCCCCGAAACACCCGCGCCGTGGTTTGTCGCAGCACCTGGTTGACCAGGGGAATCATCGCGTCCAACTCCTGCTTCATCCCCCGCAGGACCGCTTGCTGCTTCCGATTCAACGCTCGCTTCACTCCGCTGTGAATCTCCTCGGAGAACCGCTGCGCCTGGTTCCGCACCTGGCGCGTCCACCGCACCAGCTCCCGGTATTTCTCCTCCATCTTCTCTTTCTGTTGCTGGCCCTTGGACCGGCTGAACCGGGCAATCTCCATCACCCGGTATCCTATCGTCCGCAACCGATCCCGCAATCGCGTCCCTTGCTCTCCCACCACTTCGCTGATCTGTTTCATGATCCGGGTCAGCCCCCGCGTCCCATCCCCTAACAGACTGCTGTCGGTCGGGTAATGAATGTTGGCTTCCGTCACCGTCGTATCCAAGCGCATTTTCCTCCCTTCCACCAGATGGCGCTGGCGAGCAATGTCCACCAGTCGCTGATGAATCTGCTCCACGATTTCGCTCCCCAGAGCCCGGCCCAACCGTCCCAAGGTCTTGGCGTCGGGCACCGTCTCGGTCCCGATGCGCGTGAACATCCGATACACCAGGTTGGCTTTGACCTCGCGCTCCAGAACGTCGTAGCTCCAGTTCCGCACGTGCTTCAGCACCATCAACCGCAGCACCACTTCGGCCGGCGTCGAATTCCTCCCCCGCTTCCGGCTCTGAGGGTACCGCCGCCCCAGCTGCTCGTAGACCAGATCCAGCAGCTGTTCGTCTTCCAAAATCTCGTCGACTTCCTTCATCCACGCTTCCATCAGGGATGCGGCTTCACGGGCGAAGAAGACCTCGCCCAGGTTTCGCTGGCGATGCCGGAGTTGAACCATGCGACCTCCGTAAGGTGGATTTTTCCTTTTGACCTTGCTGCCGGAACTGCTCGCGATTCTGAACCGCCAGGGCCACGGCGGCTTCCCAAAACTGGGCCCAGGCGGCATGCGCGCGGCGCGCCCGCTGGGCCTGCTTGGCCGGTACGTAGAGGGAGCGGCTGCGACCCCTCTGCGCCCAAGTGATATAGAGGTGAGGACCGTGGCGGCGAGCAGGATCGCGATGGCAAGCACAGTTAGGGTTGCCACAGCGGCGGGTGGTTTCCGAGAGGCTACCCTGGATCATGGTCGCGGCGGCACGAAGCAGTTTGCCGAGCAATTTCTGCCTACTCACACTAATATATTAGGCATCTTCTGCGCCCTTGTCAAGCAAAAAAGCATGTTTCGGCACGGGCTTCACAGGTGACTATGCGAAACTAGGGGCTCAGAGCGCTGTATTTTGCGCCAGAAAGTAGCTAGTTTCCCGTCGCACGGCGCCCATTCTGCAGACGTCCGCCCTTAGGTTGACGTGTTCACCCAACGGCATACTCCCACGCTCATGGGAGTCAGGCCGTAACACCGCGCCAAGTCATTGATAGAGGCCCGCGAGCGGCCCAGTAACGCTCCGCCTGGGTGCCGTATTTGCCTCGCACCATCACTTGGTTGAC
>DATFTE010000239.1:0-6354 GCA_035262225.1 Terriglobales bacterium
CAGCAGAGGAATTTTTTGCGATTCTGAGGTAAAGTCATGCCACTAGGCGAACCCAAGGATAGCCGGGAGCGCTGTCGCCCGGAAGTTCAGGGAGGGTCGTGAGCACCGACATCAAGCATCCCCAACCCGTTGTTGCCTCCACCGATTGGGAAATCCGTACTCATCAGGACAAAGAGCTGATCAAGGGTTTGGGCCTGACCAGCGCCACTATGCTGGTCATGGGCTCGATGATCGGTTCCGGGATCTTTATCGTCTCCGCTCAGATCGCTCGTGAGGTCAACTCTCCGGCATTGTTGATCGGGGCCTGGCTGGTGACCGGTTTCATGACCATCGTGGGAGCCCTGAGTTATGGCGAGCTGGCCGCCATGATGCCTCGCGCCGGAGGCCAGTATGTGTACCTGCGGGAGGCGCTGGGCCCGCTATGGGGATTCCTCTACGGCTGGACGCTGTTTCTGGTGATCCAGACCGGCACGATCGCCGCGGTGGGAGTCGCCTTCGGCAAGTTTCTGGGGATATTTTTCCCCTCCATTTCCTCAAGCAACTGGATTCTGCATTTCTGGAAGGTGCCGCCGATCCCGGTCGGACCCATGGTGCTGGGCAATATGGACGTGGGGTTGAACACACAGAACCTGGTCGCCATCCTGGTAGTGGTGCTGCTTTCGATCATCAATGTTTTCGGCATCCGGACCGGAGCCTTCATTCAGAACGTCTTTACCATCGCCAAGGCTTCAGCGTTGCTCGGGCTGGTGCTGCTCGGGCTGGCCATTGGCCGGAACGCCCAGGCCATCGCTGCCAACTTCGGAGGCAATTTCTGGAGAAACGCGGGACTGGGCGCGCAACACGCCGTCGAGGTCGGGGTTGGAGGGGCGACGGCACTGGTCGGTACTTTGACCATTCTTGCCGTGGCGCAGGTAGGCTCCCTTTTCTCCGCTGACGCCTGGAACAACGTAACTTTCACCGCCGGTGAGGTAAAGAATCCCCACCGCAATCTGCCGCTTTCGCTTGCCCTCGGGACCGGGATCGTCATCGCGTTGTACGTAGCCTGCAACTTCATTTACCTCAACGTTCTGCCCCTCGACGGGGCTGCGAATAGCGCGACCATCCTTGAGCGTGGCATCAAGTATGCCTCGGAGGACCGGGTGGGCACAGCGGTCATGACCCAGATGCTGGGCCCCACCGGGGGGGTTTTGATGGCCCTGGCCATCCTGCTCTCGAGCTTCGGATGCAATAACGGCTTGATTCTGGCGGGCGCCCGGGTTTACTACGCCATGGCCAAAGACGGCCTCTTCTTCCGCAAGGTCGCCAGACTGCATCCCACCTACAGGACTCCAGCCGTGTCGCTCATGGTGCAGATGGTCTGGACCTCGGTGCTGTGCGTCTCAGGCAGCTATAACCAGCTGCTGGACTACATTATCTTTGCCGTGCTGGTGTTCTACATTCTGACAATTGTGGGCCTGTTTGTGCTGCGCCGGACCCGGGCCGATGCCCCCCGCCCCTACCGGGCGATCGGTTATCCGGTGCTGCCGGCCATTTATATTGTGATGGCTCTGTTCATTGATGTCGTACTATTGCGTTACAAGCCGCAGTACACCTGGCCGGGACTAGGCATCGTGCTGCTGGGCATCCCGGTGTATTTTCTGTGGTCGCGGAGTTCCAGAGAGAGTCCGGCAGAGAATTGAAATCCCATCTCGAACCTAACGAGGAGAACTGAATGGCGAATCTTCTGGCCAGAAAGCCGCTGCACACAATCCTGTCGGAGGCGCAGGAGAGCGGTGAGCACAGCCTTAAGCGCGCTCTCGGACCGACGAATCTCATTTCGCTCGGGATCGGCGCCATCATTGGAACCGGAATTTTCGTGCTGACCGGCACCGCCTCGGCGAACCATGCCGGTCCGGCCATTGTTCTCTCTTTTATCCTGGCCGCGGTGGCCTGCGTTTTTGCCGGGCTCTGCTACGCCGAATTTGCCTCGATGATCCCGGTCGCGGGATCGGCTTACACCTATGGTTACGCGACCCTGGGTGAATTGATCGCCTGGATCATCGGCTGGGACCTCATCCTCGAGTACGCGCTGGGTGCGGCGACGGTGGCCAGCGGCTGGAGCGGTTACGTATTGAGCTTCCTGCAGGACTTCGGAATCCGCCTGTCACCCCGGCTGGCGGGTTCGCCGGGAACCACCTTCGTTCTCTATCACGGACACTGGGAGCGCTTGACGGCGCAATTGCAGAAGGCCCTGAATCAGGCCAACGTCGACCCCGCAACCCTGGCTCATCAGTACGCGTCGTTCAATTTATTCGGGTTTCTGGGCATCCTGCTCGTGACCGCGATTCTGGTGATTGGCATCAAGGAGTCAGCAGACTTCAATTCCTTCATTGTCATCGTCAAGGTCGCTGTACTTCTCGTCTTCCTGGGATTGGGCGCGAATTACATCCTGGGACATCGCGCCGAAGCCATGAGCAACTGGACGCCGTTCCTGCCCACCAACACCGGGCACTACGGCGATTTCGGATGGTCGGGAATCGCCACCGCGGCGGGCGTGATTTTCTTCGCTTACATCGGCTTTGACGCCGTCTCGACGGCCGCGCAGGAGGCGAAGAATCCGCGGCGCGACATGCCCATCGGCATCCTCGGATCGCTCATCATATGCACCATTCTCTACATCCTGGTAGCCGGGGTTTTGACCGGCCTGGTGAAGTACACCAGCCTTGATGTGCCCGACCCGATCGCCATCGGAATCGACATCACCGGGATCGGTTGGGGCAGCAAGTTAGTCAAGTTGGGCGCGATCTGCGGGCTCAGTTCCACTATGGTGGTGATGTTGCTCGGACAATCGCGCGTCTTTTTCTCGATGTCGAAGGATGGCCTGCTGCCGCGCTGGGCCAGCGCCGTGCACAGCCGCTTTCGCACGCCCTACATCTCCACCATTCTGGTGGGCGTGGTTGTCGCGACCGTGGCCGCGCTTACTCCCATCAACGTCCTCAGTGAGCTGGTCTCGATCGGCACATTGCTGGCGTTCGTCATTGTTTGTGGCGGGGTGTGGATTCTGCGGGCCCGGGGCACAGATGTTCCCCGCGCCTTCGTGGCCCCCTGGGTTCCCTTCACCCCCATCATGGGCATTGCGGTTTCCCTGCTCATGATGTTCAGCCTGGGCTGGCAAACCTGGGCGCGTCTGGTCATCTGGCTGGTCCTCGGTCTCTTCATCTACTTTTTCTACGGCCGCAAGAACAGTCGCGTGCAGCGAGGTGAGTTCGCAGCCGACGCGGCTGCCGAAGCTCACCGGGCTCCGTCCATGGCAGACTGAAGACGATTTTCTATTGTGGAGTAAGGCCTTCCCCACCTCCGTGGAAGGCTTTTTCGTGATAAGTTTTCTCGACACGGCAACTGCACCCCTCGGCATCGATCGGGAGATCGGCAAGATCGGTGTGGGCCGCGATTCCTCCTTCGGCGGCAAGACCATCGAGACTGCGCGCATACGACAGGATCGCGGGGTCCTCCTTCTTGCCATCGAGCGGGAGCAAGGCATGCGCTTCATCCCCTCTGCGGAAGATGGCATCGAGCCGGGTGACTGGCTGATCGCCACCGGCGAGCTCTCCCCGCTTCGCCAACTCCAAGCCATGGCCGCGAGCGGCAGATGAAAATTGTCACATCGGCCGAAATGCGGGAAATCGATCGTCGAACCAGCGAGCGTTTCGGAGTTCCCTCCCTCATCCTGATGGAGAATGCGGGTCAAGCGGTGGCCGACTTCACGCGCGCCCGTTATCCCCATGCCCGACAAATCGCCGTAATCTGCGGAAAAGGGAATAATGGCGGTGACGGATTTGTCGTCGCCCGCAAGTTGACCGAGGCGGGGAAGGAAGTGCGCACACTGCTGCTCGCCGATCCCTCGGACCTCGCTGGCGATGCCGCAGAGATGTTTCGCAAGCTGGCGAACACGCCGGTCGTGGTCCGTTATCGGGAAGATCTCAGGCAGTCCGCACAATGGCTGAACTGCGATGTGCTGATCGACGCGATCCTCGGCACGGGTTTCCGGCCCCCGGTGAGCGGCCTGTATGCGGAGGCGATCGCCATCATCAACTCCGGCAGGTCTCCGGTGGTGTCCGTCGACATCCCGTCCGGAGCTGATGCCGACATCATGGGCGAACAAGCGGGTTTCTACTGCCGCTCCGATGCCATGGTTACGTTTACGGCTCCGCGCCCGGCGCAGGTGTTTGGCATGCTGACCAGGGGGCCGACGGTGATCGCGCCCATCGGTTCTCCCGACGAAGCGATTGTCTCCCAGCTGCAGCTCGAGTTGACCACTGCGCGCGAGGTTGCGCCCTTGATCGGGCCCCGTCCGCCGGCCGCGAACAAAGGAAACTTCGGACATGTGCTGGTGGTGGGCGGATCGCTTGGCAAGGCCGGCGCCGCTGCCATGGCGGGCATGTCGGCATTGAGGGCAGGAGCAGGACTGGCTACCGTGGCCACGGCAAAGTCGGTCTTACCCACGGCTGCGGGATTTCATCCCGAGGTCATGACCGAACCCCTCGAAGAAACCGAGGCCGGAACCATCTCCATGCGTGCGCTGGAATACGGTCGCATGGACGCACTGGCGCAGGGGAAGAGCGTACTTGCCCTCGGTCCGGGGATTTCCCGGCATCCGGAAACTTCGGAATTCGTACGTACGGTGGTCGCAAAAGCCAAGACGCCGGTCGTCCTTGATGCCGACGGCTTGAATGCCTACGAAGGGCGCGCCACGGAACTGCCGGGACTGGGACGCCTTCTCGTGATCACGCCACATCCGGGAGAAATGGCGCGGCTCATTAAGTCCACGGCGGCGGCGGTGCAAAGCGACCGCATCAACATTGCTCGCTCCTTTGCCCGCGAACACGGTGTGATCGTGGTGCTGAAAGGGCATCGCACCCTCGTCGCAGACCGCGATGGCACGATTTGGGCAAATGCCACGGGAAATCCAGGCATGGCCACCGGAGGAACAGGAGATATTCTTACCGGCATGATTGCGGGGCTGATGGCGCAAAATCCGCAGCGAGCCTTCACCGCCGTGACGGCCGCCGTTCACCTCCATGGTTTGGCGGGAGACGTTGCCCGCGAAACCATGGGAGAACTTTCCCTGGTGGCCACCGACCTGATCCGGGCGCTGCCGGAGGCCATGCGCCGCGTGACGCAAGCGGCGACATCCGCGGTGGTCACGGTTGGCGCCTAAGTTGGTACCCAAAAAAAATCCAGTTCAACTACACGCGACCTCACCATTGCCAAGGGATGCTGTCGTCGGAGGGGGCAAAAGGAAGTTACGGACAGGAAGACGTCAAGAACTGATACGGTTCGTCAACCGCTCATCCCGCTTGTCGCGAGGAGACGAGGCAGCCAATGTTTTCTGGCGGGACATTACCGGGCGGATCTCGCCAAGTGCTTGCAAACAGCCCGCCTGGTGCGGGTTTCCGGCGTAGTGCGATTCGAATCCGGACAAGTGCTTCGGTAACTATCCCCTATGGCACCAACGTGCCATAGTAGTCTTGCTATGACACACTTTCCCCAACCGCATCCCCAGAGACGCGCCCCGCGCGTTCACCTTGGCGGTTCCGTCGCAGCCCTGGTCATGATGGAAGACGGCCAGCGCACCAAAGGTAAACTGCAAACCATTTCCATCACTGGAGGTCTTTTGCGCATCGCAAAAGCCCTTCGCCGGGGTGACTTCGTCGAAATCGCATTCCAGACCCAGGGCGGCCCGGTGCATGGCATGGCGGAGATGCTGAATCCTACCCGCGCCACCGACGAAGTGCTGCAGCCGTTCCGCTTCATCGCCATGGGTGACGATGATCACCGCGCCTTGCGGGTCATTGTTGACTCGGTTTCCGATCGCAGTTTTGCCGGCATGCGGTCGAGCCCGTGGCCCGCATCCAGAAACTCCTGACTCCGCGAAGCAGCGGCAGCCTGGTGAGGCCGCTATACTGGTCCCAAGACGCTATGTCCACCAGGGTGTTCACCACGCATTCAGCGGAAGAGACGGTGGCGCTGGGGCGGAGCTTCGCACCATTGCTCGCCCCTCCCAAACTCGTGGTTCTCCGCGGAGACCTGGGCGCCGGCAAGACCACACTGGTGAAGGGCATTGCCGAGGCGTTCGACGCCGCTTCGTCCGACGATGTCACCAGTCCCACGTTTACCCTGGTGCATGAATACCGTGGGCCCAAGGCCAGTCTGTTCCATATCGACCTCTATCGAATCGACACCCCCCGCGAGCTTGAAACGCTTGGCCTCGACGACCTGGCCGCCGAGGACAGTGTGCTGCTCGTCGAGTGGGGAGACAAGTTTGCCCGTTTCGAGCGGGCACGTGATGTGGAGATCGTGCTCGAGAGAATCAGT
>DATFTE010000240.1:0-6113 GCA_035262225.1 Terriglobales bacterium
GCGCCCGCACAATCAGGCCTACCCGGTCGAAATCATGCCCATGGAAGAAGGCAAGAAGGCGCACGACTATCTGGTCGGCCGCGTCTGCTACGTGGGCATCGAAACTTAGCTGAAGGATGCTGGGGTGGGATTGGGGGACGAGTGGCTCACCACTGCCCCGGTATCCGACTGGTCATTCCCAGTCCCGGCACCGGGGAGTTAGTTCGCGGTCAAAACTTACTCCCAATTTTGTAACACCCGCTCGAGGATGGCGACAGCCTGCTGCAAGCCTGACAACTCCTCCGCAGTGAGTTCCTGCAGCTGTGCGGCCAGGTAGTCGATGCGGGCCTGGCGGCCACGCAGGAGCAGGCGCTTGCCTTTGGGGGTGGCGTGAATGCGGATGCGGCGGGCGTCGCCGGGATCGGGGCGGCGTTCGGCGAGGCCGCCATTCTCCAGTCCGGTCACGATCCGCGTCATGGTCGGCGGCTTCACCTGCTCGGCGCGGGCCAATTGGCCGAGGGTGATCGGCCCACCAAAGACCAGAACCGACAGGGCGGAAAGCCGCGCCGGACCTTCGCCGCTGGCGGCGTCACGCTTGCGCACCCGGCGCAGCAAATGGATGGCTGCGGAGTGCAGGCGGTCGGCTACGGCGCGGGTGTCGCGGGAGTCAGGCATTTTGCGGGGTTCTTCATTTCCAATTTTCAATTTTCAGGTTTCCGTTAAGGATCGCTTCGCCATTGGTAATTGAAGATCGGAAAGCGAGTATTTCTCCCCGCGGGCTGGTCCTGTCTCCGTTTCTTGGTCATGACTTCCGCCGGGCGGCATTTCGGCGCTGCGCGGCCGGGTTCCGCCCGACCTGGACGGCCGGCGCCGAGGCCCTGCTGATCGAGCGCACAGAGCGAGCGCTTCACTTTTCCCCTTGACATCCTGCCCGCAGCCGCTATCATTAGTTAGCTATGCTAACTAAATTCCGGGAAGGAGTCAATCATGGGTGCGCAGGCAGAAGTCATAGCCGCAGTCGCGGCGGGAGATAAAGACAGGCTGCAGGGTCTGCTGGCGAAGGATCCGAAGCTGGCGGCGGCGCGCGACCGGAACGGGGTTTCGGCAGTGATGCAGGCGCTGTATACGCGGCATCCGGAGCTGTTGAAGCCTTTGCTGGCGGCTGAGCCGGGGCTGGATGTGTTCGAGGCGACCGCCCTGGGGCGCAGCGAACGGGTGGCGGAGTTGCTGAAGAACGATACGTCGCTCGCTACCAGCTTCTCCCCGGACGGATTTACGGCGCTGCACTTCGCCTGCTTTTTCGGTCAGGAAGCGACGGGCAGGATATTGCTCGCGCACGGCGCCGACCCCGCGGCGGTGGCGTCGAATCCGATGAAAGTCATGCCTCTGCACAGCGCGGCGTCGGCGCGCAACCTGGGGCTGGCCGCGGCTTTGCTGGAGCGGGGAGCGCCGGTGAATGCTCGCCAGGCGATGGGTTGGGCTCCATTGCACGCGGCGGCGCAAAATGGAGATAAGGCCATGGCGGAGCTTTTGCTGAAGCATGGCGCAGATCCGCGCGCGACCAACGACGAAGGAGTGAGCGCCCTGGAGCTGGCGAAAACGGGCGGGCACGGCGAATTGCTGGGATTGTTGGAGAACTCTGCCTAGGCGCAGGAAAGTTTCGACGGCCTGCTCCTTCTCGACGCGCCTTCTTCGCGACCTGCCAAACTATGAAATATGCCTCGGTATGATTTGTAAAGTATGTGCCCGGTCCATAGCGGTGCGTGTTTTTTGTACGGCCATGCCGGGCTCGGTTGATAGAACCTGTTCCTGCAACTTCTTACGGCTTGCTTTCCCTTCCGGCCTGATGTAAAAACCTGACGAACGTTTTCCACTCCGTCTTTCATGTGCAGGGACTCTCCATGCGCGCCATCGGGGAATGGTTGTAGTTTTGTTGCCCATCGAGATTACATCCGCCCAAAAAAGTCGGGAGACTTATGAACAAACGTAAGTTTGTCTTACTCGCGTTGCTCCTGTTGTTTGCCATCCGGTTCAGCCTCGCCCAGGGCGCGGCCAGCGGCGATCTGCATGTCACGGTAAAAGATCCGAAAGGCAACGTAGTCACCAACGCCACGGTCACCGCCCAGGAGCAGGGAAAGGCCAACCAGCGCTCGACCTCGAATAATAGTGACGGGCAGTACAGTCTGCTGGCGCTGCCTCCCGGCAAGTACAAAGTAACGATCGAGGCGCCGGGCTTTGCCCGGGTCGAGGTTCCGGATGTAAGCATCACGGTAGGCCAGCAGGCGGACTTGCCGATCGTCCTCTCGGTGGCAGCGGCGCAGGAATTAGTGACGGTATCGTCGGAGGCGGAAGCGGTGGAGACGACGCGCACTTCGACGACTGACACGATTGAGCAGCGGCGGATCGACAATCTTCCGATCAACGGGCGCAACTATATCAACTTCACGCTGACCGATTCACAGGTCACGCGGGACAACGCTCCCAACACCGGTGCGGCGCCCACCTCCGGGTTGAACTTCAGCGGACAGCGGGCGCGGTCGAACCTGGTGAACGTGGATGGCGCCGATGCTACCGACAATGCGGTCAACGGAGTACGGTCGACGGTTTCGCAGGAGGCGGTGCAGGAATTCCAGATCATCGCCAACAGTTACGCGGCGGAATATGGGCGCGCCTCGGGCGGCGTGGTCAATATCATTACCCGCTCGGGATCGAACGACTTCCACGGCGACGTCTTCGGGTATCTGAGAAATCGCCACATCCAGGCGGTGAATCCCTTCAGCACGGTCCCCAACCCGGCGTACACGCGGGTGCAGGCGGGAGCGGCGTTTGGCGGTCCCATCAAGAAAGACAAGACCTACTTCTATTTCGCCTATGAGATTACGCGGCGGCACGAGACCGGGTTTTCCTCGATCGGGCTGACGCCACAGAATTTTGGTTTGGTGAACAACGTGGATCTCTCGACCGCCTTCGGACAGCTGCCGGGGACGATTCCGTTTGTCGCAGGCACCTCGTCGCAGCAGGCGTTCTTCGCGAGCCTTCCCGCGACATTGGCGCAGATCGGGGGAACGTTGGGACCGGCGGTGGCTCAGGGCTATGCGCAGGAAGCCGCGCTTTACGGCACCTGGGTGGGCGGGTCGTCGGGCATTGCGGTAAACCGTGTATATCCGGCTGCGTTTACGGACCCACACATCGCGCCCTTCATCCCCCAGACCGGGCCGACCACGCTGACGCAATTCCCGTCGTCGTGTACGCTTGCCACGCCGAATCTTCTCTGCCAGGGTTTGCCGTCGAGCTTCCAGAGCCTGCGGTCGCAGACCGGAAATTTTCCCGTCTTTGAAGGCACCAGCCTGTACTCGCTGCGCCTGGACCACAACCTGACCAGCAACCACCGCATCACGCTGCGCGCCAACGTCAGTCCCAGCACGGTGAACGGAATTGAGGTGAATGGGCAAAATCAGCCCTTCGGGCAGAACGCGTATTCGCGCACTTCGCAACAGACCTATCGCGACGTGGCCGGAGTGTTTCAGCACACGTGGACGATTGGCAGCAACAAGGTCAACGAGTTCCGTTTCCAATACGCGCGGCGCGGGCTGGCCTACTACTTTAACCAGTCGACCGCGGCGGGCCTCGATCCGGCGGTGAACATCGTCGGCACCGCCTATACCGGACGCGAACCCTATTCCTTTATCAATCGGGTCGAGCAGCGCTATCAGTTCACCGACAACTTCTCGTGGTCGATTGGGCGACACAACACCAAGTTCGGCGCGGATTTCAACTACCTGCCGACCGACGCGACCTTTACCGTGAACTACGGCGGCGTCTACAACTTCAGCGGACTTTCGGGATTGTTCCCGAATCCCTGCCCACAGGTGTGCCCGAATTTCCCCGATTTCTCTTCCGTACAGGCATACGGACTGGGGATTCCGTCCTATGTGGTGCAGGGTATTGGCAGCCCGAAGGACTCGTTCTCCAACAAGCCGCTGGGAGTTTTCTTTCAGGATTCCTGGCGCGCGCGGCCGAACCTGACCTTGAATCTGGGGCTGCGCTATGACATCGAATTTCCGCCGCAGTTCGCGGCGCCGACGGGCCTGGCAGCGGTCGGCTATGACTTCCTGGGAATTCAGAAAGGCATACAGACCGACACCAACAACATTCAGCCGCGAATCGGTTTTGCCTGGGATCCGAAGGGAGATGGCAAGTCGGTGTTCCGCGGTTCCTATGGAATTTTCTACGACCATCCGCTGCTCGGCCTTTATTTCCTGGGCAATGCCTCGGACGGTTCGAGGACCGGGCAACTGCTGTTCTTCGGCGCCAATCCATGCGATGGCAACACTCCCAGCCCGCTCAATCTGAATGCCACGAACATCTTTCAGGGGATTCTGGGAGCTCCGGGATGTTTGCCGCCGGGGGCTTCGACGGCGCTGGGTTATCAGAACCCGACGGCGGCGGGCGCGGCTTGCGGTGCGGGCCCCAATCCGCAGCGCTTTGATCCCTGCTTCCCTAACTCGCCGTTTCTCAATCAGAGTTATCTGACGGGGGCGGCGCCGTTCCCGCTGATCTCGCAGCCGTTTGGATATCCCCAGGGAAAGAATTTCGTATATGCCTACTCACAGCAAATCAATTTCACTTTCGAAACCGATTTAGGCAACGGGCTGGTGGCGAGTGTGGCCTACAACTACAATGGCGGCCGCCATTTGAACCGTCCCATTAACGCAAACACACCGCGCGGCGATCTGCTGACGGCCAACTGGCAGGCGGCACTGGCGGCGGGCGCGATCACCTCATCGACCACGCCCCTGTCGGTGGCAAGCTGCGGGGTGAATCCGATTCCAGGAGCGAAGCTGCCGTACTATGTGCCGTCGGCGCTGGTGAGTTTCTTCCGTCCGTCGGGACTGAATCCATCGCTGGCGGGGGGCGCATTCACTCCCTGTGTGGCCCTGGCGCTGGCTGACCTGGCGGCCACCGGGCTGAATGCCAGGTGCAATCCGTTGGCGACCGGCTTGAACAATTGCGTCCCGTTCAGCGACATGGATGCCAACTACTCCAACGGCACTTCGGTGTATCACGGCTTGAGCGCGAATTTGCGGAAGCGCTTCGGCGGCCACTATGAGTTCCTGGCGTCGTACACCTGGTCGCATGCGATTGACGACTCGACCGACCTGCAATCGACGCTGACGCCGCAGGACAGCTACTTCCCGAATCACGACCGCTCGACATCAACGTTTGATCAGCGGCATCGTCTGGTGTTCAGCGGCGTGTACCAGAGCGGACGGCTGGGCGGCGATGGATTCGCCAGCAAGTTCTTCAGCAACTGGACGGTGGCGCCGATTGTCGAAGTCGGCTCGGGGCGGCCGTTTAACATCGTCACCGGCAGCGGCGACAATTTCCAGTTCTCGTCGCAGACGGGACGGCCAAATGTGGTGCCGGCGGGGACGGCGACCAACGCGTGCGGCTATCCGGCGGTGGCTTCCAGGTTTTCGCCGACGGGATTCTTCCAGCAGCCCTGTTTTGCCGATCTGACTCCCCTGCAACTGGCGCAGCCGAACGCGTTGTTGCTGCTCGACGGAAACCTGCCACGCAACGCAGGCGTGAGCCCCTGGACGGTGTTCAACGATCTGCGTATCGCCAAGGCGATCCCGGTCGGCGAGCGGGTGAATGTGCAGGGCATCGTCGATATCTTCAACATCGTGAACCGCTACAACGTGGCGGCGGTGAACCCGCTGTTTACCGTGGCCGGACAACCGACCGCGGCCTACGACCCACGGCAATTTCAGTTTGCATTGAAGGTGATTTGGTAGGACGGCAGGCTCCCGGCTTTCGGCAGTCAGCACGCAGCATTAAGCGCCCGGCATTGGGCCCTATGCGGTTCTTGCCGACCCCGGCAAAATCCCGCTGGGCCAAATGCTCATGGCCATCCCCGGAGCCCAAGGCCTGGGCCTCCTGCTATCATAGATTCCATTCTTCGCGATTGCCGGGAGACTTTTCCTCATCATGTCTGAGATCCATTCCACCTCGCGCACGCGTGTGGTGCGCGAGCCGCAGCGTGCCGTCTATGACCGGGAGGCGGCTTACCAGATACTCGATGAAGCCTTCATCTGCCACGTGGGATTTGTGGTGGACGGGCAGCCATTTGT
>DATFTE010000241.1:0-8870 GCA_035262225.1 Terriglobales bacterium
CGGAGTGGGGGCATTCTCCATGGGCATCTTTCACCTGATGACCCACGCCTTCTTCAAGGGCCTTCTCTTCCTGGCGGCAGGATCGGTGATTCACGCGATCGGTGGCGAACAGGACATGCGTAAGATGGGCGGCCTGCGAACCAAGATTCCATGGACCTTCTGGACGATGACGGCCGGTACGTTTGCCATTGCCGGTTTCCCGCCGCTGGCCGGATTCTTCAGCAAGGACGCGATTCTGCATCACGCGTTCAAGGCCTCCTGGATTTACTGGGCGATCGGCGTTTTCACCGCTTTTCTAACTTCGTTCTATATGTTCCGCCAGTGGTTTCTGACCTTCTTCGGCGAGTATCGCGGTGAAGAGCATGCGGGTCATGGTCACGGGGGGAACAGTCATGGCGGCGTGCACGAGAGTCCCAAGGTGATGCTGGTGCCGCTGGCGATCCTGGCGATTCTTTCGGTGTGCGGCGGATGGATGGGCAGCGAGCGCTTCGACAAGTTCCTGTCGCCGGCTGTCCATGCCGGCGCCGTAGCAGGGGAGGCTGCGACTCATCCCGCTGCCGAGGAAGGTCCCTCCGAGGGCCTGCTGGCGAGTGTTTCCATCGCGGTAGCAATCCTGGGGTTCGGCCTGGCATGGCTTCTGTACTGGAAGGATCCCGAACTCCCGCAAAAGATCGCTGCCGCACTCGGAGGCTTGTACGATACCGTCCTGCACAAGTACTACGTCGATGAGATTTACGCAGCGATCTTCGTCAAACCGCTGATTGAAGGATCCTCCCGCGTTCTGTGGCAAACCATAGACCAGCGTGTCATCGACAAGACTTTCGATGACAGCGCCGATGCCGCCCGCGGCGTTTCAGACCCGGTACGCCATATGCAGTCGGGCAACATTCGCTCCTACGCGGGCTGGATGGCGGCCGGTGCGGCGGGTGTGATCGCTTACATGATCTGGATGGGAACACGATGAACGTGCCGACACTCGACAACACGGTTCTCTCTCTGGTGACGTTCACCCCGCTTGCCGGGGCGTTGCTGCTGAGTTTGCTTCCCCGGCGCGACCGCGATATCAAAGTGGTTTCTCTGATCGTCTCGATTGCGGCTTTCCTGGTGTCGCTGCACCTGCCGGTCCATCTGCGCCGTT
The DNA here is from genome assembly GCA_035262225.1 of Terriglobales bacterium. Taxonomy (GTDB): domain Bacteria; phylum Acidobacteriota; class Terriglobia; order Terriglobales; family Acidobacteriaceae; genus DATFTE01. The sequence continues at coordinate 1,139 of DATFTE010000241.1, forward strand.
CGCAGCCCGGTTTCCAGTACGAGATCTACCTTCCCTGGATTCCGACTCCCAACATTCACTATCACTTGGGCGTGGACGGCATCTCGGTCTGGCTGGTGGTGCTGACAACGTTTCTTACGCCTCTGTGCGTGCTGATTTCGTGGAAATCAATTCACGAGCTCGTGAAAGAGTTCTTTATCCTGCTGCTGTTTCTGGAGACGGCGTTAATCGGAGTGTTCGTCTCGCTCGATCTGTTCCTGTTCTATTTCTTCTGGGAGGCCACGCTTATTCCGATGGCGCTGCTCATCGGTGTGTACGGCCACGGCCGGAGAGTTTACGCTGCGGTCAAGTTTTTCATGTACACCATGATCGCGTCCGTGTTCATGCTGGCGGCAATCCTGTGGTTGTACGCAAGGACTGGCACATCTGATTTCGTGACGATCCAGAAGGCAATCCAGAGCGGGCAGGTCAGCGGGTTTGCCACAGCGGCGCCGTGGCTGTTCCTCGGGTTCTTCGTTGCCTTCGCCGTCAAGGTTCCGCTTTTCCCCCTGCACACCTGGTTGCCGGATGCACACGTGGAAGCACCCACGGCCGGGTCCGTGCTGCTGGCGGGCGTGTTGCTGAAGATGGGCACGTATGGCATGCTGCGCTTCAATCTTGGACTCTTCCCTGAGCAGTCACGGCATAACGCAAAATGGGTTGTGGTTCTGGCGCTGATCGGCATCATCTATGGCGCGTTGGTCGCCCTGGTGCAGCCGAACATGAAGAAGCTCATCGCGTACTCCTCAATCAGCCACCTGGGATTTGTGGTGCTCGGCATTTTTAGTTTCACGCAGGCCGGGCTCGATGGCGCAATGTACGTCATGCTGGCTCACGGGGTCTCGACGGGAGCACTGTTCATGCTGGCCGGAATTCTGTACGAAAGAAGGCACACGTACGAGATTTCCGAATTTGGCGGTCTGGCAACACCCATGCCGACGTATGCGGCATTCTTCCTCTTTATCACCCTGTCATCTTTGGGCCTGCCGCTGCTCAACGGTTTCATCGGCGAATTCCTGGTACTCAGCGGCGCCTTCCAGGCGCGGGCGATTTACGGAATCCTGGGAACCACGGGCGTGATCTGGAGCGCGTGCTATCTGTTGTGGATGTACCAGCGGGTCTTCTTGGGCCGAGTGCAAAACAGCGTTAACAATTCTTTGCCCGATTTGGATGGCCGCGAGCAGATTGCGCTCTGGCCTGCGGCCGTGGCCGCGCTGGTCATGGGCGTGGCGCCTCTGGTCTGGCTCAATGCCATCGATCCCGCGGTGAGTACCGCGCTCCAGCCACTGACACAACTGGCAAGCAAGGCGGTAGGTCAGTGAACGGCTCGCCGTTGTATCACGCGTTTGCGACTCCACAGGGAGTGGAGTACCTGCGCATACTTCCGGAAATAGTGCTGACCGTATCCGGCGTACTGATCATGCTGCTGGATCCGCTGGTTGACGAGCGGCAGAGCCAGCGGACGTTGGGCGCCATCGGCCTGATCGGCTCATTGGCCGCTATCGCTGCGACTGTGGTTCAAGCACAGTATCCCGGGCTGGGCTTCTGGGGCATGGTGCACGTCGACTCGTTCAGCGTCTTCTTCCATTTTGTGGTCACAACCGTGGTGGCCGTCGTGATTCTGACCTCTTACGAATACATGGAAGTGCAGCAGATCCGCGCGGGAGAATATTACGCGCTAATCCTGCTCGGGGCAGTAGGAATGTGCCTCATGTCCTCCGCGGTCGAACTGGTACTCATCTTTATCGCGCTTGAGATCTCCTCCATCTCCACCTACATTCTGGCCGGCTTCCGGCGACGCGCCGCAATCAGCAGCGAGTCTTCCATCAAGTATTTCCTGTTGGGTTCTTTCGCGACGGCATTCTTTCTGTACGGCGTCGCACTCATGTTTGGCGCCACCGGCTCTACCGGCATCGAGCGCATTGGAACGGTTCTGGCCTCCGCCCAAGCCGCCCCGGTGCTGGCGTACCTGGCCGTCGCCCTGATGTTCGTGGGTCTGGGCTTCAAGGTGGCCGCGGCACCTTTCCACATCTGGACTCCGGATGTTTATGAAGGCGCGCCCGCCCCGGTTGTCGGGTTCATGTCGACAGCGCCCAAGGCCGCGGTGTTTGCCGTACTGCTGCGCATTGTCTTTGAAGCGCACGCTCCCGGCACGCTTTGGCTGATCTGGGTTGTGGCCGCGCTCTCGATGACGCTGGGCAACATCGGGGCCCTGCTCCAGGACAACATCAAGCGCCTGCTCGGCTATTCATCGATCGCCCATGCGGGATACTCGCTGGTCGCCTTTGCAGCGCTTCCCGATCAGGGGATTCCCGCCGCGATGTTCTACATCGCATCCTATGCCGCGATGAACGTGGGTGCATTTGCCGTGGTCAGCCATTTCGCCGGTGCCGCGGAGCGTTATGTCACCCTGGAGGATTACGCCGGCCTGGAACGCCGCTCGCCGGTGCTGGCCGCGGCGCTTACGATTTTTCTCCTGTCACTCATCGGAATTCCTGTGACCGGCGGATTCTTCGCAAAATTCTACGTTTTCAGCGCCGCCTTGCGGGCCAAGCTGGTGGGACTCGTCATGATCGGCCTTTTGAACAGCGCTCTGGCCGCATACTACTATCTGCGCGTCATCGTGGTGATGTACATGCGGGAGGGGCGCGAGGAAGTGCCGGTTCCCCCGGTCTCGTTCGGACTGGGCACCGCGCTCGGCCTGAGCGTGGTGGCGACCCTGTATCTGGGCATTCTCCCCGGCCGGGTGCTGGAATATGCCGCCAAGTCCGCATCGGGCTTGCTGCGCTAGCAAGCGCGGCTCCGGACCGGAATTTGCAATAATCCACAAGTCCCAATTGACAAGCCTTTCGGCTATCGGCATGATGTTGTTCTCTCTCCACAAATCCCCCGTTTGGAGGTCGTATGGTTCAACTGATTCGCAGGATCTGGTCCGAGGAACAGGGTCAGGACATCGCGGAATATGCAGTAATGCTGGCCGTTATCCTGGTTCTGGTAGTCGGAACGATACGGCTAATCGGGACGAACGCCAACAACGCCTTTTCCAGTGTTGCCAGCTCGATTCAATGACCGGCCACTGGGGAGCGCGCAAGCCCTTATTGTGGATGACTCCCGGTCACAGCCCAAGCAGGACCCGGCGGAGCCCGAGGATTCTCCCTGTGCTTGCCGGAGCAATCGAACGTCATTGCCCGGCAGGCACATAAACCCGATCAGGGCTTATCAAGTCCACATTCGGCACTTCGGTCTTCACCATGACTCGCTGGAATCCCGCCTTCTTCTCCGGCGGGGCCAAGAACGTCACCCAGTACTGCCGCTCCAGCTTGCGCGCGAGATCTTCAAGGTACGGGCTGAAGGCAACCGGGGCGCCGAAACCAATATAGTAGGATTCTCCGCCGGTCTCGTCGGAGAGACGGGACAGATAGTTCTGCCCCCAATTGATTCTCCAGTAACTGTGTCCGAGGTGTCCGGAACTTGGCATGTAGATGGAGAACACGACCACTCCGGCCTTCAGCGCCTGGTCGATGGCCGAATCCACGTAGGGATCGTCGGGACCGCTGCCCCAGTAGCGATCGATGCCGTCCGTCACCATCAGGACCAGGCGCGGCACCCTGGCTTCCGGCCATCGCTTGATCAGGTCGCCGAGCGAAAAATACGGGCTCGCGGAGGCGCCTGCGTTACTGAGTGGAAGCCGAAGCGCATTGGCGGCGAGGGCATGATCCGTCGTCAGGTTTTCGAGAATCATAGCCGCACCATTTTGCATGTAAGCAACACCGATCTGCGTGGTGGCTGGTTGGCCGAGAATGAACTGGCGCAAATCCTCAAGCTGCGAACCGAGGGCCGTGGATGCCGCGTCATCGATGAGCAGAAAGAGCTGGGCTCCCGCGCGCGCTCCTTGCAGTGGAACCCATTCCGTGACCCTGGCGCGTTCGTGTTTCACGAACACCAGGACGTCCTGGCTGTCGATCGCCGGAACCTGGGCTCCGTGGCGCGCTTCTGCGGTAACTACCATGCTGACCGGGACTCCGCTTGATGATGTGGCTTGTTGGCCCGGCAGCAGGGCGGGCGACAAGAACACCAGCGACAATAAAGCAAACCTCAACAGGCGCATCAAGGCTTCTCCACTTTCTTGCCGGAGCGTCCATCTCCAGCGTAGATTCGCATTTTCAGACGAGGGCTGCGGCATAAACTCTATCCCCTTAGCTGGATTCCCTCCAGTAAGATTCGAACCGCTCCGCCGCTCAGGTCGTGGAATGCGCGAAAGCAGATCTTGGGAAAGGAAGAATCCATGGCCAGGAATTTCAAGGATCTCTCCGAGCGCGAAATTCTGGCGCTGGCTATTTCTCTGGAAGAAGAGGATGGCAGAATCTACGCCGATTTTGCCGACGGGTTGCGCGAATCATACCCGGCAACGGTGAAGATATTCGAGGAAATGCAGGCGGAGGAATCCCAACATCGCGCGAGCTTGATCGACACCTACCGCCAGCGCTTTGGCGATCATATTCCCCTGATCCGGCGCCAGGATGTGAAAGGATTCGTGCAACGGCGCCCGATATGGCTCACCCGGCCATTGCCAATCAACCAGGTTCGCAAGCAGGTGGAGTTGATGGAACTGGAGACCCGCCGGTTCTATGAGCGGGCGATTCAGCAGGTGCATGACGCGGGCATCCGCAAGCTGCTTGGAGATCTGGCGGAGGTCGAGCGCCGGCATTACGCTACCGCCGAGTCGCTGAAGCAGCACCTCACGGAAGCTGCTCGCGGCAAGGAAGAGGACGCGCAGCGGCGACTCTTTGTGCTGCAGATCGTCCAGCCTGGCCTGGCAGGGCTCATGGACGGTTCGGTGTCCACGCTGGCGCCTGTGTTTGCGGCAGCTTTCGCTACCAAGAGCAGTTGGGATGCATTCCTGGTCGGACTCGCAGCATCGGTGGGAGCGGGAATCTCCATGGCGTTTGCGGAGGCGCTTTCGGATGACGGTTCGCTGACCGGACGCGGACGGCCCTACTTGCGCGGAGCGATCACTGGTGCCATGACGGCCGCAGGCGGCATCGGTCATACGCTTCCGTTTCTGATTTCGAACTTCCGTGTCGCCATGACGGCCGCGGTCATCGTGGTGGCAGTTGAGCTGGCCATCATCAGCTACGTGCGGCATCGCTACATGGATACGCCGTTTCTTTCGGCTGCGTTCCAGGTGGTGGTGGGAGGAGTCCTGGTTTTCCTTGCTGGGATTCTGATTGGCAGTTCGTGACGCGTTGGCCGTCCTTCACGGCGTGGACATTTTTTCCATCTCTTCCCGCGCAAGTTTGAAACCTGTGTTGGCCGCGGGAACACCGGCATAAATTGCGCTCTGGAGCAGGACTTCTTTCAGGTCGCACGGTTCGAGGTCGTGCGCAAGGCCGGCACGGACGTGTAAACGAAACTCCTCCCAGCGACCCAGGCTGGCCATGATGGCCAGAGCCACCAGGCTGCGGGTGCGCCGGCTCAGTCCTGGACGCGTCCATACACTGCCCCAGGCAAAGCGGGTAATCAGGGATTGGAAGTCGCGGTTGAAATCCGTCGCTCGGGCGATCGAAGCGTCGACATGGGCATCGCCGAGCACGGCCCGCCGGACTGCGAGGCCCGCTTCCTGCGGATCGCCGGTCACCGGCGGCTGCAGAAACTCGGAAACGGCGGCATTGAATGATTGCGGGCGCTCCAGATTTGAGAGGTGGGCTCCCGGCAAATAAATCACCCGAGCCCCGGAAATTTCGCGTGCCAGGATCTCGCCGTGACCGGACCAGGGTGTTGAGATGTCATGGTCACTGACAATGACCAACGTCGGAGTCGTGATCTTTTTTAGCGCCCCCGTGTGGTCGGTGTCACGCAATGCGGCGCAGCAACCCGCATAGCCGGCGGGATCGGTGCCGAGGAAAACCGATTTGACGTCAGTGGCATGAGCGTCATGGGCAAGCGTGTGCGGGGAAAAGAAACGTTGCATGACCATCTCAACAATGGAAGCCATGCCCCCTTCCTGAACCATGCGAATGCGGGTTTCCCAGTTCGAGCGTGGCCCGAGCTGCGGCGAGGTATTGGCGAGAATCAAGTGTGTGAGGCGCTGGGGAGCGTGAATGGCGAGCCATTGTCCGATGGCACCCCCAAGCGAGAGTCCACAAAACGCAAACTTCGAAAAGCCCGCGGCGTCGGCAACAGCGAGAACGTCGTGTCCGAGACGTTCAATGGAATATTCTCCTTTGGGGACATCGGACGCGCCATGACCGCGAACGTCATAGCGAAGGATCTGAAAGTAAGGTTCGAGGGCCTCGACCTGCTGCGCCCACATCCCATGGTCAACGCCGATGGAATGAGACAGAATGAGTGCCGGCCCGCCGGCCGTGCCTTCGAGGCGATAGAACAGCCGTACATTGTCGGCAGTCACGAAGGGCATGATGGTCAGTCCTTTTCTGAGCAACCGTTGAGCAGACGCTTGCGAAATTGTTCTGCAACTCCGAGGTACCTTTCGGGATGTTCGAGATCGCCGAGCGCTGCCACGCCGATGTTGCGGGTCACTTCCGGCATGCCGGCCAGCACCTCGGCTAGATGCTTTCCCTGTGCCACGCTCTGTCGAACCGCTTCCTCCAGCAGTTTGTGGGCAACGTCGCGTCCGAGCCTGGCCCCGAGAATCATCATGGCACGCTCGGCGAAGACTACCCCGCGCGTGGCTTCGATGTTTGCGCGCATGCGCGCGGAATCCACCGTCAACCCTTCGGCGACTTCCGCCATGGAAGCGACCGCCAAGCCCGTCGCTTGCATCACGTTCGCGACGATCGACCATTCGGCCTGCCATCCACCGACTCCACGTTCATGCTCTTGCACCATCGAAGCGAGAAAGGCCGCCACCAACGGCGGAACCCGCGCGGCGTTGGCCAGCGTGACGGAACATCCGATGGGATTGCGCTTGTGCGGCAGCGTCGAGGAGCCACCCCGGCCCGGCCCCCCGGCCTCGGCGGCTTCACCGACCTCATTCTGCATAAGCAGCGTAATGTCGCGTGCGATCTTGCCCAATGAGCCGCCAAGCACTCCGCACGCGCACACGAGCCGTGCCAAGCGATCGCGATGAGCATGCCAAGGCGCGTCGGGAAAAGCGAGGTCGAGTTCCTTCGCCAGCGCCTGCCCAACTTCAATTCCCATCTCGCCTAAGGATGCCAGGGTTCCGCTTGCGCCACCGAATTGCACCACGAGGCACTCCGAAAAGCTCGCATTCAGATGCTCCCGGTCCCGTCGAACGGAAGCCAGCCAGCCAGCTGCTTTGAGGCCAAAGGTGATGGGCGGCGCTGGCTGCAGCAGTGTACGGCTAAGCATGATGGTATTTGCATGTTGTTCCGCGAGGCTGAGCACAGCCGCGTCCAACCGGGCAAGATCTGAGTCCAGAATCTTCTGCACCCTGTTCAGCAACAGGACCAGCGCCGTGTCAGCCACATCCTGACTGGTTGCTCCCCAGTGCACGAAACCAGCGGAAGCAGGGTCAGCCGTTCTGACCACCTCCGTCAAAGCCCTGGAAAAGGCGATGCCCGGCGTTCCGCCGCGTAAGGTCTGACCGGCGAGGCTCGCGGCATCAAAGGAGTCTCTGCGTATCCTTGCAATGGCATCCGCCGCCGACTGCGGAATGATTCCCGCGTTTGCCTCCGCGGACGCCAGAGCCGCCTCGAAGGCGAGCATCGCATCAACCACCGAGTCATCAGAG
>DATFTE010000242.1:0-7604 GCA_035262225.1 Terriglobales bacterium
ACCGCGGGGGCGGAAAAGCTCAGCTCCTCCGGGAGCTCCAGCTTGACCTGGTTCAGCGCCTCGGGCGCGCTCTTCACCGACACCAGGAAGGGCTGCCGAGGCTCAATCGGCATCGCTCCCAGGTACCGGTCCAGCTGCACAATCAGCAGCGTAATGGGAATGATCACATACAGCAGCGGCATGAACGCCAGGCGGATGTAGCGCCCCGTTCCCAGCAGGATCCGCGCGTACGTCTTCATCACCACCGGCAACTGATCCTGGTAAAGCCGCACCGCCAGCAGGTGGGCCTTCAACTGATCTTTTGCCACGTGAATCTTCTTCTGGTTGGAGGTGTATCCGAACAGCACGACCATGATCAGGCCAACGACCACCGAAATCAGAATGACCAGAATCAGAGGGCTGTTGATTCCCCACAGCGCCGCGGCCAGAAAGTTGAGAGGAGATCCCATGCGCGGACGAACTTACTCGATGTACCCCAATCCCTGCAGCCGCTTCTTCACCGTCTCGGCCGAAGGCGCGTGGCCGCCGTCGGAGCCCAGAATCTTTTTCACTTCTTTCTCCAGCATGTGAGTCACAAACTCGTCCACCGACTCGTACCCCGCCGCCTCAGCGCACTTCTGCGCCTTCTCCAGCAGCTCGCCTTCGATCTTCACCTTGTGAGAACCGAACATCCGTATCTCCTTTTTTCCGACGCCATCGTTGGCAAAGCGAAGGATTTCGCTCGAAGCCATCGGCCGCCGCTCCGGGAAGCGCACGACTTCAGTCATGGCACCAGGCCCGCCAACCATCGGCGCTTTGGCGGGGGAGGCAAGCGCCCTTCTCCAGGCTATTCTGACCCGAACACCGACTGCCCCATCATACCCCTGCCCTTCGCGATCCCAAACTCCGCGAGAATGGTCGGCGCAATGTCGGTCAGCGCGGGGTTTTCCAGCACTATCTTGCGATTGCTCAGCAACACGCCGGGCACCAGCGTGTAATCCATACAATGATCCCCACTCCACGGATTCATGTTATCTTCGAGCACATCGGCGGGAAACGCACCCAGAATCGTCTTCCATCCCGCGCGATAGCCGCGGTTGTACCCTACCAGCGCATCCGGCCCCGTTCGCGCGTACGGCCCCTGATACGCCTCGCTTGCCAGATCCACCCGGGTGATCACCGGCTGACTGTTCTTCGGATCCCTCACCGCCAAAAGCTTCCCGCGAATCTCGCGCAGCAGCGTGTCCGTATCCGCCGGGTCGACGATCCCCTCGCGCTCCCGTCCGCGAACATTCACGTACAGCCCGTTCAGTCCGATCCCATATGCCCGCGTCCTGCTCCAGTCGACATTCACAAAGGGCGTGTTCTCGTCTTGAGGTTGTGTGGCGGCGGCCGGGGCGGCCGCCGAATCGCCCTTCAGGGCGATGTATCCATTCTCGAAGAGCCAGGTATTCAGGTTGAACGATTTCCGGAACGGCGCAAACCCATGATCGGATAGCACAATCAACGTCGTCTCGGAATCCAGCCGGGGCAGAACCTCCCCCAGCACCTGGTCGATCTGCTGGTAAAACTCCTCGAGCGCGTTCCCATACTGCGCCGCCAGCGCCCGGTCGTACGTGGGATTCTCCGGATCGGTGTGCCGCCACTGCATGTGCGCGTTCAGGTCAAGACTGGAAAAATAAAAGAAGAACAGACCGCTCTTGAACCTGGGGAACTCCAGATCAAACACCCGCCGATGCTCCGCCAGCACGGTGTGCGACTGCTCGAGAAACTCCTTATCATCGAGCACTCCATCGGACAGCGCCTTCGTGTCCTCGGCGATCCCCTGGGTATGAAACTCGCCTACCTGCTCGGCCAGGTCTCGCGAGTAACTCGACGGCGTCGAAATCGGCAGCGCCGGATTCGCCGGATCAATATTGATGGGCGAAACGTACAACTCGAACCGCGGATGCGCCTGTTTGAGGTAAAACCGGCAAATGCCGCGCACGTTGCCAAAAAACGGAATCAGCTGAAACTCCACCGGAACCCATCCGCTCCACTCGCCCTCGCGCAATACGAATTGCTGGTCCTGAAATGCGATCCGCGCCACTGCCTCCAGCGGATCGACCGACACCGTGAAATTCTCCGTGGCGGGCGGAGATCCCTTGCGGAAGGTGTTGTCCGGCCCGATCAGCTGCGACGTAACCTGCGAATTCACCACCTGCACGGGAACGACCTGCCCGCCTTCCTCCGCCCCTGCCACCGCCATGGGATCGTCGGTGTAATAAGTAAAGGTGCCGTAGGTCCCGCGCAGATCGGGCGTACCCATGCCCGAAAGCGTGTCTCCCTTGGCCGGCACCGGAGGAAAATTCGACGGCATGCGATAGACGGAGTTCGGAATGTGGTGATCGTCCAGGAACTGCCAAAACGCTTTTCCTTGCCGCAACTGCTCTGCAGTGCCGCTGCCCAGCGGAATCACCCAGTTTCCAATATGGAGCGAATGTTTGGGTGCTTCGACGCGCGAGGCCGAGAAATACAGCTCCATGGTCCCGGGATCACGATGGATAAAATCAAAAATGCCGTGCCCGCCGGCATTCATCCCGGTGATCACATTCGACCATGCCACCGGACTCTGGGGAGGAATGCTGGTCGTGAGCTTCTTGAACGACCCTTCCCCCGCCAGCTTCGCGAAGTTCGGCATTTTGCCGTCGGCCATGAACTTCTCGAGAAGCTGCGGGTCCATGCCGTCGACGCCGAGCACGATCAGCTTCTTCCGGCTCTGCCCCTCGCCCCGCGCCCGCTGGCAGGAAACCAGAAAAGTCGCGCCCGCGCCAAGCAGGACTACGGCCAGCATGCAGACCCACTTCTTCAAGTCAGGCTCCCCCTCGAGAACCCCTCTCGTCGCACAGAACTCCGCGCTTCCCGCGCAAGCTGCGGGAAATCCCTGATCTAGCTGGAGTGATGTGCCCAAGGACTGAGGCAGGAATTTATTGTTGCGTGCAGGGAATGGGATGTCAAGAAAACCAGCGACCGTATTTAAGCCCTTGCAAGAATGCTTCTTGGGGCGTATGGTACGTCGCGTCTCCCCCCACCGCCCAACGGCTCCGTTCAAACTCCCGTTTCGAAGGACTGGAATGATTCCTCGAACCGCCCTCAACAACTTCAGATCCTCGCTTCGTGGGCCGTCGTTTTGTCCGGGTGACCCAGGTTACGACGCGGCCCGCACCATTCCCAACGCCATGATTAACCGCCGGCCTGCCGTGATCGCGCGCTGTGCCGGCCCGGCCGACGTGATCACCTGTGTCCGGTTCGCTGGCGAACACGATGTCCTCCTCTCGGTGCGCGGCGGAGGTCACAGCGTCGCAGGAAAGTCTGTCTGCGACGACGGTCTGATGATCGATCTTTCGGCGATGAAGGGCATCCGTGTAGACCCGGTCAGGCGCACGGTGCGGGCCGAGGCCGGCCTCAAGCTGGGGGAATTTGATCGCGAGACGCAAGCGTTCGGCCTGGCCACAACGCTGGGTGTGGTCCCCGGCACTGGCATCTCGGGACTCACGCTGGGAGGCGGATTCGGCAACCTCATGGGCAAGTATGGCCTCGCCCTTGACAACCTGATCGGCGTGGATATCGTAACCGCGGATGGCCAGTTGCTCACCGCCAATGCGTCAGAAAACCCGGATCTCTTCTGGGGCGTGCGCGGGAGCAGCGGAAATCTCGGCGTCGTGACATCGCTCGAATACCGCCTGCACGAGGTGGGACCGGTATTGGCTGGCGCCGTTTTTTATCCCGTGGCCAGGACCAAAGAAGTATTGCGGTTTTGCCAGGAATTTGATGAGACGATTCCCGACGAACTCGTCATCCAGGGCGGAGCATTCACGCTGCCCGATGGCACCCAGGTCTTCGGTGTTGCCGCTTGCTATTCCGGCGCCTCTCTCGCAGAGGGCGAGAAGTTGCTGAAGCCCTTGCGGGCTTTCGGGCCGCCGATCGCCGACATGATTCAGAAGATGACTTACGTCGAAATCCAGAGCCTGTTCGAACCGTTCTTTCCCAATGGCCGCCATACCTACGTGAAATCCAACTTCCTGAGCGCTCTGAGCGATGATGCCATCGACGCCATGGCGGAATTCGCGGGCAAGAGTCCGTCGCCCACATCTTTCGCTCCGTTCTTCGAGCACTGGCATGGCGCCGTCCGCCGCGTGGGAGTCGGCGACACTGCTTTCCCCCATCGCAACCACGACTACAATCTCATCCTCTGGTCAACCTGGGAGAATCCCGCCGATTCCGACAAGAACATCGCCTGGACGCGGCAGTGTTGGGAGGCCCTGCGCCCCTATCTAGCCGCCGGATCTTACGTCAACTACGTCTCCGACGAAGGAGATGCATTTGCGCGGGCGGCCTACGGTCCGAACTACGACCGCCTCGTCGGTCTGAAGAACAAGTACGATCCCACGAATCTGTTCCGCATGAATCACAACATTCAGCCCGCCGCCGTCCCTGTGGCGGAGATCGCCAGCTAGCCGGGCACTCACCGCGTCACTCGAGGCCCTCAGCCCGGTCGAGCAGCAGCTTGCGTTCCCGGGCATTCTGCGCCATGGCCGCGGCCCGCTCGAATTCCGCCCGGGCCTCCTCCCTCCGCCCCAGTTTCTCGAGCAGATCGCCGCGCACGCTGGGAAGAAGATGGTAGTTCTTCAGCGCCGGCTCCGAGGTCAGCCGGTCCACCAGCTCCAGCCCTTCCTCGGCACCGCGCGCCATCGAAACCGCCACCGCCCGGTTTAGCTCCACGATGGGAGAAGGCGTTACCCGGGCGAGCGTCTCATAGAGAGAGGCAATTCGCGGCCAATCCGTCCGGTCCGCCGTTAGCGCCCGCGCATGACACGCCGCTATCGCCGCCTGCAGCGTGTAGGGACCACGGCGCCCGCCTTGCTGCTCGGCGCGCTCCAGCGCCGCCAACCCCCGCCCAATCAGCAGATGGTCCCACTGCGCGCGGTCCTGTTCGAGTAACAGGACCGGCTGTCCCGCCGCGTTCACCCGCGCCCGCAGTCGTGACGCTTGTATCTCCATCAGCGCCACCAGCCCGTGCACTTCCGGCTCCCGCGGCGCCAGCCCCGCCAGAATCCTCCCCAGCCGCAGCGCTTCTTCACAGAGCACCGGCCGCATCCAGTCCTCGCCCGCGCTGGCCGTGTAGCCTTCGTTGAAGATGAGATAAATGACCTGCAGCACGGACGCCAGCCGCGAGCGCAACTCCGTTCCGCGCGGCACTTCGAAAGCAACCTGCGCCTCGGACAGCGTCTTCTTGGCCCGCACGATCCGCTGACTGATGGTGGCTTCCGGCGACAGAAAAGCGCGCGCAATTTCGCTCGTGGTGAGCCCGCCCAGCAAACGCAAGGTGAGCGCGACTCGCGACTCGGTGGAAAGAATCGGATGGCAGGTGATCAGCACCAGCCGCAGCAGGTCGTCTCCCACTTCGTCCTCCGCCGCCGCTTCCATCTCCGCAACCGCTTTCGCCTGCTGCCGCTCCAGATCCCGGCCCAACTCTTCGTGCTTGCGCTCCAGCAGCGCCCTCCGCCGCAGCAGGTCAATCGCCCGGTTCTTGCTTGCGGCCATCAGCCAGGCGCCCGGGTTCTCCGGAACGCCCGACTGCGGCCATTGGTGAAGGGCGGCCAAGAGCGCATCCTGAGCCAGATCTTCCGCGATCCCCACGTCGCGCACGATGCGGGTCAGGCCCGCAATGATCCGCGCAGACTCCATCCGCCAGATGGCAGCGATGGTGCGATGGATGTCGGTAGACACAGCTACCGATCACACCATGTCCAGTCCATCTACGCAACCTCGGACCGCTCTCCCCGTGACGAGTCGGCTTTCTCCTCGTACAGCTGCCGCAACTCGCACTCCCCGTCACCCACCGCCATCAGGAACTTCCGCAGCAGATCGATCGCCTCTTCCTTCGACTTCGCTTGCAGGATGGCGAACCCGCCCACCACCTCCTTGGCCTCCGTGAACGGTCCGTCCGTCACACTCAACTTGCCGCCCATGCGCCGCACCCGCGCTCCCAGCGACGAGGGCAGGCAACCCTCCGTCGACAATAGCCAGCCCGCCTTCATGCCCTCTTCTATCAGCTTCCCCATCGCCACCATCTCCTCCTGCGTAGGAGGAGTATTCCGTTCCACCGACTTGTACATACTGAGAAATCGCATTGCCGTCTCCTTATTTTATGAACTCGAGGTTGGAACCGCGTTCTATGATGACGTCGAGCCGCAAGACCCGGATTCGACACGAACCGTCCTGAACTTATTTCGTTCCCGCCACTTTCTTGCGCAGCCGTTCCTCCTGCTCCTTCAGCTCCGGCGTCAGGTTCTCGCCAAAGTCGGCTGCCTCAAACACCCGCCGGATTTCGACCTCCTCTCCCCCGTCGAAGGGCGCCCGCTTCAGCCACTCCACCGCTTCTTCCATCGACCGCACCTGCCACAGCCAGTACCCGGCAATCAATTCCTTGGTCTCAGCAAACGGCCCATCAATGACCGCCCGGTTCTTTCCCGAAAACTTCACCCGCTTCCCTTTCGAGCTCGCCTCGAGCCCGTCGCCCGCCAGCATGACCCCTGCCTTCACCAGCTCTTCGTTGAACTTCCCCATTGCTGTGAGCATCTCTTTGCTGGGGAGAATCCCCGCTTCTGAATCCTTGTTCGCCTTCACAATGACCATGATTCTCATGATTTTTCTCCTGTTCCTGATCTCGGGTTGGACTTCGTCCGTACCCCTTCTATCAACGCGTCGAACCGTCCAAGCCGTTTTCGACAACCCGCGGCATTTTTTCGAGTTTCTGATTCTACTGGCGACACTTCGGTTTCCAGCGCGGCTTCGCACTCCGTTCTTGCACTGGCCCCTACGAAACAAGCCTTTTTGTTATGTTGATCTTGAGTGCTTTCGACGTTAGAAGGAAATCCCGATCCACGCCGTGGCCACTTGCTCGCGCAAGGGGATCGAACTTCTCCGGCGCACCGATGTCAAAGTCCATGCCGGGCTCGGTCAGACACTGGCGCAGCGCAGCGTGGGATAAGACTTGGTCCAGTAGTCGGGCTGGTTCGAGAGCGTTTGCCGCTAATCCGCCCGCAAAAAGAGTCGCGGCGTCACTTGACTCCGCCACCATTTTGCAACCCGACTGGAAGATGGAGTCAATTGTCATCCCGAGCGAAGGGAGGGATCCGCATCTCCGCTGCATCACCCCCGCGCAGGGCAGGGGCAGGTGCCTCACCTGCCCGGCCCCGCAGCAGCTCTTCCCTGACTGCTGAGTCCTGAGTGGTGAATGCTACCTTTCCCTGTTCTCGAACCTCCCCCGCACCCGTTACACTGAATCTCATGTTCCGTCGCGCTCTCGTCTCATTGCTTGTCCTGATCCCAGCCCTGGCCCACGCCGCCGCGAAGCCCAACATCATTCTCGTCACTCTCGATTCCACTCGCGCTGATCGCGTGGGCTTTCTCGGCGGACACGCCAAGACTCCCGCCCTCGATGCATTGGCCAAGGACAGCCTCGTCTTCGAGCGCGCTTATGCCCAGGCCCCTCTGACCGTCGTCTCTCACGCCACTTTGCTGACTGGAACCTATCCCCAAACGCATCGGGTAAACGAGTTCGCCGCCGCACTCTCTCCCTG
>DATFTE010000243.1:0-6129 GCA_035262225.1 Terriglobales bacterium
AGCGTGCGCAGCACGATGTCGCGCTGCATGGGATCGCGCAGTGCGGCGCGCAGGCGCGCCAGGAGGTCGTCATCTACCAGCGGCATCGGATTCTCCTTTCGGGAGGATGTAGGCGGTGCGGGCCGAGCCGTAGTCGGCCGAGGACGACCCCTTCCGCTGCAGCAGTAGCTCGACCTTGCGGAAGAGGCCGGGCCGGTTCTGAAACCGGTTGCGGCCTTTGGCCGTCGAGCGGTCGCGCGAGTAGCCCATCACGTCGAACTGGCCGTAGAAGCGCAGCGCGTAGTGGCGCCATCCCTTGCGCGCCAGCACGTAGATCTGCTTGCACCCGTTGGCGTGACCGTAGGACGAGATGCGCTCGATCGCCGAATCGATCCAGCTTTCAATCGACGTGCCGGTGGCGATATGCACGGTGAGCGACCGGCCCGGCGGGTGAGGCGCCCTTCCCCGCCAGGGCGGCTTCTCGGTGATCGAGGTGATGAGCACGCCCGCGTAGGGCGACGGATGGCACGAGCGATTGTAAAGCGCGAGCCACAGCACGTCCTCCCCCAGCAGCAGGCGTCCGTAGAGGATGGGCAACTCGACCGCCGCACCGCCGTTGCGGTGAAAGATGCCGCGCACCAGGTCCGGCCACAGCTGGGGCAGCACGCTGGCATCCACCGAGACCACCTCGGCCTCCACCGCAAGGCCGTCCGGCCGGATGTCCCTGTGAGCCCGATTGAGTTCTGGGGCCATTTTTGTATCACACTCTAACACGTCCGAGCGATATAATCGCCGCTGAGCGGAGGATTCCGATGGCCACGATCAAGAAGCACGAGACCACCACGGTGGTCGAGACACCGCCGCGGCGTACTCATGCCGGAGGCGGCGACGAGCCCCCGGCCGAACCGGTCGACACCACCGAGGCGAAGCCGGAAGAGAAGCCGGGCATCAGCGACCGGCTGCCGGGCGACCCGCTGGCGGAGCCGAAAGAGCCACCGGCGGTCGAGGCGCTGGCCGCACCTACCGCCAACGTCTCGCCCTCGACTACCACCGTGCAGGCCACGCACTTCACCGGGCCGGTCGCCAGCGGCAACGTCAATCTGGGGCACCAGGGTTATGCCCTGCTCGCGAAGCGCTTCGACTTCGATGTGACCAAGGGGCCGATCCCGGCGAACATCCTGGTGCAGCTGCCCACGTCACCACCCTCCAACTGCCTGCTGCTCGACGTGCGCCGCATCATGACCACGGCGCTCGACAATGCCGTGAACCTGACCATCGGCACCACCATCGGCGGCGTCGATCTGCTCGCCTCCACAGCCCTGACCATAGGCAACCTGGCGCCGGTGCAGATCCTGGCGGTGGCTCCCACGCCGACCAAGTTCTACCTCAACTTCGGCAACGTGACGACAGCGCCCACCGTTGGCAAATTCAGCCTGCTGCTCACCTACGCGAGAACCTAGATGGGACTCTCGGCCGACGACAAGCTGCGCCTGGAGCGGATCGAGAATGCCTTCACCCGCAAGGTCCCGCAGGGCGAGCGGGCCGTGCTCTACGAGCGCATGCGAGCCAACGCCAACGCCCTGGCACAGCTGTTCATCGAAGCCTGCCCCGAGGGGCACGAGCGGCTGACCGCCCTCACCAAGCTGGAGGAATCCATCATCTGGGCCAATGCCTCGCTGGCCCGCGACGAAAGCTAGAAAGCATCCGTCATCGATTTGTGACTCACAACATAAAAAAACCGGACGGCCTCGGAACCGTCCGGCACACAAGTTGAGGTTGAGATCGCTTCGATTGTACACCGCGCCTTTTAGGGCGCAAGACCGAAACGTATCGCAAACCGACTTTTGAGGACACAACAATGGCTGAAGGACCAATACTCGTCTATGGATATCCAGTATCAGGCTCGGGGCCGGTAGATCCCGGCTATGGAGTAGGCCATCCCCTGCCGCCGCATGCCGGGCACCCCCTGCCGCTGCCGTCGCTGCCGCCTGGAGTTGCCGCGCCGCCCATCGCATTGCCGCCGACGATGTGGCCGCCCCCGGGACCGCCGTCGCCGCCGGTAGTGGTTCCCGAGCCGCCCGAGAAACCGCTGCCCGGTCCACCGGCCGTCATCTGGCCGCCGCTGCCGCCGGGTACCGGAGTCGCAGGCAAGGCGTTGATCCTGATCTGGGTGGTGGGTGTGGGCTATCGCTGGCTGGTCTACGAAGGGCACGACATCTGGCCGCCCGAAGGTGGCGGCGGAGGAGGCAAGCCGCCCGAAACGGCCCAGCCCAAAAGGAGCTAAGGGAGCGGTCCAGCTGTTCCGCGAGGCCCGTCGCAGGATCGGCCTCTAAAACGGAAACGCCGGTCAGGGGACCGGCGCTGCCGTAATGCAAACTGGAACTCAAAAGAGATGGTTCAGGTTCTCGATTCATTCTACCGTGACTGCCGCCGAAACTTAACCGTGACTGCCACCGAAATTATCGATGACCTGCGGAGCAATTACCCCGAGCTTCTGCTGGCCGATGGCTTTGACGACGCCGTCATCGGGTTGGTCGATGGAGCCTGCAGAGAGCCGGTGGTGTGCTACGACTACGCCCGCTGCATCGAGATCCTGATAGGTCAGGGCATGGACGAAGAAGCAGCCGAGGAGTGGATGGAGTTCAACGTGGTGGGCGCGTTCATGGGGCCGCTCACGCCGCTGTTCCTGCATGACTGGCGGAAGGAGTGAGATGCGCACTACTACCATCGAGCACAAGGAAAAGATTCGCCAGCGCGCCTATGAGATTTACCAGACGCGACTGGCGAGCGGGCAGGAAGAGGAGGGAGATGCGCTCAGCGATTGGCTCCAGGCGGAGCAGGAGGTGGAGGAAGCGCCTTCGCCGGGACCTGAATATGGCACGCTGTAGCGTTATTTTGGCTGTACTAACTTTGTACTAACTTGTGCTGCCGACTTACCCGGCAGCAACAGGAAACATTGTTATTCCGTTCCTATTGCTGCCGTTTAAGTACAGCAACATCCGGCACTCTTTCGGATTTAGGTTCCAGTGCTCGAAAGAGCTTGTGGGTTCGACTCCCACCATCCGCACCACCTACAAACTAAAGACTTTATGTCCAGTTTACAAGTGCCCGAAAAACAGGGGGCTGTACTAACTTTTGTACTAACTTGGCGCAAAAACCCCTTTAAAAACGCCATTTTGTACTAACTTGGTTGGACCAGCTTCAGCCCCAGTTCGGCGTGCTTTTTGGCCTCGATCCGCTTCCGCTTCCGGTAGTCGTCCACCTGCTGGGCAGCGTCCACCATGTCGGCTTCGTTGATGATGTCGTAGCGCCGGAACATGGAGTCGGTCTCGTGCCCCGAGATCTTCTTCGCCACCGAGTCGGCCACCCCCGCCCGCTTCATATCGCGCACCGCCGTGCGGCGCAGATCGTGAAAGTGCAGGCCGCCCAGTCCGGCCCGCTCGCAGGCTTCTTTCCAGCCGTTCAGGTGCTTCGATACGGGACGCCCCCGCTCGCCGAAAAACACGTACGGGTGATCCTGGGGGCACCGCTCCCGCTGCCGTCTGAGGTATACCTCCATGTCGCCCATGAACCAGACCCGGCGTCCCTTCTTGTTCTTGGCGCGCCCGGGCGGCAAGGTGAGGATACCGGCATCGAGATCGACCTCGGTCCACAGCAGGCGGCGGATCTCGTTGAGACGTGTCCCCAGGTTGTAGCCGCACACGAACAGCGCCTTAAGGTTCTCAGGCAATTCGTAAAGCTGCCGCTCGTATTGCCCTGGCTCCAGGAAGCCCTGGCGCACATTGTCGCTCTCATCGAGGTCGGGGATGGACGGCATGCGGTAAACCAGCGGCGGCTCCTCCTTCATGCCGAGCTTGTAGCCGCGCCTGATGGTCGCCAATTCGCGGTTGATGCTGGCGTTCCTGGCACCCTCCCCCAGACGCTTTTCGATGTAGGCGCGGAAGTGCGCCGTCTTGGCGCGGCGCGCCTTCAGCTTCCCCAGTTCAGGCGCCGTATTCTTCCGGTAGCGCCATTCAACGGTCTTCCAGTCGCGCAGGCCGCGCAGCTTCTGATCGGCGATGACCAGAGCCGCCAGCTGATCGATGGTGACCTCTTCAGCGGAAATGCCGTCGAGCGATCCCAGCTGCGTCTCGGCCAAACGCCGCCTGAGTAGTTCTTCAGCGATCTTGCGGTCGCTGGTCCCTGAATTCTCCTGAACGGGTTTGCCTCCGACGCAATACTGCAGCCGCCACTTGCTGCCGCGCAGCGTGAGGGACCCGGCGCCCTGGCGTCGGCGCTTCATGCTAGCCTCCGTGGCGCGTTTCGATCCAGCGATCGAGCACGGCGCGATCGAACCGCGGGCGCCCTTTCCCCTCGCGCACGCAGGCGATCCTTCCGACCGCCACTTCCTGGCGCAGCCAGCGCTCGCTGCGCTTTAGATACCGCGCGGCCTCGCGTACGTTCAGCAGACGGGGCGCGTCCTGCTGGCGCAGCTTTTCGACCACGGCGTCGGCCACCAGATCGGAGAAGGCTTTCAGCATGTCGGCGAGAGCGTCGGCCTTTTCCATCACGCCTCATTCGCACACGGGCCTTGTTCCAGAATTTGGACTTGCAGCCCGGGCATTGCTTGGGTTCGGTTGCGGTGCGGCGCAGCCATCGGTGCCCGCACCGGTTGCATTCGAGCATTAGCTCGTCTAACGTTATCGGCATGACTTAAGCATACCATAGTATGCTCACGCTACCGCCACAGGCTGCCTGACCGGCACCCCGCCGATTGAAATCATTTCGTACAACGACTCCCGCCGCGAGATCACCCGGTAGTCGATCTTCTTCTGCTGCCGCAGCAAGCGCAGGATGCGGTCGGCCGAGGCCGGGGCCATGATGCCGGTCGCGCGGATCACGTACTGGCGCAGTTCGTCGGCGTGAAAGCGGAAGTGCTCGCGGCAGAACTCGATCACCGCCCGCGAGATGCGCGAGGATACGCGCTCCAGGTTGGCCTCGTGCGAATCGCGATCGAAGTCGAACTCTTCCTGTTCGCCGTCGAAGTACATCACTTTTCCCGCCACGTCTCCTTGACCGGCTCCAGGCCGCAGAGACGGTAGACTTCCGACTCCTTCTCGGTGTGCGCCGTGCCGCCATTGGACTCAAACGCCAGACCGGCGATGGCACCTAGGATGGCCAACGCCCACTCCTCGGTCCTCTCGCTCGGCTCCACGCGCTCGATCAACTTGGTCCAAAAACAGTAGGCGCCGATCATGTTGGCCGTGTGCAGATCGGCCTGGTGCCGCTCCCGGCTCATGGATACGGTAGTCATTGCACTTCCTCCAGCTTGAATCCGGCATCGGCCAGCAGCCCCTCCACATCGCGCAGGTTCACCGCGAAGGTCTGGTTGTGGTCGTGATGCAGCACCCAGCACAGCACGTCGAGCGAGGCCATCATGAGATCGACTTTGTCGCAGTCGATCACCCTGCGCCTGAGATCGGGATCAAGCACCAAGAGCGACAGCATGTCGTGCGCCTTCTGGATCTCGACCCAGGCGCGCATGGATGGCGGCTTGACGGCCTTCATCCCAACTCCGTAAACACACCCACCGGGGGACACTGCCAGAAGGCGACCCCCTGGCGCTCCAGCACTTCGCGGAAGCGCACGTCGGGAGAGACGACTACCATCTTGGTGACCGGGTCCTCCTCCTCCGCCAGGTGGCGGGCCACCCGCGGCGCGTACGTCTGGTAAGTGCGGATCTGACGCAGCAATTCGCCGAGCGAGGGCGTGGTCGGCTTCGCCTCAAAGGCGAGATACTGCATCCGCCTGCGCCGGGATACTCTGGGGAAGCCTAATCCGTATCCGGCAGGGCGATAGCCTTCCGCAGGCGCCACGTGAAACTCCTCCACCGCGAAGACGGGGTACTCGACTTCCACCCAGACATCGATGAAGCCCACCATATAACCGGTATGCGTGGTGACGGGCCGCTCCAGTGTGATCCCAACCTTGGGCGCCATGGGAACGGCCTCGTAGGGCAGGGGGACTTTTTCCAGCTTGGCCGCATAGTCCCTGATTTCCGCCATGTCCTTTTCGATAGTGGAAACCCTGTATGGACTGGTCCCGGGGGACAACTGCGCGGCCAGCATTTCGAGGCGCTTCTGCTCCTCCGCCAGCTGGGCCTTCACCAGC
>DATFTE010000244.1:0-31726 GCA_035262225.1 Terriglobales bacterium
ATGGGGAACGTTGCCGATCCAGACCTCGAACATCCGGGCCAGAACCGGCTCACCCACCCAGCCCAAAGTGAGACTGGTGAGGGTAATGCCCAATTGCACTCCGTTGACAACCTGATCCAGATTGCGGTGGAGCTTCTGGACCGTGCGGGCGCCCACGCGGCGGGCGTCGATGAGCTGCTGGATACGGGTATCGCGGACGCTGACCAGGGCGAATTCAGCGGCGGCGAAAAAGGCGTTAGCCGCCACGAGAAGCAGGATCAGAAAGACCCGGAGCAGCAGCAGAGCGACCATTGAGGGGTAATTCTAACATTCCAAAGGAAGTTAAGGAGGGAGCCGGAACTGGGTTAGAATGAACAGGAAGCGGGGCGGGAGGCCAGCGCCACCGCTGGCTGCAGTTTCGTCCTTCGGGGCAATCGGAGCGGAGATTTCCTGCTTCCATTTTTCTGGCTGCCCGGTCTAAGGCAACAGACAGCGGGTTATGGGTCGGAAACAAACCCAGCGACATTCAGCGGAACAAATCAGGAATCACCTGCGTAACTATGTTCGAAGGGTAAACCCCTTTACTAGCGCCAGGAGGCGGATGTGAACGGCAACGGCAACAACAAGAAGAAACGTCGCAAACGGATCATCATCATCAGCATCGTGGTTGGAGTCATTCTGCTGTTTGCCATCGTGCTGTCCGCTTTCACCCGCGGCGGCACCAAGATCGATCCGACCAAGCTGGCAAAGGTGGAAAAGGGAGACCTGGCAAAGAGCGTGGTGGCCACGGGCAAGGTCACTCCGATCGTCAAAGTTGAGGTGAAGAGCAAGGCCAGCGGCATTGTGAAAAAACTCTACGTCGAATACGGGGACACGGTGAAGCAGGGGCAGTTGCTGGCGCAGCTCGACAAGATTGAGATCGAGGCCCAGGTCGATCAGTCTCGAGCGGCGCTCGAAGCCGCAAACGCGAACCTGTCCAGTTCGCAAGCCGATTATGAACGCGCCAAAGTGGACGCCGAGGGTCCTGATGTTCCCATGAACAAGCGCGCCTACGAACGCGCCCAGAGCATGGCGAAGGATGGCGTAGTTTCCGCCTCCGCGCTCGATGACGCTCAGAAGGCGTATGACATGTCGGTTAACAAGCAAAACGTGGCCAAGGCCCAGGTCACGGTGCTGAAGGCGAAGATTGCCCAGGCGCAGGCGCAGGTAGCCCAGGACCGTGCCAATCTCAAGCAACTGGAAGAGCAATTGAGCTACACCGACATCGTTTCTCCCATGGACGGAATTGTGCTGTCGCGCGATGTGGAAGTCGGCGACGCGGTCAGCTCCATCCTGGTGTTGGGATCGTCCGCCACCCTGGTGATGACGATCGGCGACACCAGCGAGGTCTACGTCAAGGGCAAAGTGGATGAGAGCGACATCGGCAAGGTGTATCTCGGACAGCCGGCCCGCATCAAGGTGGAATCGTTCAAGGACAAGACATTTGTCGGCAAGGTCACCAAGATTTCGCCCATGGGCGTGGAGAAGGATAACGTGACCACGTTCGAGGTCCGGGTCTCAATCAACAACCCCGGCGGAGAACTGAAAGCCGAAATGACGGCCAACGCCGAGATCATCCTCGACGAACACAAGAATGTGTTGCAGATCCCCGAGGGTGCCATTATGTATGACAAGGACAAGAAGGCGTCGGTCGAGATTCCCGACCCCAAGGCCAAGGACGGGAAGAAAAAAATCCCGGTTGAAATCGGGATTTCCAACGGAGCCAAGACGGAGTTGCTTAAAGGTTTGAAGGAAGGCGACCAGGTGGTGCTGCAGTAATCCAGCTCCGGGCGCAAGACGTCCGGACCGACGGGGCACGGGTCGCGTCATCCGTGCCCTTTTGCTTGGGAGAAGAAGCGATGAAGCGATCTGCGTTATACCTTCTGCCGGCCATGATTTGCCTCGCGATCCTCCCGGCTCGGGCTTCGGTGCGGGGCTCGTTTGAACGCAGCTATCCGGTGACGGGCGCAGTCGACTTGCAGGTGTTGACGCGGTCGGGCGATATCGTCGTGCGCAGCGGTCCGGCCGGAACGGTGACGGTCCGGGGCAAGATTTTTGTGAGCGACCGGCTCTGGGATCGCTGGACGGAGAAGCCGCCGGCGGTAACGGAGCTGGAGAAGAACCCGCCCATCCGCCAGAGCGGGAACACCATCAACATTGATTACGTGAACATGCACAATATCTCCATTGACTACGACATCACGGTGCCCGCAGATACCAAGCTGACGACGCGCACCGGATCGGGGGACCAGACGATCGAGGGCCTGCGCACGGCGGCCGATCTCGAGAGCGGCTCGGGCGACCTCCGGCTTCACGATATGGCCGGCGGGCTGCACATTCATACCGGGTCGGGCAACGTGGAGGCCCGCGATGTGGATGGGCGGTTTTCCGCCGTGGCCGGCAGCGGTGACATCCGCATGGAGGCCAAGGGGCAAGGCGATGTGGAAGCGCGTACCGGATCCGGGAATGTGACCTTGCGGGGAGTCAACGGCACGCTGCGGGTCGAGACCGGCAGCGGCGACGTGAACATCGACGGCACACTGGCGGGCAACTGGGAACTGCGCACCGGATCAGGTGATGTGGAAGTGCGGCTGCCCTCCGACGCCGCCTTCGACCTCGACGCTTCGACCAGTTCGGGCGATCTGAATGTGGATCACCCGGTGACCATGACGGTCGTGGGGCGGGTGGAGCGGGCGCGGCACAACATCAGCGGCAAGGTGCGCGGCGGAGGACCACAGCTGATTGCGCACACCAGTTCGGGTGATCTTCACATCTATTGAGTCACGGCGGGGGGCGGCGATGCAATGGTTCACATCGGTTTCCTTTGGAGTGGCGAGCTTTGCCATGGCGGCAGTATTGGGACTGCAGGCAGCGCCCGCCAGAGCCGCGGAGGGCTCTTTCGAGCGCACGCTCCAGGTAAACGGCACGGTGAATCTGGACATCACGACCGGCTCGGGCAGTATTCAGATACGCCCCGGAGCCGGGAACCAGGTGCGGGTCAAGGGATACATCAAGAGCACCGACTGGTTCGGCAACAACGAAGAGCGGGTGCACCGCATCGAGGCCAACCCTCCCATTCAGCAGAGCGGCAACGACATCCGTATCGGACATATGGATACCGATCTGATGCACAACATTTCCATCAGCTATGAACTGGAAGTGCCGGCGGATACGCAGTTGCGGTCGCATACCGGATCGGGGAACCAGACCATCAGCGGCATTCAGGGCTCAGCCGAGGTTACATCCGGTTCGGGAGGAGTCAAGATTTCCGACATTGGCAATCGTGTCCGCGCGGAAACCGGGTCCGGGGACATTGAGATTGACCGCGTGCAGGGTATGGTGCGGGCAAGAGCCGGCAGCGGATCGATTCGCGCCGGTTCGGTGGCGGGAGGCTTCGATGCAGAAACCGGCAGCGGACGCATCCGCCTGGAACAGTCGGGAGCCGGGTCGGTGCGTGCCGATACCGGCTCCGGAGGCATGGAGCTGCGCGGAGTGAAGGGGTCGCTCGAGGCGCGTGCCGGCAGCGGCCAAATCGAGGCCCAAGGAGAACCGGCGGGGCCGTGGACGCTCCGCACCGGCTCGGGTACGGTCCGGCTGCGACTTCCCTCCAGTGCCGCCTTCGATCTCGATGCCCGCACCAGTTCCGGATCGCTCGTGGTGGACCATCCCGTCACCGTGCAAGGCTCGCTGGGCAAGAAGCACATTCAGGGCAAAGTTCGTGGCGGCGGCGTGCCGGTGGACGTGGAGACGGGATCGGGCAATATCGAGATTCAGTAGCGAGAGTCGAGTCGCGGGCGGCCTGCCCCCGCGATACATCGGTTCCCGTTACTTCCGTGACCTTGACCAACCTGCCGGAAGCCATTTAGCGTCAAAGTTTCCCGGGAAAATCCTGTCTGGACGAGCGAGGAAGAACTTTGGCGCAGCGCCCCATCATCACCCTGACCACAGACTTCGGCCTCAACGACCACTTTGTGGGAACCATGAAGGGCGTTATTCTAAACGTCGTGCCCGAGGCCGAGATTGTGGACATCAGCCACGCCGTGCAGCCCTTCGACGTGCTCGACGGAGCACTGACCATCGCCCAGTCGTACTCCTACTTCCCTACCGCGACGGTTCACGTCGTGGTCGTGGATCCGGGTGTGGGCACCGCCCGCCGTCCCATCATCGCCAGCAGCGAGCAGCATCACTTCGTGGCTCCGGACAACGGCGTGCTGTCGCTGATCTATGCCCGCGAGGAGCGGATGCATGTCCGACACGTGACGTCCCAGCACTACTTCCAGCAGCCGGTCAGCAACACTTTTCACGGGCGGGACATTTTTGCTCCTGTTGCCGCCTACCTGGCAAAGCGCGTGGATAGCGAAAAGTTCGGTGAGATCGTCGACGATTATGTGCGCTTCAACGCCCCCAGGCCGAAGCCAGTGGACGCTCGCACCATGCGCGGTGTAGTGCTCAAGGTTGACCGCTTCGGGAATTTGATCACCAACATCACCCCGCAGGATGTGCCCATGCTGTTCCAGCAGAACCCGCCCGCGTTCAAGATCGTGGTGGGCAAGCGCGAGATTGGCGAAATCAAATCCGCCTACTCCGAGGGCGAACCGGGAGAGATTTTCGCCATCCTAGGCAGCATGGGGTATGTGGAGATTTCGACCAACCGGGGTTCGGCCGCACAGGCCATCGGTGTCGGCAAAGGCACGGACGTGAGTATTGTGCTCGAAGGCGCGGCCGCGGCGGGGAACGGGCAGTAGGACAGGCTAGGGACTTTTTGGTTTGGGATGGACGTAGCGGTCCATCTCTCCCGTCCACTTGAGGAAGCGCCACAGGTTTGCCCGTTCCCGCCACGCAAACTCCCAAAATTCCATGAAGCCGATCTGCTGCATCTTCACCCCGCAGTACGTCTCAACCCGCCACAACAGGTAGGGGCTGCGCCAGGGGGTGAGACGGTGGCCGCGGGTCGCGTTCCAGAGGAATCGGAGAATATGCATGACCTGGATTCAGTATAGCCTGCGGCCTGACCGGGACTAGAGGCAGATCAGGTGCGTGAATCCGGTTCGGGCGCACCCGCCGTCTCGCCTCGCCACGGAGTTGCGCGGGGAATCCAGCGTGGGACGGAAGCGCAGAAACGCAGGTATTCAGCTCCATGGGTCCGGCGCAGAGTCGGCTCCTCGTAGGCGAGAACAAAGGTGTGAAATGCCAGCCATACCAGGGCTCCATAGGCCACGAGGCGCGCATCGCCCAGCAGCAAGCCTTGCCCGAAAATCAGCCACGCGACACCGACGTACATGGGATTGCGCACATAGCGGTAGAGTCCGGTGACCACCAGGTGTTGGGTGGGCAGGACCGGCGCCGGCGTGCCCAGCCCCTCGAGGGCAAAGCGGGCAAAGGAGTCGAGGACCGCGGGAGCGCCGGCGGCAAGCAACAGCCCGCCCAGCACGCGCAACCCGGCCAGGTGCAGCAGGGGTGGATGCATGCGCCATCGGGAAATCCACCAGGGCACCAGCCCCGCCACCACGCCAGGAGCGAGCAGCAGAAACATGGCCGTACCGGCAATGGCGGAAATTCGCTTCATCGGGAACGCTCCGAAATTCGCGGCGCGTGTACAACGCTACACTGCGGGCGAGAGCCGGGCGATCGAAGATTACCGCATGCTAGAATCCAAGCGCTGCCTTTCCGCCACCATTCGGTGCGAACACATGCAGCAAGCGTCCAGCAGTCCCATTCTCGCCGTGACCGCAATGATCGATCCCACAGCCCGCCAGAAGGCCGAAGACCACTATTACGCCGCCCTGGACCTGATGTCGGAAGGCGAGCCAGAGCACGCCCTGGCCGAATACCGGAAGTCCCTGGAGGCTGATCCCGGGTTCACCGAGGCCATGCATGGCATGGCTCGCTGCCTTCAGGATCTGAACCGGCTGGATGAAGCCATAGCGGTGGCGAAGCGGATTGCGGAGCTCGATCCTGACGATGTGCTCGCGCACACCAGCCTGTCGGTGTTGTATCAGAAGAAAGGCCTGATCCCGGAAGCGGAAGCCGAAGGCAATAAGGCGAGGATTCTCGGCTGGAAGCAGCAGCTGAAGAAGAAATCGTGAGGCGAGCGATTCAGGTCGGAACTGGCTACAGTTCGTACTTCTTCATCAGGTGCCGGAACGAGCGGTAGGAAATTTTGAGCAGATCGGCGGCCCTGGTTTGTACGCCATTGGATTGTGCCAGCGCGGCCTGCAGCAGTGAGCGCTCTATGCCGGCCACGTATTTTTCCATGTCCACGCCTTCGGGGAGCACCGAACCGGGTGTAGCCGTTGTCACCGCTCCACCGAGCCCGGCAGCCGCCGCCCGCGCTTTGGCGCGCTCTGCGGGAATCTCCACTCGCAGTTCTTCGCTGATTTCGAGCGCCACCGCACGCTCAATGGTGTTTTCCAGCTGGCGAACGTTCCCCGGCCACTCGTAGGAGGCCAGGGCCTCCATGGAGCGGGGGCTCACCCGCATGATCGCCTTGCCCGCCGCCGGTGCGTATTTCTTCAGAAAATGGTTGACCAGCAGCGGGATGTCCTCGCGGCGCTCGCGCAGGGGCGGGGCGCAGACCGGAATGACGTTCAGGCGGTAATAAAGGTCTTCGCGAAACTTGCCGTCGGCCACCTGTTTGTCGAGATCGCGGTTGGTGGCGGCGATCACGCGCACGTCGATGGGAATCTCGCCGCTGCCGCCGACGGGGCGGACCGAGCGCTCCTGCAGGACACGCAGCAGCTTGACCTGCATGGTGAGCGTCATCTCGCTGATTTCATCGAGAAAGATGGTGCCGTGATCCGCCACTTCAAACAACCCGCGCTTGTTCTGATTCGCTCCGGTGAAGGCGCCCTTGACGTAGCCGAACAATTCGCTTTCCAGCAGGGTTTCGGGGAAGGCGCCGCAGTTGATCGAAACGAAGGGTTCGGTTACGCGCGGAGAACAGACATGAACCGCCCGCGCCACCAGTTCTTTACCTGTGCCGCTTTCCCCGTAGATCAGGATCGTACTCTGGGTGGAGGCGACGGTGCGGATGGTGGCCTTCAGCTTCTCCATCGCCACGCTGGCGCCGACAATGTTGTCGAGCGAGTTGCGCGTGGCCGCGTCCCGCTTATAGGCAAAATTCTGCCGGCTGAGCGCCATCTTCTCCAGGGCGCGGTTGATGGCCAGCTTGATCTCGTCCACCAGGCCCGGGGATTTGCGGATGTAGTCGGTTGCGCCTCCCGCCTTGACCGCCTCGACCGCAGCTTCGTAATCGTCCACGGCCGTGATCAGAATGACCGCCGAGTCGGGTGAGACCTGGTGCGCGTAACGCAGCACTTCGATGCCGCTGGTGTTCGGCATCCTGATGTCAGTGACCACCACGTCATAGATGGCGGCTTCCAGTTTCTTTTTTGCCGCCTCGCCGGAATTTACCGTTTCCACCTTGTGGCCGTCCCGGCGCAGGGCAATGTCCAGCATCTCGCAGATGGAGCGCTCGTCGTCCGAAATCAGGATATTAGCCATGGATCCCCCCGGCGGCCGCACCGTCCGCGTATCGGGTAGCGGCGGCATGAAGCTCGGGGAGGTGGCGGGCTTCCGAGCCGGCGCCCATCTCGGCGGCGTCGATGCGCCGCAGCCGCACTACGAACACGCTGCCTTGCCCCGGCATGGAGCGCGCCCAAACCTTGCCTTCGTGCGCCTGCACGATCTGGTAAACGATGGCCAGCCCCAATCCCGTACCGCCCTCAAACTGCGACTGGAAGGGCTCAAAAATTTTTTCAACCATCTGCGGACTCATCCCTGGCCCGGTGTCGGCGAAGTTGATTTGCCAATCGCCGCCTGCCGGCTCAAGCGAAACCCGGAGAGTCCCTTCGGACTTCATCGCCCGCAGGGCGTTTTCGCAGAAGTTCCAGAAGACCTGCTTCAGCTTGTCGCCATCGGCAAGAACCAGGGCACTCCCGGTTCCGTAATGCCGTTCGATGCGGATGGGCGAGCATTCCGCCGCCAGACGATTTTCGAGAAGCGTCAGGGTATCGTCGAGCAGGGGCAAAAGGTCGGTGGGCGAAAAGCGGTACTGCTTGCCGCGGGAATAGGCCAGGAAATCGGTGATGATGCCGTTCAGGCGTTCCGATTCGCGGGTCACGATTTGCAGTAGTTGTTTGTGTTCCTCGTTGAGTTGGGGAGCGCCCGAGAGCATGCTCACCGAGCCGGCGATCGAGGTAAGCGGGTTGCGGATCTCATGGGCGATGGCGGCAGCCAGACGGCCCACGGCGGCCAGGCGGTCCTGCATCCGCACTTCCCTTTCCAGGCGGCGAATTTCCGTCAGATCGTCGAAGGTGTAGACATAGCCGAGGGTTCCGCGCTCCGCCACCGTCAGAGCAGAGACCAGCACCCGGAAAGTCTTGCGAAAGCTCTTGGCAGCCACAAAGCGCACTTCGCCATGCGCGATGTCCGAACTTACACCGGGCAAAGGATCGAGGAAAAGTTCATGCACGGGGCGATCCAGCAACTCGGCTTCGCTTTTCCCCAACAGCTGCTGCGCGGCGCGATTCGCGAGCTGGATGTGGCCATCAAGACCGGTGGTGATCAGGCCTCCGCTGATGGACTGGATGATGTTCTCATGCAAGGCCTGCAGGTTCTCGAGAGCTCCGCTGGTGTCCTTCAGTTCCACATCGACCTGGCGCAGCTTGGCCGCCAGCAATCCCGCCAGGTAGGCCACCGCCAGGTAGGCAAACAGGTTGACGAGAATGATGGCCTGGAGCGCGGGCGGTTCGGGGTGGGTGGTGGAATACGAGGGCACCACCGCGAAGCAGGTCAGCTCGAGAACGGTTCCATAGAGGATGAAGGCCAGGGCTGCAGTCAGGTAGGCCCAGGCGCGTGGCAAAAGGATGCAGGCAACAATGATGACCAGCGGGTAGAGGAAGTTCAGTGAGCTGTCCGCACCGCCGGTGATGTAGACCAGAAGCGTAACCAGCGTCAGGTCGGTGAGCACCTGCAGCAGAGCCTGAACCCGAAACTCCTTCCAGAACGAGATCAGGAGAAGGTAAAAGAGCGAGATTGTGTACCACAGCAGGATGGCATTGACGAACAACCGGATATTGAGCGGCGATGCGGTCAAGCGCGCGATCGCCAGCTCAATGCCCAGCAGGAAGGTGAGGATGATGATGCGGACCTTGACCAACCACGCCAGCCAAAGTCGCTCATCGAACATGGATTGCATTTTGTCTCTAGCTGCCGGCAGCTGCCGGCCGGGACGAAGTCCAGGTCCGGCGGCGACTGCCCGCTATCCCTTTTGCCCTAGCCGGCCAACTTGGCGATCATCGCGAACAGCGGCATGTAGAGGGAAATAACGATTCCCCCGATCATGACGCCCAGCAGGCCGATGATGATGGGTTCGAGCATGGCCAGCATATCTTTGGTGGCCGCGTCGACTTCGTCTTCGTAGAAGTCGGCGATCTTCTGCAGCATGGAGTCCATGGCGCCGGTGGCCTCGCCGACTCCGATCATCTGGGTCACCATGTTGGGGAACACGCCGCATTCGCGCAGCGGATCCACGATGGTCCTGCCCTCTTCGATCGCCTTGCGCACCTTCATCAGCGCCTCCTCCAGAACGCTGTTGCCAGAGGTCTTGGCGGTGACGCTCAAGGCTTCGAGGATGGGCACGCCGGAGGTGATCAGGGTACCGAGCGTGCGGGTGAAGCGCGCCACCGCGATCTTGCGCAGCAGCATGCCAATGACCGGCATCTTCAGCATGGCGTAGTCGAGATAGTAGCGGCCGCGGGGATCTTTGCGGATCTGCCGGATGCCGAAGAAGACGCCAACAATACCCAGGATGAAAAACCACCAGAAGTGACCGACGAAGGCGCTCAATCCGATGACAACGCGAGTCGGCAGAGGCAAAGCCACGCCCAAACCGGCAAACAGGTTGGCGAAGATCGGCACCACCCACTTCAACAGGGCACCCACAATCAGGAACGCCAAAGAGACCACCGATACCGGATAGATCAGCGCCGATTTGACGGCGGCGCGCAGCTTCACCGCTTTTTCTACGTAGCTCGCCAGGCGCTGCAGGATGGTGTCGAGAATACCGCCCATTTCGCCGGCCTCCATCATATTGGTGGTGAGGTCATCGAACACCTTGGGATACTGGCGCATCGCGTTGGCCAGCGTGGCGCCACCTTCCACTGTGGTCCGGACCCCGGTCAGGGTCTTCTGAAATGCCTGGTTCTCCTGATTGGCGGCGAGGATTTCCAGGCACTGGACCAGAGGGAGCCCGGCATCGATCATGACCGAGAACTGGCGGAAAAAGATGGCAATCTCCTTGGTCTTGACCTTGCCCGACCCGAACGTCGGCAGATTAAACTCCTTGCCCTTTTGCCGGATGGGCCCGGGCGTGATGCGCTCCCGCCGCAACTGCGACGCCAAGGCTTCCTTGTTGGCTGCGGTGCGCTCACCGCTGATCTTTTCCCCGTTGACGTTCTTGCCCGAAAAAGTGAACACTGGCATGTGAGCCTCTCCTCGCTTTCGCGCCTTCCCTGGTGAATCCCGGTCCGGCCGCTTGTATGCTTGCGGCGCCAACTGGCGGCGCCGGACGAATCTCTTGCCTGGCTAGCGCTTGCCCGGAGCCGCCGCCTTGGCGGCCACCGTCGGGGCGCGGTTGACGACCCCGGCTCCGCGCGCAATCATCTCCTGCAACTCATCCTGGTTGCTGGACCTGGCCACGGCCGTATCCAGCGCGATCAGCTTCTGGAAGTACGCTGTGGCCAGCGACTGATTGAAGGTCTGCATTCCGAACTTCTCCTGCCCGGACTGCATGGCCGAGTAAATCTGGTGAATCTTGTCCTCACGAATCAGGTTGCGAATGGCGGCGTTGGGCACCATGATCTCCATGCACATGACGCGGCCCTTGCCGTCGGCCCGGGGCAGCAGGCTCTGGCACATGATGCCTTCAAGCACCAGCGAGAGCTGGGCGCGAATCTGCGGCTGCTGGTGAGCCGGGAACACGTCGATAATGCGGTTGATGGTGGACGAGGTGTTGTTGGTGTGCAGCGTGCCGAAGGTCAGGTGACCGGTCTCGGCGATGCGCAAGGCCGATTCCACCGTTTCCAGGTCGCGCATTTCGCCGATCAGCACCACGTCGGGGTCTTCACGAAGCGCGGCACGCAACGCATCGCTGAAACTCTTGGTGTCGGCGTGGAGCTCGCGCTGGTTGACCACGCAGTTCTTGTTCATGTGCACGAATTCGATTGGATCTTCGATGGTCAGGATGTGATCGTGACGCTCGGAATTGATCTTGTCGATCATGGCCGCCAGGGTCGTGGACTTGCCACTGCCGGTGGGCCCGGTCACCAGGACCAGTCCGCGCGGCTTGTCGCAGAGCTTGCTGACCACGGCTGGAAGCCCCAGCTGGTTGAAAGACTTGATCTCGAAGGGAATCAGACGGAAAACCGCTGCCGTCGCGCCGCGCTGGTTGAAGGTGTTGGCGCGGAAGCGGGCCAGGCCTTTCAGGCCGAAGGAGAAGTCGAGCTCCAGATTTTCCTCAAAACGGTGCTTCTGGGAATCGGTCATCACGCTGTAGGCCAGCTGCTTGGTTTCAGCCGGAGTCAGCTGGGGAAGATCCAGCGGCACCAGGTGCCCATGCACCCGAATCTGCGGCGGCGAGTTGGTGGTGATGTGCAGATCGCTGCCTCCCACTTCCAGCATTCGCTTCAACAAATCGCTCAACGAAAGCGCCATAAGGTTCAGTTCCCTTCCTCGACTGCAAAATCTAGTGAATCGTTTCGCGGGCCACTTCCTCGAGCGTGGTGATGCCGGCCGCAACCTTGATCAGCCCGCTGCGCCGGAGCGTGAGCATGCCGCGCTCGATGGCCTTTTTCTTGAGTTCAACCGCGCTCGCTCCCACCAGCACCAATTCCTTGATCTCGTCGTCCACTTCCATGACTTCGTACAAACCAGCGCGGCCCTTGTATCCGGTGTTGTTACACGTGCCGCACCCTTTGCCTTTGGTGATCTTCACGGTCTTTGCTTCTTCCGGCGTGTAGCCTTCCTCGATCAGGGTTTGCACCGGGACATCGACCGGCTGCGCGCATTCCTTGCAGATGCGCCGTACCAGGCGCTGCGCACAAATCAGGTGCACGGAAGTGGCCACCAGAAAGGGTTCAATGCCCATGTTCATGAGTCGGGTGATGGTTTCCGGGGCGCCGTTGGTGTGCAGGGTGGAAAGCACCAGATGGCCGGTGAGAGCGGCCTTGATGGCGATTTCCGCGGTTTCGAAGTCGCGGATCTCGCCCACCAGGATGATATTGGGGTCCTGCCGCAAGAAAGCACGCAGGGCGGCGGCAAAGTTCAACCCGATCTGCTCTTTCATCTGCACCTGGTTGACGCCCGCCAGCTGAAACTCCACCGGATCTTCGGCGGTCATGATGTTGGTGTCGGGTACGTTCAAGCGGGCGATGGAGGAATACAGGGTGTTGGTCTTGCCCGAGCCCGTCGGCCCGGTGACCAGCACCATGCCGTAGGGCTTGAGAATGGCCTTTTCGAACTTGACCAGCGATTCCGGCTCGAAACCCAGCTTGGTCATGTCGAGCCGCAGGTTCTCCTTGTCGAGCAGCCGCAGCACGATTTTTTCGCCCCACAACGTGGGCAGCGTGCTGACGCGGAAGTCAAGCTGTTTCTTCTTGGCCGCCACCGCCATTTTCAGCATGATGCGGCCGTCCTGGGGGAGCCGCTTTTCGCTGATGTCGAGCTTCGCCATGATCTTCACGCGCGAGGTGATTGCGTCTTTCAGCTTGAGGGGCGGCGACATGATCGATTGCAGCACACCGTCGATGCGGAAGCGCACGCGAAATTCTTTTTCGTAGGGCTCCATGTGAATATCGCTGGCGCCGCGCTTGACCGCGTCGGTGAGCACCAGGTTCACCAGTTTCACGATGGGAGCCTCGTCGGCCGCCTTCTCCAGGTCGGCCAGGTCCATCTCCTGCTCTTCCGACTGCAACTCGACGTCGGCGTCTCCCAGATCGGTCATCGACTGCATGACCTGCTCCAGGTCTTCTTGCTGGCTGTTTCCGTAAGCCTTTTCGATGCCGGCGACGATGGAGCTCTCCGACGCCACCACCGGCTCGATATTGAAGCCGGTCATGAACTTGATGTCGTCCATGGCAAAGACGTTGGTGGGGTCCACCATGGCGATGGTGAGCGACGCTCCCACGCGGCTCAAGGGAAGAATCTGGTAACGCTTGGCGGTTTCAAAGGGAATCAGCTTGACCACCGCCGCGTCAATTTCGAAATAGGAGAGATTGATGGCGGGAACGCCGTATTGCCGGGAGAGGAAGTTGGTCACGTCCTCATCGCTGAGGAAGCCCAGCTTCACCAGCGCCGATCCCAGACGGCAGTTCGCCTCTTTTTGGACCTTGGTCGCCTGTTGCAACTGCTCCGGGGTAATGACCTTTTCCTTCACCAGAAGGTCACCCAGCCGTTGAGACATGCTTCGATCTCCTATCTGCGTGGCACAGAGACAACGGTAGCGTCACGCGACTGCGCTGCGCTTGTTGGGGGTAGAGTTGCAGCCTGTCGCGTTGACACAAATTGTCAACGCAGATGGAACACGGCACCAGTAACTTAAGTACTAGAACCGCGTCACACACTTACCCCGCGCGGCCCGCCTCCCGGAAACAGCGCGCCAGATGCCCATTTTGGTCATCTCAAGTTCGGGTTGTTGGCAGCTGGACATGGCCCGAAGTAAGCCGGGAGCTTTACTGATTGCTGGCGGGAAGCCTCCTCGAGGAGCGACGCACGGTATCGCGACCGCTCCATTCCGGCACAGGGCACGGCATATAATGAAAAACAAGCCAGGTCCCGGTTTTGCGGGATCCAGGGTTTCGACAGCGTGCTGGTTTCCCATCCAATCCGCCCGGAGGAAGGCTCCGGACGGCGGCGCAGAGTGATTCTGACCCTGACCGCCTGCGTGCTCCTCCTGTTCGCCGTGATTCTCTGGCAGACCTCGTTCACGCTGACGCTCACTCCCGACAGCAACCAGCAGCTCATTTTTTTTGCCGCCTTATCGGCGGTTATTTTTCTGCTGTTCGTCGCCCTCACGTTCGTCCTGGCACGCAATCTTCTGAAGTTGTTCGCTGAACGCCGCCTGGGAGTTCTGGGATCCAAGCTGCGCACCCGCCTGGTGGTTGCCGGGCTGCTGCTCTCGTTTCTTCCGGTCATCATGATGTTCTGGTTCGCCTACGGGCTGATGAACCGCTCGATCGACAAGTGGTTCTCCCAGCCGGTGGAAGCGGTCAGGCAGGATACTGCAGCCATGGCGTCGCTGATCACCAGCTTTGCGGCACAAAATGCACATGCCGAGGCGCTCTCGATCGCGGCTTCGCCCGAAACCGAACACGCCTTTGAGGGCCACAGCTTCTCCTCGGTGGTGAATGTCTTTCGGCGCCACGAGGCCACCCTGGCCGGCGGTTTCGCCCTGGCCATAGCCGACGGCAATGCCGAGGCCAGTTTTGGCGCCCCCGCTCCGTGGCCCTTGCTGAGAGCCCATCTGCCGCAGCCAGCGGTGCTGGCTAACCTTCCCTCGCGATTCACCTGGGAGGGCACGGACTACGTTCTGGGAAGCGCCGCGGTCGGCGAACACGGGATGATCCTGGTCGCCATGCCGCTGCCACAGCGCTTGTCGGCGACGGTGAAGCAGATTGAAGCCAGCCAGCGGCGCTACCTTGAACTCGCGGCCAGCAGGAAACTGCTGCGCCGCACCTATATGAGTTACCTGTTGCTGCTGACGGTGCTGGTGCTGTTTGCCACGACCTGGCTGGCGCTGTTCCTCTCGAAGCTGGTCACCAAGCCGGTGGCCGCGCTGGCAGAGGCGACACAGGAGATTTCCCGCGGCCGCCTTGACTACCGTGTGGAGGTCCATGCGGCCGATGAAATCGGCGACCTGGTGCGTTCCTTCAACCGCATGGCGGAGGAGCTGGAGGGCAGCCGCCGGCAAATTGAAGCGTCCACCCGGGAGGTCAACGCCGCCAACGCCGCCCTGAAACAACGCCGCCGCCACATCGAAACGATTCTGGAGAGTATTCCTACGGGGGTGGTGTCACTGGATGCCAGCCGTCGTGTTACTCATGTGAATCACGCGTTGTTGCGGATGTTTCATCCCGTCGGCGGAGACTCCGAAAAGCCGGCGCTGCTCATCGGCGCGGCGCTTCCCGACTTCTTCCCCCGGGAAGTCGTGGAGGACCTGGAACCTTTGCTGCGCCGCGCCGATCGCATGGGGACTACCACCACGCAAATGGAACTGGCGCTGCCGGGCGAGACGCTCAACACCGCCATCACCGTGGCCACGCTGCAGCATGATGGACGGCGCCTGGGTTACGTGCTGGTATTCGAAGACCTCTCGGACCTTTTGAAGGCACAGAAGCAAACTGCCTGGCGCGAGGTAGCTCGGCGTGTGGCTCACGAAATCAAGAATCCTCTGACGCCAATCGCCCTTTCCGCGGAACGCATTCGCCGCCACCTGGAGCGGGGTACCCAGCCGGATGAGGCGTCCGTAAAGGTCATCAGCAGTTGCGCCGAGACCATTTCGAGCGCGGTGGAGACCGTACGTACCCTGGTTGACGAGTTCTCGACCCTGGCGCGATTTCCCGCGTCGAAACCGCAACCCGCCGACATCAATTCCATCGTCGAGACAACCCTGGCCATGTTCAACGGACGGCTGGACAATGTGCGGGTCCGGACCTCGCTCGGCGAGAGCCTGCCCAAGGTCATGGCGGACCCCGACGCCATCAAGCGCGCGCTTGCCAACCTGGTGGATAACGCGGCCGAAGCCGTGCAATCGTCCATGATACGGGAAATCAGCATTACCACCACTCTGGTCGGCAGTCGTGACGCGGTGGAAATCTCGGTGTCGGACACCGGTCATGGTGTGACCCAGGAGTTGAAAGAGCGCCTGTTCCTGCCTTACTTTTCCACCAAGAAGCGCGGCACCGGGCTGGGCCTGGCGATCGTGAGCCGCATCGTGGAGGATCATCGCGGTTCCATTCGAGTGGAGGAGAATCGTCCCGTAGGCGCACGCTTTGTAGTAGAACTCCCCGTCGCCGGGGAGGGGATGGCCCTGGTCAGCCAGCATGCCTAACATTCTTGTGGTCGACGACGAATCCGGAATACGCCAGTCCCTCAAGGGCGTGCTCGAGGACGAAGGCTACCGGGCCTCACTTGCCGAAAACGCGGAAGTTTGTCTTGACCTGCTCGACCGGCGCGGCTTTGACGTAGTGCTGCTGGACGTCTGGCTCCCGGGGATGGACGGGCTCGAAGCGCTGCAGAAAATTCGCGAACTCGACAATGCCCCGGAGGTCATCATGATCTCCGGCCATGGGACGATTGAAACCGCCGTCCGCGCCACCAAGCTGGGCGCTTACGACTTTCTCGAAAAACCGCTCTCGCTCGAGAAAACGCTGATTCTGATCAGGCATGCCGTTGATGCCAAGCGGCTGCGCGACGAAAATCGCGACCTGAAAAAGCAACTGGCTCCGCGCAGCGTGATTGTCGGCGAGAGTATCCCCATGAAGGCGCTTCGCCAACAGATTCAGCTCATGGCGCCCACCAACGGACGGGTGCTCATCTACGGCGAATCGGGAACCGGGAAGGAACTGGTCGCGCACGCCATCCACGTGCACAGCCAGCGAAAGGACGAGACCTTCGTAGAGGTGAACTGCGCGGCGATTCCTGAAGACCTCATCGAAAGTGAACTCTTCGGCCACCTGAGAGGCTCGTTTCCCGGAGCCGGCACCGACAAGGAGGGCAAGTTTCAGAAGGCTCACGGCGGCACGTTGTTTCTTGACGAAGTTGGAGACATGAGTCTGAAAACGCAATCCAAGGTCCTGCGCACGCTCGACGAACAACGCTTTTCTCCCGTGGGCAGCGAAGAACCCATTACCGTGGATGCGCGGGTGATCGCCTCCACCAACAAAGACCTGGAGGAAGAAATCGCGCGGGGGAACTTTCGCGAAGATCTGTTTTACCGGCTCAATGTGATCCCCTTCTCGGTGCCCCCTTTGCGGGAAAGAAAGGAAGACGTGCCTCTGCTGGCGCGCCACCTGCTGAAGGAATTTTCTGCCGCCTACGGCCGCCGGCCGCGGGAGATCTCCGACGACGCCATCGAAACTCTCATGCGCTACTCCTGGCCCGGCAACGTGCGGGAATTGCGCAACGTGATCGAGCGCATCGTGATCATGAATCCGACCACTGCACGCTTCGAGCGGAAGCACCTGCCCCCGCTCGTGCATCGCGATGGCAGCCGGCGGGGAGGGAGCATGGAATTCTCCACCCTGCACCAGGCACGCGCCGCCTACGAGCGCGACTACATCTTGAAGAAACTTGACGACAATCACGGCAACATCAGCCGTACCGCCGAAGTCTTGGGCCTCGAGCGCAGCCATCTTTACCGCAAGATGAAAACTCTGGGGATTGCCGTGAAGGAGTAGCCCTCAGCGTTTGATCATGTGAATTTCGGCACCGTTGCGCGCAAATTTCACTTCGTCCATCAGCTGATTGATGAGGTAGATGCCACGGCCGTGATTGGAAAAGATGTTTTCCCCGGTCAACGGGCTGGCAATGGTGTGGGGGTCAAAGCCCTCGCCGGGATCGCGAACCACGATCAACATGCCGCGGGCTTCGTCACAGGCCACATCGCACTCGATGATCTTTGCCGGATCGGCCTTGGCGCCATGCACTACGGCGTTGGCCAGCGCCTCGCCCAGGGCAAGCTCAATCGCGTCTTCCTTCCCCTTGCTGCACTGCATCTTACGCACGATCTCCATGATGCCTTGCACCACGGGGTCCACTGCGCTTTTGTCGGCGGCCAGCGTAACCCTCATCTTGACGCTTAACTGATCCGCTTGAAAGTTCGGTTCCGGAGCCTGATTTCCTGCCATAGTCACCTTTCGCTTGGCGATTGTATAGAGATTCCTGTCAGTCGACAATGCCAACCACGGACAGCTGTCAGTGTTTCTCGCCGCCCGCGAGGCCCTCCAGCTGGCGCCGCCAGTCCAGTTCCTGGACAAACTCGTGAGATTCCCGCCAGTGCGGCTGAACCTTTACGAACAGTTCGAGAAACACCCTGGTTTCCACGATTTTCTCGATCTGCAGCCGGGAGGCGGCGCCGATGGCCTTCAGCATCTGCCCGCCCTTCCCGATGAGAATTGCCTTCTGTCCTTCGCGCTCGCAGTAGATCACGGCGCTGATACGGGTGAGTTTAGGCCCTTCTTCGAAGTTTTCGACCACCACCGTCGTCGCGTACGGAACCTCTTCGCTGGTCGCCAGCAACACCTGTTCACGGATGGCCTCGGCGGCCATGAAGCGGAGCGGCTGATCCGTGATCTGGTCGCCGGGAAAGTAGCGTGGCCCTTCGGGAAGGGCCTCGAGGAGCTTCTCTAAAAGGAGAGTCAGTCCGTCTCCGGTCTTCGCGGAAAGCGGTATCACCTCGGCGAAGTCGTTGAGCTGGCGGTAGCGATCGATCAGGGGCAACAGCTTCTCCTTGTTGCCATGCAGGAGGTCGATCTTGTTCAACAGCAGAAACAGCGGGGTTTTGGTCTTTCGCGCCAGGTCCAATACGAACTGATCGCTCTTTTCGAAGTTCCGGGTTGCGTCCATGATGACGAGAACCAGGTTGCAGCCTTCGAGCGCCTCGCGCACTTCACCCATCATTTTGCGCCCCAGCGAACTGTCCGGCAGATGAACCCCCGGGGTATCGATCAGAACAACCTGCCCGCCGATGCGGCCCTTTTCCCTGGGCATGGTCAGGATTCCCAGGATACGGTTGCGCGTGGTCTGGGGCTTGGGACTGACGATGGCCAGCTTCTCGCCCGCCAGCGCGTTGAGCAGGGTCGACTTGCCCGCGTTGGGGCGTCCGAGAATGCAGACGAAACCGGAATGAAACGCCATGAATTCAGGTGGCAGGCCGGAGCTCCTGCGCCCCGGGCCGGGGATGACTATATCAGTTTCATCTGCCGCGGCTCTCCGGCAGAAATCCTGACGCGCTCGACGCGGCGCTCGGTGGAATCGAGCACCTCAAAGCGCAGGCCGTCATCCTCCACAACCTCCCCTTTCTGCGGAATGCGCCCCGCCAGTTCGCTCACCAACCCCGCCACGGTTGCCGATTCACGCCCTTGAAATCTCACCCCAAAGAGCTCGTCGAGCCGGTCTACATCCATGTTGCCCGGAACCACGTAAGTCTGATCGTTTTCCCGCACCACTTCGGCCTTTTCGTGCTCGTCGCGAAGCTCGCCAACAATCTCCTCCACCAGGTCTTCGATGGTGACGAGTCCGGCGACGCCTCCATATTCGTCCACCACAATGGCCATGC
The DNA here is from genome assembly GCA_035262225.1 of Terriglobales bacterium. Classification (GTDB taxonomy): domain Bacteria; phylum Acidobacteriota; class Terriglobia; order Terriglobales; family Acidobacteriaceae; genus DATFTE01. Next base: position 19,355 of record DATFTE010000244.1, read on the forward strand.
GGATATTGTTCTTCTGCATTTCCCGCAGCAGATCGCTGCTCAACTTGCTTTCGGGAACGAAATACACATCTTTGCGCATGATGCTCGAGACGGTGCGGGTGCGGGCTTCGCTGTCGGACACCTGCAACACATCCTGGGCATAGACAATGCCCTTGATGTTGTGAATCGTGCCCTCGAACACCGGGACCCGTGAAAAAGGCCGGGCGCGCAGGAGCTCCACGAACTGTTCCACCGTGGTCGCGGCGGGAACCGCCACGATTTCCGGCCGCGGCTTCATGGCCTCGTGTACCGTCTTTTCGCTGAATTCCACCACCGACTGAATCAGGTCGCGGTTGCTTTCGTCGAGAATCCCTTCTTCCTGTCCTGCTTCAATCAACGCGTCGACCGCCTCAGCCTGGGTCTCGGGCTGCTCTTCCCCGTGCTCTTTGGTGAGCGCGGCCACGGATTGCAGGAAACCCAGCACCAGGGTGACGGGTAAAACGAGATAGAGCAGAATCTTCAGTAACAGAGACCACTTCTCCAGCCAGAGTCCGCGGGTACGGGAGAAGAAGACGAAGGGCAGGAAACGATTGAAGACCACCACGATCAGGGCGAGACTCAACGTGGCTTGCAGAATCTCGTGGATACTCCAGGCACGGTCGCGGAACACGGTGAACCCCACCAACATGGCGATCGCGGCTGTGCTGAGCTGCGTCAAGACCGCCATAGACAGCGCGATGCGAGATCGGCTCATGCCCAGCCGCGGCTCCACCGTGCGCTCGAAAGCGTCTATATTGTCCTGAAATTCGCGAGAGAGAAACTTTCCCGCCTCGGTGTAGAGTCGTTCCACGTAAGACACCAGCGTCAGCAGGCCCACCAGTAAGGCCAGCGTCACCGCAATGGCAAGGTTCATCGCCGTGGCCTCGCCCCGCGCTTCGCCTGGGCACGCTCGATCAATCCTGCCGGCAGGCCAAGCGATTTTCGCAAGCGCTGTTCGAGCCGTGCCATGTGACCCTCGTCCGTCTCGTGATCGTACCCCGCGAGGTGCAGCAATCCGTGGAGAGCGAGGATCTCCACTTCTTCCGCCGGCGAATGTCCCAGCAGCTTGGCATTGCGCGCGGCTATTTCGGCGGAGATGGCGACATCCCCGGCGAATCCGTTGGCATCGAGCATGGGGGGAAAGGAGAGGACGTCGGTAGGTTTGTCCTGCTTGCGAAAGCGGCGATTCAGGGATCTGAGTTCAGGACTGCTTGTGACCAGCACGTTGACCGCCCCGCGTACGCCCGCCACCCTGCCGGCCCGCGTTACAAAGCGCGCCAGTGACGCCTCCGTCAAACCCGCCACGCGTTTGCGAAGAATGACCAAATCGTTTGCCCAGCGGCGCCAAAACAAACAGGAGGGCCCCTTTTCGGCACCCTCCCGCCTTATTCTACCTGCTTTATTCTTTCGATTCCCGGTCTCGGGCTGCAGCGTCCGGATTCTCCCCGGTCGCGGGTACGGGTACACTCGCCTTCCCGTTGGAACTGCCCTTTGCCTCGAGCAACGACATCTGCTCTTCCGCCACCCGGTTCTTGTGTTCGTCGTAGGCGCGAATGATGCGCTGCACCAGATGGTGCCGCACCACGTCGGCCTCATCGAAGTAGACGAAGGTCAGACCCTGAACGTTTTTCAGGATCTCGACCGCCTCCAGCAATCCGCTGCGCCGGGCGTTGGGCAAGTCGATCTGCGTGACGTCTCCGGTAATAACAGCCTTGGAGTTGAATCCCAGACGAGTCACGAACATTTTCATCTGCTCCGATGTGGTGTTCTGCGCTTCGTCGAGAATCACGAAGGAATCGTTCAACGTGCGCCCGCGCATGAAGGCAATGGGCGCGATTTCGATGACATTCTTTTCGAGATATCGATCGACTTTCTCGGGGTCGAGCATGTCGTAGAGCGCGTCGTAGAGCGGCCGCAGGTAAGGATCAATCTTGTCCTGCAGGGTTCCGGGCAGAAAGCCCAGGCGCTCTCCAGCCTCCACCGCGGGACGTGCCAGGATAATGCGATTCACCCGCTTGGCCAGCAGGGCGGAAATCGCCATGGCCACAGCCAGGTAGGTTTTTCCCGTACCCGCCGGCCCGATGCCAAACACCATGTCGTGCCGCTCGATGGCTTCGAGGTAGCGCCGCTGGTTCGCGCTTTTGGGCTGCACCGTACGGCGTCCGAAGGCTCGCTGCTTACCGGCCTCGGCCAGATCTCGCAAGGTCACTTTCGGGTCGCTGGTGACGACCCGCAACATGCTGTTGAGGTCGCCATTGCCGAACACGTGGCCGGCGCGATGCAGTTGCTCGAAATCGACGAAGACCTGCTCTGCCCGTGCCACATCGCGCGGAGCGCCATTTAGTTCGATGGAGTCGGAACGCAGGTCGATGGCAACGTTCAGGCCCTCTTCGAGCACATGCAGGTTTTCGTCGCGAGTGCCAAACAGGGTCTCGAGGTTGGGGCTGAGTTCGATGCTTTTCTTCATTCAAATCGGGGTCGCTGAAACTCGCATGGCGAAAGCAACTCCGGCCTTTTGATCACAACCCGCCTGCTCCCAGGCGGACAACGCCACCGAAGCGCACAAGCCATTCTTCTCTTTTCTGTGGAGATGGAACCCGCCGGGATGCTCGTCACCGAGGTGCAAGCAACAACCATTGAGCTAAGCCTACCCCGGCCTTGGATGGGAGTCAATGGCAAGCGGTTTTCCCGCGCCAGGGCAGACTTCCCGGTGCCGCAGACCCGGAATGTTCCTGCCGGGAGATGAAAGTTTGGAGCGCTTGGTACTGAACGCAGGCGGGCAAGCGCATCGCCAGACTGCGCCGAGGGCGGAGGGCATCGAATCCGGATGTACCCGGCGGGCGGCCGAGGCGCCGTGCCTCGCCCGCCATCAGGTCGAGGAGAATGGGTAGCGTTGAATCTTCAGTTGCTCCTTTGCGCAGCAACTGCTTCTAACGCACGGGTTGGGACTCTAAGTTGCCGCCTCTCCGGCAAGGACGGGAGCCGCCCTGGGCTGAGGACGCAGCAGCAAATAGAAGGCGACGACGTGCGTGATCATTAGCAGCGGTACGTAGAGGATCAGTATCGCGTACAGAGCACCCAACTGCCCCGCCAGTGCAGGAAGGTTCAACCGGGTGGCGTGGTAATAGTCGAGGATGAGGTCGATCACTCCGACGAGATTGAAGGCCACCACCAACGGCCAAAAGAGCGGACGTATCCTTACTGCGAGAAGGGCGAGGATGGCCAGCACCCCGGTTGCTAGGTCCCAGTAGGCGGCGAAGGCGGCGAAGCGGGCGGGCAGATTGGGGCCGACCACGCCTGGAAGGACAAAGGCCAGCCCGAAGAAGCGGAAGCTGTGCAGCGTAGCGATGGCGCGTTCGGCTGCAACCAGGTCCATCGACTTTAACCTGGGCATGGCGTACACGGCGAAGCAAAGCAGCCACGCGACATAACCAAGAATGAGATGCAGGTTGAAGATGGTTTCCGGCGACATATTTTGCCCTCCGATCAGACTCAGGGCTCGTCCGCGCGAGTCTCCAGGACCGGGGACTCGGCCGACGGCAAAATCACTGCTGTTGGTACCGTTGGGTACCACGCAGAGGAGGGTACTATACGGTACCAGCAGGGTCAAGGAGAGGGGGATGCCCAGGGGAACGATGTCAAAACACCGGCCGGAAAGCGAGGGCGAAACCGCGGTGCGCGCACGCATCCTTGAGGCGGCCTTTGCGGCGTTCATGAAGGGCGGCTACGCAACCACCAGCACGCTTGAGATCGCGACGCGCGCACGGGTTTCGAAGCGAGAGCTTTACGCGCTGGTGGGCAACAAGCAGGAAATGCTGATCGCCTGCATCCGCGAGCGCGCCCAGCGACTGGACGTGCCCGCTGACCTGCCCGTGCTGCGCGATCGCGGAGTCCTGGCGCAGGTGCTGGCCTCGTTCGGGACGAAGCTGGTCCACGAGATAAGCGATCCCGCGGTCATCGCCGTCTTCCGACTGGCGATCTCCGAGGTGATCCAGGCCCCCGAAGTAGCGCAGGTGCTTAATTCCATAGGACGCGAGACCAGCCGTGCCGCCTTGCGTAACATCATGGCCCGGGCCCGGGCGTCCGGACTGCTCAAAGGCCCTCCTGCCGAACTTGCCGAGCAGTTCGCCGGCCTGCTGTGGCGCGATTTGATGGTCAGCCTGCTGCTCGGCGTCGCCGAGCGACCGCACCCCCGGGAAATCGCGGCACGTGCCCGCGACGCTACCGCCGCCTTCTTGCAACTTCATCCGCCACCGAATGACGCGCCAGTTGCCTGACGGCCGCGGCCCTAATCCCGGCCATGGGCAGGGTCAGCTCCAACTGGAGCGGTTCGGTTTCCGCACCGCCGACGACGCGGAGGCAAATCTCCGACTAGACGGTGGGCGCACGATCTATGGGGGCGGTAATCTTTCCCCCTTGCTCAGCCTGATGATTGCGGCGCCGGGCAAGGGCCGCACCGAGCGCCACAAGAGGCACCAGAGTCCCCAGAAAAACCAGGTGATACCAGACCGGAAACTTTACCCAGATTTGCAGGTGTATGGGAATGAACGCCGCCAGGATAATGGCGCCGAGCACCCACGGCAGGCCTGTCCGCGACCTGGCTATCCGGCCCGTCGCTGCGCCGGCGGCCAGCGACGCCAGAGCGCCGAGCACAAGGCGGGCGACTTTCATGCCCAGCGTAAAGGTCATCGTCGGTTCCGCCCGGGCATAGCCTGGAAGGAGGGCTCGTAGCCCACGGTTGAGTACCGTGGCGACCAGTACCCACAGCACCAGCCCGGCAAGCAATGCGAAAATCGACCGTTTCATAAAATCCCCCTTTCGATAGTTTGATTATACTAATATACTCCAACTATGAAGGCCGAGCTGCTCATTCTTGGGGTCCTGCACCGGGGCAATTTCCATCCTTATGAGATCAGGCGCCGCCTGAAAAACGCCATGGTCGAGTGCTACACGGACGTGGATGTTGGAACGCTGTATTACGCGATACGACAACTGGAGAAGACTGGACTAATCATGGCGGTTCGACAGGAGCGGGTAGCCCGCGGGGGTGTGCGCACGGTTTACGGAATTTCCGCCGGTGGCCGGCGGCGATTTCAGGAACTCCTGAACGAGCAATTCGCCGGCGAGGGACCGGTTGCCCGAACGCTGTATGCTCCGATGCTTTTTCTGCAATTCAGCAACCTGCCCTTGATCGCGGACCTGCTGCAGACCAGGATCTCGCGGGAGACGCGGGCAATTCGGGAAATTGCCGAGATTCGGAAGCAACTTGGGTCAACTCCTGCAACCGGCGCACTTCATCTTCTCAAACACCTCGAGCTCCAGCATCGGCTCGACCGCAAGTGGCTTCGGGGGGTGCTCGGCGACGTCGAGGGAGGGCATGTGCGGGACGTGGAAGACCCCAAGCGACTGACTCGCGGCTGGCTTCGATCAAAGACCCAACCTCGACAGCGCTCCAGAGGATCTGGCGGTGCTAAAGATTGACGCGGAAACTCCGCTCCATTGCGCTGCGGTCATGCGCCAGCTCTCCGGGAAGGAATTTGGAGAGCCGGGTCAGCAGATCGACCACCGCACCGATATCTTCTCGATGGGGGAGGTGTTGTACGAGATGGCTGCCGGCCTGCGACCCTTCGTGGGCGGGACGCCTTGGAACCAAGCTCGGCGATGTTGCACGACACACCATTACTGCCTCTGCAGCATGTGAATCGGACAAGGCTGTAGCCCACGCACGAAAAACCCTTGAGATCCGTGATCCGATGCTGGTGGTAGCCAGGTATTGGCCTGATTTTGCGCGCCCGCGCGAAGATTCGCGATTTCTTGAAATTCTGGCCTGCAGGGGTTGGAAATAGCCAGGTGTGGATAATGCGCCGATCATGGACGAAACCGGGACGTTCGCACCCGGCTTGAACAGCCGGCGACCACTGCGACGTTGTGATTGCGCCGTCCGTTTGGTCCATGAGCCAAACTCTTCCCCTTGATGGCCGGGTGAAATCGGGCACAAAATTCGGGCAGTGTTCCATGACAACAGGGGATGAGACTCCCGCATCCCACAACTGCGCCGCCAACTCTTCCGAATAGAAGCCGCACAACTTGTTGGCAGTGCACTCGGGTTTGTTTTGGGCTGGGCCACGGGCGTACATTTGGAAACGTGCTGGAGGTGTCTGGCGGTGCCAGCAGAGAAGCGCACGAAAACCCCAGTAAAATGGTTGGCAGCAGCGTGTCTCCTCCTCCTGCTGGGTCTGGCGGTGTGGTTCTTCGTGCGCCGTCCCGGTTCAGTCGCGGTCGTGCATCCCCAACGGATCTCAATGACGGAGACGATCGCGAGTAGCGCGAGGATTGGTGGCGTCCAGGAGAGCGCGGTTGGGGCGCAGTTTTCCGGGACCATCGAACAGCTATTTGTGAAGATTGGTGATCGCGTCACGGCCGGTCAGCCAATTGCGAGGCTGAAGAACAACGTGACCCAGGAACAGCAGGTGCAGGCGAAGCATGAAGTGACGACAGCACAGGCTCGCCTGGCACAAGTCTCGAAACCTCCGTTACCTTCGGAGATGGATGAAGCCGTTCATCAGGTCACCGAGGCTGGCGCCCAGCTTGCGCAGGCAACCGCGGATCTGGAGCTTGCGGCAAGGGAGTACGAACGTAGCCAAAAGCTGTTCGAGCAGGGACTGATCGCGCGTACGGAATTTGACAGGGCACAGGCGAATTGGGGGAGCCTGAGCTCACGCGTGGAAACCGCCAAAGCCACGGTCAAGGTGAGAAAGGCAAAGCTGGAAACGCTGAAGAACACGCCGCGTGCCGAGGAAGTGCAGGTGGCACGCGCACAGCTGGCTGAGGCACAACAGGCGTTAAGGGTTGCGGACGAAAGGACAAGGGAAGCCACGGTAAAGGCGCCGTTTGCCGGTGTAATCACACTCGTGCACGCAGAGCAAGGGCAAACAGTAGGCGCCCAAGGCGTCGTGGACTTGATAAGCGACGATCTGGAGATTCGCGTCGATCTTGACGAAAACAACCTCCCGGACCTGGAACTCGGACAGAGAGCCGTCTTGTCGTCATCGGCATTTGGTGGCAAGAGCTTTGAAGGCCGCCTGACCGACCTCGGAGCCGCGGTCGATCAGGCCCGCGGAATCATAACCGTGAAGATTACAGCCGACGATCCCCCCGCCTGGCTCAGGCCCGGACAAACCGTGAATGTCAACCTGGTGACCAACGAGACGATCGAACGACTGGTGGTTCCGTCCACTGCGGTTATCCATCAGGGCAGTCGCTCGGTGGTCATGCTTGCGAATGGCGGACACGCAGCGGAGAAAACCGTTCTGACCCGCCCGGCAATTGAACGCGGCATCCCGGTCTTGAGCGGAGTGACCGACACAGACGAGGTGATCGTCAATCCCGCGGGTTTGACCGCAGGACAAGCGGTTCGAACCCGGATGCGAAGGCAATGAATTCTCTATCTTGGGTTCCCCTCAAATGGCGATTTGAATCTCGGCTCGCGCTGCGTTACCTGATGACCGGGGGAGGGCAAACCCTGTTGACCATCGGCTCCGTTGCCGCCGGAGTCATCGTGATTGTCTTCCTGACATCGCTGATCTTCGGCATTCGAGGCAGATTGACCACAGTGCTCACCGAGTCGATACCGCACGTGACGGTTAAAGTTCGGGAGCTCGAACCCGTACCTCTTTCCAAAGTTCAGGATTTGGCGTCCGCGATGAGCAGCAGCAGGGTGGAGAAGAAAGCTCCGCAACTGAAGTTTATCGATGACTGGCAGCACGCGGTGGACATGATCCGCACGGTGCCGAACGTGCGAGTGGCGCTTCCCGCCATTCAGGGGCAGGGATTCGCCTCCAAAGGGGGAAATCCGATCGGAGTGATGATTACGGGTGCGGATCCCGGACAACAGGACGAAGTCTCCCCTGTAACGAGGGACTTGATCGCCGGCAAGTATGTGGGACTGGCCGCCGATGAAGTCGTCATCGACTACGAGCTGGCGAAAGATCTGTCGGTTTCGGTGGGCGACCGAGTTCGTGTGACCTCGAGTACCGGGAACACGGAGTCACTGTCGATTGCCGGAATTTACAGCCGGGGGCAGGGTCGCGGCGGAGCCTACGTGACCTTGCGTACTGGACAAAGCCTGTTTGGCATGGGCAATTCAGTAAACGTAATCCTGGTGAAGGTGAATGATATCTTCGGGTCGGATGAAGTAGCAGATCGCGTTCAGAGCCTGTTGCCGTATGAGGCGCGTTCCTGGTCGCGCGAATTTCCGAGCTTCGTCTCCTCCCTTACCGTACAAGCTGCGTCGGCTTACCTGATTTCGGCCTTCAGTCTGATCGCCTCGTCGTTCGCGATTGCTTCCGTGCTGATCGTGTCGGTTCTACGCAAGTCAAAACAGATCGGGATCCTGAAAAGCATCGGCGCGACGCGCTCGCAAATACTGCGTGTGTTTACGCTGGAGGGGTTGGTGATCGCGTTGGCGGGGAGTATCGCGGGGGCTTCCATTGGTGCGCTCATGGTGTACCTGCTCAGTCTGCCTTTACAAAAGACCGCCAGACCCGGACATGCGCCAGATCAGCTGTTTCCTGTGGCAATTTTGCCGGCATACATCCTGGGTGCAGTCATTGCCGCGATCATCTCAACCCTGGTCGCCGCCTGGTTCCCGGCCAAGCGCGCCGCGCAGATGAACCCTGTTGATGTCATGCGCTAGAAAGTTGTCGAGGCCACCATGGGCGCCGAAGCAATTGCATCTCCGAAGCCGATCGTCGTGGCGACACGCGGACTAAAGAAGACCTACTTCGGCAAGGTCGAGACGCCCGTCCTGCATGGCATTGACATGGAGGTATATGCCGGAGAGTTTGTAGCGATCATCGGGCAATCGGGGAGTGGAAAATCCACGTTGTTGAACATTCTGGGCGCACTCGACGTTCCCACCGAGGGCACGGTGCTGATCGACGGAGTCGATATTGCGACTCTCAGCGAAGATGGGCTGGCGGACCTTAGAAACCGTGTGATCGGCTTTGTCTTCCAGTTCCACTATCTTCTGAATGAGCTGAGCTGTCTGGAGAATGTGCTGACCCCAATCACCGTCGCCAGGGGAGAAGCCAGCGAGGAAGAAAAATCGTATGTGACGGCCTTGCTCGACCGGGTTGGCCTGGCGGAGCAGATTCACAAGCATCCCGATGCGATGAGTGGCGGCCAGAATCAGCGTTGCGCGATTATTCGTGCTTTGGCAAATCAGCCCAAGATCGTCCTGGCCGACGAGCCGACCGGGAATCTCGACAGCCGATCCGGTAACGAGGTCTTCAACATCATGCGCGAGATGAATCGGGAAAAGGGGGTCGCTTTTATCATGGTTACCCACGACGATCGTCTCGCCCAGGAGGCGGATCGCATCCTGGCGATCGAAGACGGCTGGGTCAATGAAGTAGACAAGCGCGCACACCGCATGAAAGTCCTGAGCAGCTTAAGCGATTCGTAGACATGCTTTCATGGACACAGGGAGAGCAGCAACCCGGTCCCGCATCGGATTGGCGGAGCGGCAACCGGGATCGGGAGTAACTATCCTGCTTAAGCTGAACCCGGATACGGCCGCGAGGAGTCATGGATTTTGGCGAGGCTGCTAGGCACCCTCGCCCATGGCCTCCGGCATGGACACCGGCACTGCCCTATGCTGCGCCCATTCTCGCAGTTCCCCAATCTCTTCCGTGCGCGTGATGGAGAGCGGAACCGTGGTTCGCAGGGCATCCAGCAGCGCTTGCGAGCTTAACGGTTGCTGATGGGAATAGGCGGCATACATCGCGGCTTGCACGGCGGCTTCCAGTTCCGCTCCGGAGTACCCGCGGGCGGCCGCGGCCACTTGCTGAAGATCGAACTCAGCGGGATTGCGCTTCCGCTTCGCGAGCTGGAGGGAGAGAATCTGCTTGCGCTCGGCCTGGTTGGGAAGGTCGACAAAGAACAGTTCATCAAAGCGGCCCTTGCGGATTAGCTCGGGAGGCAGCACCGTCACGTTGTTGCACGTGGCGGCCACGAAGACGGGCGCCTTACGATCCTGCATCCAGGACAAGAACGACGCCAGCAGTCTCGAGGAAACGCCGGCATCGGCTGATGCCGAGTCCGGTCCGCTGCCGGCGAAGACTTTTTCCAGTTCGTCGATCCACAGAATGCAGGGCGCCAGCTCTTCGGCGATTTGAAAGACCTTCTGAATTCGTTTCTCCGTCTCTCCGATGTACTTGTCGTACACCGCGGCAGTGTCGAACTTGACCAGGGGAATCTTCCATTCCCCTGCGATGGCACGTGCGCACATGCTCTTTCCACAGCCTTGCACACCGAGGATGATGACGCCCCGCGGTGGCTCGAGCCCAAAGGCCCGCGCCCCGTCGTCCCAGGTCCCTTGCCGCTGCTTCAACCAGCTCTTCAGGTTTTCGCAGCCACCCACACTCGCCAGAGTATCCGAAGGATCGACGAAGTCCAGGATCCGGGAGCGCTTCAGCGTGTCTTTCTTGGCTTCGAGGACGTCGGTCACGATCTCCGGCGTCACTCCATACCGCGTCACCAGGGCTTGAGATAGAGCCCGCTCCGCTTCCTCCTCGGTCAAGCCGCGCAGATTGCCGGCCAAGGCATCGAGCCCGGCGGAGTCCAGCGTACGTTTTAGGGTATGCGTCCTGCCCACGCGCACAATCATCTCGTCAATGATCTGCCGCAAGCGGGCCTTGTCGGGCAACGGCAACTCCAGGAATTCCACCAGGCTGCTCAACTCCGGCGGCATGACGATCGAAGGTGCGGTAATAACCACGGTCCGGCGATTGCGCGAAAATTTCTGGCCTACATCGCGCAAGCGGCGCACCACGACGGGATCCTCCATGTGGCGGTGAAAGTCCTTGAGGATAAACGCCGCTTCCATGGATATGGCTTCGAGATTTCCCAGCATCTGCGCCGGTTCGCGGCTGTTGTAAATGGCTTGGGCGTCGCCCGGGTCAGCAGACGCGGGGGGATGGCCCTGAGGGGCAAAGCGGGCCAAGTCGGGGATTACTTCCCCGACATCGTTGCCGGAGCGCACCAAGCCACTGGCGATGGTCCATTCGAAACTCGCCAGATTCAGCGCCGAGCAGGCTGTGCGCACCATGCGCACGGCGCGCATTTCCTCCACCGTCTCCAGCACGACGATGGGGGTCGAGGAATCGATCAGGATCTTCAACCGTTCGAGCGCGTCCGCCATGTATTTGACCTGCCGTGAGTTACTCTCGTAAAATAACCTATTCGGCACCCACCGGAATATCTCTCTACGGAAACGAAGGTAACAGTCCACACATGGCGAATCATTTTTCGGCGCTGAAACGCGCCCGTCAGACCGAGAAGCGCACCGCCCGCAACCGGGCAAACCGTTCCCGCCTGCGCAGCACACTACGCGAGTTCCGCGAGACTCTTGCCAAAGGCGACAAACAGACTGCCGAGCAGAACTTCCGGCAAACCGTCTCTGCGCTTGATAAGGCGATTCAGAAGGGCGTGATCCACGAGAACACCGCTTCCCGCTATAAGTCCCGGCTCAACGCGCGGTTGAACGCGTTGAAGTAAGCGCCGCGCCGCCGGCGCGAGAGTGAAGCCCACGGCCGACGCCAGGGGGAGAATGTTGGACGCGGACCAGCCCCGAAGGGGGAAAGAATCCGGGCTGGTTCGAAGCCGTTAGAGAACCACACCAAAGTACTTCCGCAAGGCCTCGCTGCGTTCCTCCTCCGATGCAAGCACCTTCTCCTCGCGCTGCCCGTCGCGGGTGAAGATCAGTTTGAACTCTGCCAGCGTCACGCGGCCGTTCGCGGTAGCGCGGGTACAGATTCTCTTCTGGGTGAAATGCGATTCAGGGGAAGTCTGATGGTAGCGGCACATTTCGGCAAATTCTGAAAGTCCGCGCGGCCGAAGAGTGAACGAATATTGTTTCTTCCACGGCATGCCGGGCTCGCGCATCTCGAGCCGCCAGACGCCGGCATCATCGACCAGGCGGAATATCCGTGGTCCTTCCGGCTGCTCGAGGTCGGCCGTCACGCGCAACGGCTCGAGAAACGAATCCCCAAACCCCACATCCGCCAGCCAGGGCTCTTCCAGGTCCACCCGCAGCGTCAGATGATCGAACTCCGGCCCCTCTCCGCCGTTCGCCCGCGCCGCCCGGGCCGAGAGGAGCGTCACCTGAAACCCCAGGGCGCGCAGCAAGGCGGCAAAGGCGCCGTTCAGCTCATAGCAGAACCCGCCGCGTTTCCGCTCCACGATCTTGCGTACGGCGGCGTCTTCATCGCATTCGATTCTGCGGCCGAGGCCAATATCGAGATTTTCAAAGGGAACGGTAAACAGGTGCGCGCCATGGATGAGGCGAAGTGT
>DATFTE010000245.1:0-2945 GCA_035262225.1 Terriglobales bacterium
TATTCCGATTCCGAATGGCCAGCGCACCGTGGATCGCTGGTTCAATGTCGATGCCGGCTTCGAACGGAACTCCGGATTGCAGCCCAGCCAGAATCTTCGTACCCTGGGTCAAGGTTCTCCGGAATGCGCGCGGACGGCGCCAACAACCTGGACATGGCGATTATCAAAAACACCAGGATCGGGAAGGCATCCAGCTCCAATTGCGCTTCGAAGGCATCATCGCGCACAGTTCTACTCGCCGGGAAAATCCTTTTCTAGAACAGGAGAAATGACATGAAGGTATTATTCGGACTCACCGCACTACTGACGATGGCCTGCTCGGTTCTCGTTGCCTACGCCCCGGGAAAGGTCACCTATGTTGGCCACGACAAGGTATCCGCGGCCATCCACAAAGGAGGATCCCTGGTAACCGCCCCGGACCTCACGGTTAGCGGCAGCCACCGCGAGAAAGCCGGTCAGGTCGAGGTGCATGATAAGGAAACCGATGTCATCTACATGGTCGAGGGTGAAGCCACCTTCGTCACGGGCGGAACCGTAGTTGGCCTGAAATCGACGCGGCCCGGACAGTCCATCGGAGCGGACGTCCAAGGCGGCGAGACACACCACTTGACCAAGGGCGACGTCATCGTGGTTCCCGCGGGCATCCCCCACTGGTTCAAAGAAGTGCCCAACTCCGTCAGCTACTATGTGGTCAAAGTCTTGAAGCCCTGAGCAGAAACAGCCTCAACCTGCTGCGCAGCGTGCTTCGCGGCCAGGCGCAGGCGCATGGGCGCCACTACGAACTTCGCCATAATGCCGGCGGCGATGCTGCAGATGCACGCCGCCAGCAGCACGCTGGTCCATGTTCCGGTGGCCGCGACCAGCAGGTTCGCCAGCGGCACCGCTAACGACGACGTCCCTTTCGCTGTATACAACAACCCATTGTTGGCAGCCGCGTGCTTCACTCCGAAAGTGTCGCCGCAGATGGCTGGAAATATCGAGAAGATCTCCCCCCAGAACAGGAAAATCAAAGCCGCAAATAAGACAAACGCAAAAGGATTGCTTCCGAAAACGATCATGCCGGCAAACGCGAGCCCTTCCGCCGTGAAGACCAGTAGCATGCTGTTTTCGCGTCCGATCTTGTCGGACAGAAAGCCGCACAACGGACGAGTGATGCCGTTCGCGAAATTGTCCACGGAGGCCGCGAGGGTCAGCACCGGCATCGACAGCCCAAGAATCGTGACGATCTGCTTCTCCACGCCGAAGTCGAGTGCCAGCGGTCCGAGTTGCGCCGTGATCACCATGCCGCCCAAGCCGATCAGCACGTACACCAGGTAGATCATCCAGAACACCGCCGTACGGAATGTCCTCGAAGGATGGATATCCACCTGTGCGGCTGCCGCGCGCGCGGAAGCGCGGACCTTCTGCGCCGCAGGTTTCACCAGCAACCCGCCCATCGCAAAGATCGACAGCCCTTGAATCAGTCCGAAAACCAGAAAGGCGTGCCGGTAACCGCTCGACTGGATCATGCCCGCGAGTGGGATCACCGATGCGGCGGCGCCCAACCCGTAACCCATCGCGATCAACCCCGTTGCCAGCCCCCTTCGGTCCGGGAACCACTTGAGCGCCGTCCCCATGCATGTGCCGAAGACGCAGCCCATGCCGATGCCGCCCACGATCGCGCCCGCATACAGACTGCCCAGCGACTGCGCGTACGAATTGATTGTCCACGCGGCGGCCGCGCAAACTCCGCCGATCATCACGACCGGCCGCGGTCCGTAGCGATCCACCAGCAGCCCTTCGATCGGCGCGAGCCACGTGTTGAGCAGGATCATAATGCTGAACGCCAGTTGAATGCCCGCCCGCTCCCAGTGATTTTCCTTCTGCATGGGATTGACGAACAGCGTCCAGCCGTACTGCATGTTGGAGAGCATGACCGTGCATGCCACCATCAGGGCCAGTTGCACCCAACGGTTGATCGATCTATCAGCGCGCGACGGCGTCATGAGTCTCGACTTTCGCCTGTTCCGTAAGATACGCCATAGCCGACGTCACGCCGCCCGCCCGGTGTGGCACGTCCATCAGGGCCAGTCCCATCTCGACGCCGGCGAGCGTGCCCGCGAGCATCAGCTCGTTAAAACTGCCGAGGTGGCCGATGCGGAAGACGCGGCCCGCCAGCTTGCCAAGGCCCGCTCCCAGGGACATATTGAAGCGGTCGAGGATCAAAGCGCGGAGCGCGGCCTCGTCATAGCGGTCCGGCAGCAGGACCGCGGTGACCGTCGCACTGCGCTCCGCGGGATCAGAGGCGAGCAGTTCCAACCCCCATGTGTCCACCGCGCGACGCGTTGCCTCCGCCAGCCTCAGGTGCCGCTGAAAGACATTCTCCAGTCCCTCTTCCTCCAGCATCCGCAGGGCTTCGCGCAGGCCGAACAGCAGGTTAGTGGCCGGAGTGTATGGAAAGAAGCCGCTGGTATTGCTCGAAAGCATATCGTCCCAGCGCCAGTAACTCTTCGGCAGCCGCGCCACCTTCGATGCCTCAATGGCTTTCGCGCTCACCGCGTTGAAGGACAGGCCAGGCGGCAGCATCAGGCCCTTCTGTGACGCGGCCACGGCAACGTCCACGCGCCATTCGTCATGGCGATAGTCCATGGATCCGAGTGAGGATACGGTATCCACCAAGAGCAGCGCCGGGTGCCTGGAGTCGTCCATCGCCCGGCGCACCTCGGCAACGTCGCTGGCGACGCCTGTGGAAGTCTCGTTGTGCACCACCATCACGGCTTTGATCGCGTGTTCGCGATCTTCAGCCAGCTTTCCGCCGACCGCCGACGGATTGGCCTCGTGGCGCCAGTCCTTTGGCAGATAATCCACCATTAGTCCGAGATTCCGCGCCACCTTCGTCCAGAGGGTCGAAAAATGCCCGGTCTCGTAAGCCAGCACCCGGTCGCCGAGACTGAGCGTATTGACCA